>JAJYLV010000042.1 GCA_021787445.1 Chloroflexota bacterium | reverse complement strand
CCTTCGCGGCGATCACGGACGGCAAGATCACGGCCGGCGACGTCATCGTCATCCGCTACGAGGGACCGCGCGGCGGCCCCGGGATGCGCGAGATGCTCGTCGTCACCGGCGCGCTCCAGGGCGCGGGCCTCGGGAAGACGGTCGCGCTCGTCACCGACGGCCGCTTCTCCGGCGCGACCCACGGGATCATGGTCGCCCACGTCGCGCCCGAGGCCGGCGTCGGCGGACCGATCGCGCTCGTGAAGGACGGGGATGTCATCAGCCTCGACGCGACGACGCGGAAGCTCGAGCTCGAGGTCCCGCCCGCCGAGCTCGAGAAGCGCGCAAATGCGTGGACGCCGCCGGCCCCCCGCTACACGACCGGCGTGCTCGCGAAGTACGCGAAGCTGGTGACCTCCGCCTCGAAGGGCGCCGTCACCGGGTAAGGGGCGAGGGGCGTCAGCGCCAGGCGGCGACGATCGCTCCCATGACCGCCTGCACGAGGACGTTGTGCGCGTTGTTCAGCAGCCACAGCTTCCAGGAGCGGCCCTCGAAGGCGGTCATCGTCGCCGTGATGGTGGCCATCAGGCCGAGCCAGGCGAAGAACCCGAGGACGATGCCGTCGAGGGCGCCCGTCACGTTCGCGTTGACCGCGAGGAACGCGAGGGCCCACGCGTTGACGAGCGCGGCGGCCACGGCGACGGCGAGGCCGAGCGGCGCCTGACCCATCCGATCGCCTGGCCGCGCGAGGAGCGCGCTCCACCTCTTGCCGAAGACCGGTCCGTACCAGACCCCGCCGATGACGGACCCGACGACCGCGGCGGCGACGACGGCGTTGTAGTTCACGGCGAAGCTCATCGCCTTCCTCCCTCAGCGCGCGGAGCGCGCGCAACGCGCAGCCTATCGGTCGAGAGAAGGCCCCCTGTCGAAGAGCGCCGTCAGCCGCCGATCGCGGTGATGACGCCTCCGGGCCTGACCGGGCGAACGCCCGCTGAGCGACCGCGTCGAATGGCGGTCACCGGCGAGACCCTCGGCGGGCCGCGTCAGGCTCTGTCGCTCACCTGGTCGTACTTCGGGTCCCACTTGTTCTCGGAGCGCACCAGCAGCTTGAGCGGGTTCGTGTCGACGACGAGGTTCCCGCTGGTGTCGGAGATGTTGAAGAGGTCGAGCGGGCGGGGGGCGGGGCCGCCGAGCACGATGACGGTGTGCTTGTCGTAGATCGAGCCGTGGCACGGGCAATGGAAGCGGTCCTCCGAGTCGACGAAGGGCACGGCGCACCCGAGGTGGGTGCAGCGGCGGTAGGCCGCGGCGATGGCGTTCGGGGGGTGGATGAGGAAGAACTTGCCCTCGGTGAAGAGGACGGGGTGGTCGTTGGTGGAGGTGAAGCCCGCAAGGACGTCGGACTTCTTGCCCGCCGGGATCTTGCCGCCGAGGCCGACGATCTTGTTCACGTGGAAGAAGGGCAGGAACACGCCGGTGATCTCGCCGACGGCGAGGGCGGTCCCGCCGAGGAACCCGATCCGCAGCAGCTGCCGGCGCTTGAGCCGCGCGATCGTGCCGCCCGCTCGGATGGAGCCCTCGTCGTGCGGTCGGATCACCCGGCACCCCTCTATTCCTGACTCCTGCCACCCGGGCCGGCGCCGCGTCTTCTACGACACGAGGATAGTTGGAAGGGCAAAGTATCTTGGCCGCGTGCACCCTCGGGCGGTGAACGATGGGCTGGATGCCGGCCAGATGAGCACGCCCTCAGGCGCCGATCGTCACTCCGTTCGAGGGGACCGCGTCGACGGCGCCGAGGCGCACGGCGGCGCTCAGCACCGCGCGCAGGCCCGCCGTGAGCACGCTCGTGTCCATGCCCACGCCCCAGCGCACGCGCCCGTCGGCGTCGCGCGCCTCGACGTAGGCGACCGCGCTCGCGTCGGTGCCCGCGGTGAGCGCGTGCTCGGCGTAGTCGACGACCTCGACCTCGATGCCGACGCCGCGGAGGGCGTGCACGAGCGCCGCGATGGGGCCGTTCCCCTCGCCGACCACGTGGCGGACCTCGCCGCCGACGCGGATGTCCGCGTCGACCTCCGCGTCCGTGCCGGTCGTGCGCGTCTCGTAGCGGACGAGGTCGATCGCGGGGTCGCTCGGGAGGTACTCGGCGGCGAACGCCTTCCACATGTCGTCGGGCGAGATCTCCGTCCCGGTGTCCTCGGTGATCTTCTGGATCGCGCTCGAGAACTCGATCTGGAGGCGGCGCGGGAGGTCGAGCCCGTGCTCGGCCTTCATGATGTACGCGACGCCGCCCTTCCCGGACTGGCTGTTGACGCGGATGACCGCCTCGTAGGTGCGGCCGACGTGCTTCGGATCGATAGGAAGGTACGGGACCTCCCACACCGGCGCGTCGGGCGGCAGCGCCTCGAGGCCCTTCTTGATCGCGTCCTGGTGGGATCCGGAGAACGCCGTGTAGACGAAGTCCCCGACGTACGGGTGCCGAGGGTGCACCGGCAGGCGGTTCGCGTACTCGACGACGCGCCGCAGCCCGTCGAGGTCGGCCAGGTCGAGCTCGGGGTCGATGCCCTGGCTGAACAGGTTCATCGCCACGGTGACGAGGTCGAGGTTGCCGGTGCGCTCGCCGTTGCCGAAGAGCGTCCCCTCGAGCCGGTCGGCGCCGGCGAGGAGCCCCATCTCCGCGGCGGAGACCGCCGTGCCGCGGTCGTTGTGCGGGTGCAGCGAGAGGACGATGCGGTCGCGGCCCCGCACGTTGCGCCCGAACCACTCGATGACGTCGGCGTACACGTTCGGCGTGTAGCACTCGACGGTCGACGGGAGGTTGAGGACGATGGGCCGGTCTACGCGCGGCTCGATCGCGTCCATGACGGCGTGGCAGATCTCGAGCGCGAACTCGGGCTCGGTCGCGGTGAAGCTCTCCGGCGAGTACTCGTAGCGGATCTCGGTGCCCGGGATGCGCTTCTCGAGCGAGCGGCACAGCCGCGCCGCGTCGGTCGCGATGCGCACGATGCCGGGCTTCTCCTCGCGGAAGACGACGCGCCGCTGGAGGACCGAGGTCGAGTTGTAGAAGTGGACGATCGCGCGTGGAGCCCCGCGGAGCGCCTCGTACGTCCGCTCGATGAGCTCGGGACGGCACTGCGTGAGGACCTGGATCCACACGCCGTCGGGAATGAGGTCCTCCTCGATGAGCTGCCGCGCGAAGTCGAAGTCGGGTGTCGACGCCGAAGGGAAGCCGACCTCGATCTCGGTGAAGCCCATGCTGACGAGCGTCTGGAAGAGGCGCAGCTTGCGCGGCGGGTCCATGGGATCGATGAGGGCCTGGTTCCCGTCGCGCAGGTCGACCGAGCACCACCGCGGGGCGCGCGTGACGCGCTTGGCCGGCCACGTCCGGTCGGGCAGGCCGTTGGCCAGCGGGGTGAACGGCTTGTAGGACTGGAACGGCATCTTGGCCATGGCTCTATCCCCTCCCTGTGCCGGCGGGCGCGATCCGCGGCCGCCACGCTGGCCGGCGCGCTTCGTACGCCGCGATGTCGGCGTCGTGGCGCAGCGTCAGCCCGATCTCGTCGAGACCCTGCACGAGACACGAGCGCGTGAAGTCGTCCAGGTCCAAGCGCTCGTCGATCCCCAGCGACGGGACGCGCACACGGCCCGCCTCGACGTCGACGTCGATCTCGACCGCGGGATCCTGCTCGACCGCACGCATGATCCGCGTCACGAGCGCGGCGTCGAGCCGTACGGGAACGAGGCCGGTCCGCAGCGCGTTCGAGCGGAAGATGTCGGCGAAGCTCGGCGCGACGATGACCGTGAAGCCGCCGTCGCGGAGGGCCCACGCGGCGTGCTCTCGCGACGAGCCGCAGCCGAAGTTCGCGCCGGCGACGAGGACGCTCGCGCCCGCGTAGCGCGGGTCGTTCGCGACGAACGACGCGTCGCGCCGCCACGCCGCGAAGAGGCCGTCGGCGAAGCCGGTGCGGCCGATGCGCTTGAGGTAGGAGCTCGGGATGACCTGGTCGGTGTCGACGTCCGCGCGGTCGAGCGGCAGCGCGCGGCCGCGGACCCGCTTCACGGGATCCATCAGCGCAGGTCCGACGGCAGGGCGAACGTGCCCTTCACCGCGGTCGCGGCGGCGACGGCGGGCGAGACGAGGTGGGTGCGCCCGCCGGGGCCCTGCCGGCCCTCGAAGTTGCGGTTCGACGTCGACGCGCAGCGCTCCCCCGGGCGAAGGACGTCGGGGTTCATCCCGAGGCACATCGAGCACCCCGCGCTTCGCCACTCGAAGCCGGCGTCGCGGAAGACGCGGTCGAGGCCCTCGCGCTCGGCCTGCTCCTTCACGCGGCCCGAGCCCGGAACGACGAGCGCGCGCAGTCCCGAGCGGACGTGGCGCCCGGCGAGGACGGCGGCCGCGGCGCGCAGATCCTCGATGCGCGCGTTCGTGCACGACCCGATGAAGACGGCGTCGACGGCGATGTCGCGGATGGGCACGCCCGGGCGCAGCGCCTGGTACGCGAGCGCGCGGCGCGCGGCCTCGCGGCGGGCACCGTCGGTGAGCGAGTCGGGGTCCGGCACCGCGCCGTCGATCGTCTGCGCCTGGCCGGGGTTCGTGCCCCACGTCACGTACGGCCGCAGCTCGCGCGCGTCGACGCGAAGGGCGCGGTCGAACGGCGCCTCCTCGTCCGTCGCGAGCGAGCGCCAGTCGTCGAGCGCGCGCTCCCAGTCGGCGCCCCTGGGGGCGAACGGCCGCCCCTCGAGGTATGCGAACGTCACGTCGTCGGGCGCGACCATCCCCGCGCGCGCGCCACCCTCGATGGACATGTTGCAGACGGTCATGCGGCCCTCCATCGAGAGGCCGCGAATGGTCGAGCCGCGGTACTCGACGATCGTGCCCTGTCCGCCGCCGACGCCGATGCGCGCGATGATCCCGAGGATCACGTCCTTCGCGCTCACCTCGGGCGGGAGCGCGCCGTCGACGGTGATGGCCATCGTCCGCGGGCGCGCCTGCGGGATCGTCTGCGTCGCGAGGACGTGCTCGACCTCGCTCGTGCCGATCCCGAACGCGATCGACCCGAACGCGCCGTGCGTCGAGGTGTGGCTGTCGCCGCACACGATGACCATCCCCGGCTGCGTGAACCCGAGCTGCGGGCCGATGACGTGCACGATCCCCTGATCGGGCGAGCCCATCGGGTAGAGGCGGACGCCGAACTCCTGGCAATTGCGCACAAGGGCCTCGATCTGCTTCTGCGCGACGTCGTCGGGCTTCGCCGCGTCGGTGGGGACGTTGTGGTCCATCGTCGCGAGCGTGAGGTCCGGCCGGCGGACCTTCCGGTGCGCCATCCGCAATCCGTCGAACGCCTGCGGCGACGTCACCTCGTGGACGAGGTGGAGGTCGACGTACAGGAGGTCGGGCTCGCCCTCGGCGCGCCTCACGACGTGCCGCTCCCAGACCTTCTGCGCGAGGGTCGTCCTAGGCGCCGTCGGCGACACGGTCGAATGCCCGGCGCAGACGGCGCACGCCCTCGCCGATGCGATCGGAGGTCGGGGCGCAGTACGAGAAGCGGAGCGCGTCGCGGAAGCCGCCGGTCGTCGTGAACGCGTCCCCGGGCACGAACGCGACGCCCTCTTCGAGCGCGGCGTCGAGGAAGCGGCGCGCGTCGACGCCCGTCTCCATCCAGAAGTAGAAGCCGCCGTCGGGATCGCTCCACCGGACCGGCGTCCCCGCGAACTCCCGCGTCAGCGCCTGGCGCGCGGCGTCCTGCTTCTCCTTGTAGAGGCGCCGCAGCGACGCGATGTGCGCCGGCACGCCGCCGCGGCGGTAGAACGCGACGACGAGCCGCTGGCTTAGCGTCGACGTGGACGAGTCCATCGTCTGCTTCGCCGCGGACATGCGGCGGACCGTGACGGGATCCGCGATCGCCCACCCCACCCGGATGCCCGGGAGGAACACCTTCGAGAAGCTCCCGAGGTGGATGACGCGGTCGCGCGAGCGCGCCGCGATGGGCACCAGGTCCTCGCCGCGGTAGCGCAGGCGGCCGTAGGGGTCGTCCTCGACGACGACGGCGCCGACGCTCGACGCGAGCGCGAGGAGCGCGTCGCGGCGCTCCTCGGAGAGCGTCGCGCCGGTCGGGTTCTGGAAGTTGGGGACGACGAAGAAGAGCTTGGGCGGGGCGGGAGCGCGCCGGATGGCGCGAGCCGCGGCGGCGACGTCGATCCCGCTCTCGTCCGTGGGGACCTCGAGGACGGCGGCGCCGTGGTTGCGGAACGCCGAGAGGGCGTTCGCGAACGCCGGCGACTCGGCGACGACGACGTCGCCGGGCCGCAGGAAGACGCGGCAGACGAGGTCGATCGCCTGGAGCGCGCCGGCGGTGACGATGACGTCGTCGAGCGACGCGTCGATGCCCCGCCTCCGGGCGTCGACCGCGATGATCTCGCGGAGCTCCGACTCCCCCTCCGTCAGCCCGTAGTTGAGCGCGCGCACGCCGTCGCGCGCGAGGACGTCCGCGACGAGCTCCTCGACGCGCGCGAGCGCGAGCGCCTCGGGAGCGGGCGATCCCACGGCGAACGAGACGATGTCGCCTCCGTGGCGCGTGACGATGCCGATGGTCTCGTCGATGAACGACCCGTAAGGGTCGTTCCCGATCGACTCGAGCACCGATCCCGTCGCGCGGGCCAGTTGGGTGCTCATCGGCCCCGGGGGGTCCGAGGGGGGCGGGGCCGCCTTCGTACGCTCATACGATCTTCAGCGTCTCCTTCTCGGGGTGGCGGTACGCCTCGACGCAGATCGACAGGAGCGCCATGTCCGAGATCTCCGACGCGTCGCTGCCGTGCGCGAGCACGATCGCGGCCGCCCGTCGCAGGCGGTCCCCCTCGAGCGTCATCCCGAGCTTGCTCAGCCGCTCGGACAGCTTCTCCATCTCTGCGGTGGTCACGCGTGCACCTCTTCCTTCGCCGTGCCGTCCGGCGCGGCCTTGCCGAGCTCGACCGCGATCCCCTTCTTCGGGAGCCACGGCATCATCGCTCGGAGCTTCCGGCCGACCTGCTCGATCTGCGACGACTGCTCACGCGCGCGCGTCGCGAGCAGGGTCGGCGCGCCCTTCTCGTACTCGGCGATCCACTTCTTCGCGAACGTGCCGTCGCGGATCTCCGCGAGCACCTTCCGCATCGTGTCCTTGACGTGATCGTCGATGATCCGCGGGCCCGACGTGTAGTCGCCGTACTCCGCGGTGTCGCTCACCGAGTAGCGCATGTACGAGAGGCCGCCTTCGTAGATGAGGTCGACGATGAGCTTCATCTCGTTGAGGCACTCGAAGTACGCGACCTCCGGCTGGTAGCCGGCGTCGACGAGCGTCTGGAACCCGGCCTTGATGAGCTCCGAGATCCCGCCGCACAGGACGGTCTGCTCGCCGAAGAGGTCGGTCTCCACCTCCTCGGGGAACGTCGTCTTGATGAGGCCGGCGCGGCCGCTGCCGATGCCCTTGCCGTACGCGAGCGCCGTCGCTTCGGCGTGACCGCTCGCGTCCTGCGCGACGGCGAAGAGCGACGGAACGCCGCGCCCCTCGACGAAGACCTCGCGCATGCGGTGACCCGGCGCCTTCGGCGCGACGAGGACGACGTCCGCGCCCGGGACGGGGACGACCTGCTTGAAGTGGACCGAGAACGCGTGGGCGACGACGAGCGTCCGACCTTTGCCCATGAAGGGCTTGATGCTCGTCTCGTACACCGAGCGGTGGTGCTGGTCGGGGACGAGGATGGAGACGAGGTCCGCGTTGCGGGCGGCGTCCTTCACCTCGCGTACCGCCAAGCCGTCGGCCTCGGCCTTCGCCCAGCTCTTGCTGCCCGCGGCGAGCCCGACGACGACGTCGTAGCCGCTGTCGCGAAGGTTCAGCGCGTGCGCGTGGCCCTGGCTGCCGTAGCCGATGACGGCGATCGTCGCTCCCGCGAGCGCCTTCGGGTCCACATCCCTGTCGTACGTGATCTCCGCCATCTGCCTGCCTTCTCCTTCTTCTCGCTCGCTACTGGCTCGCGCTCGCGCTCTCGAGCCGAGCGGTACGAACGTCCATGAGCGCGGTGAGCTGCCGCAGCGCGAGGCCGATCTCGCCCTCGCTCGCGGCCGCGTCGATCGCGATGTCCCACCGCCCGTCGCCCGCGGGCGACGCGCAGAAGCGGTGGACGTCGAGCCCTCGCCGGCGTACGACGCTGAGGACGCGCTCGAGGGCCCCCTCGGAGCGGTCGACGGAGAGACGGAACGTCGATGGCCCGCTCATGCCGTGGGCTCCTCGATGAGGTCGGCGTTCGCGCCGCCGGGCGGAACGATCGGCCACACGTTGGCGTGGCGCTCGATGCGGACGTCGATGAGGGCCGGTCCGCCGTGGCGGGCCGCCCGCGCCAGAGCCGGCCCGAGCTCGCTCCGGTGCTCGACGACGCTCCCGTCGACGCCGTACGCCTCGGCGATCTTCACGTAGTCGGGGCTCGTGATCGGCGTCTGCGAGATGCGCCCGTCGTAGAAGAGCTGCTGCCACTGGCGGACCATGCCGAGGTAGCCGTTGTTCATGACGACGACCTTGACCGGCAGATCCTCCTGGACCGCGGTCCCGAGCTCCTGCAGCGTCATCTGGACGCCGCCGTCGCCGACGATCGCCCACACCTGCGCGTCGCGCCGCGCGTACTGCGCCCCGAGCGCGGCCGGGAGGCCGTAGCCCATCGCGCCGAGGCCGCCGGAGGTGAGGAAACGGTCGGGGTGCGTGAAGCGGAGGTGCTGTGCCGCCCACATCTGGTGCTGGCCGACGTCGGCGACGAAGTACGCGTCGTCCGCGGCGGCCTCGCGGATCGCGTGGATGACCGGGCGTGGCGCGAGCTCGACGCTGGCCTCGAACGCCTCGAGCCGCGGCTGCGCCTTCGTGTGCGAGAAGACCTGTGCCCGCCACTCCGGGTGCGACCGCCGAGCGATGCGCACGCCGAGCGCGCGGAGCGCCTCGCGCGCGTCGGCGACGATGCCGACGGCGGTGGGGACGTTCTTCTCGATCTGCGTCGCGTCGATGTCGACGTGGATGATCCGCGCGTGCGGCGCGAACGCGGCGATCTTCCCGGTGACCCGGTCGTCGAAGCGCAGGCCGACGCCGAGGATGACGTCCGCGGCGTTGACCGCGCGGTTCGTGATCGCGCTCCCGTGCATGCCGAGCATGCCGAGGGCGAGCTCGTGGTCCTCCGGGAAGCCGCTGATGCCGAGCAGGGTCATCGCGACCGGCGCGTCGAGGCGCTCCGCGAGGTCGCGCAGCGCCTCGTGCGCGCGCGCGAGGCGCACGCCGTGGCCGGCGATGATGAGCGGCCGCTCCGCACGCTCCAGGAGCGCGGCGGCCTCGTCGATCTCGCGCTCCGGGAGGGCGGACCGCGTGTCGATGGGGACGACCGGGTCGGGTAGCGTCGCCGACGCGTTCTGCGCGTCCTTCGGGATGTCGACGACGACCGGGCCGGGACGGCCGGTCCGCGCGACGTGCATCGCGCGTTCGATCGTCGGGACGATCTCCGCCACCGTGCGGGCGAGGAACGCGTGCTTCGTGACGGGTCCGACCATCCCGAGGACATCGGTCTCCTGGAACGCGTCGCGCCCCATGAGCGACGTCGCGACCTGGCCCGTGATGGCGACGATCGGCACGGAGTCCATGTACGCGCACGCCAGCCCGGTGACCAGGTTCGTCGCGCCGGGGCCGGACGTGACGAGGCAGACGCCGGGCCGCCCCGAGACGCGCGCGTAGCCGTCGGCCATGTGCGCGGCGCCCTGCTCGTGCCGCACGAGGACGTGCCGCAAAGCGGGATGGTCCGGAAGCGCGTCGTAGATCGGAAGGCACGCGCCGCCCGGGTACCCGAAGACGACGTCGACGCCCGAGCGCTCGAGCGCTACGCAGACGAGGTCGGCACCCCGCTTCATCGCGGTCGGCTCGGGCTGCGGCCTCGCGATCGCCGTTGCCATCTCGTTCGCTCCCCTCATGTTGTCTTGGTCAACGAAAAAAGCCTCTCGTTGCCGAGAGGCTCTCGCGTGCGCTTGGATCCGAGTGCTGAGCCGCTAGCCTCCCAGCGGGTGCCGCGTCCTCTCGAGGAGGACGAGAACGAGGCCCGGAAGCAGTGATACGCGGCTCATCTGCGAGCGACCGTAGGCGTCGCGCGACCTTCGAGTCAACGCCGATGCGCGCGTTCAGGGCAGACTGCACGCCCCGCGTCATGCGGCGCCCGCCTCGAGCTGATCGAGCGCCCTGCGACCGAGCACCGCGAGGTGGAGGGCCAGGCGCGAATCCGGATCGCCCAGGTCGGCCCCCGTGATCTCGGCGATCTTGCGCAGGCGCTGGCGCACCGTGTTGCGGTGCAGGAAGAGGGCTCGCGCGACGGCGTTGAGGCTGCCGTGCCACTTCAGGTACTCCTCGAGCGTGCGTTCGAGCTCCTCGTAGCGCTCGGGGTCCGTCGCGAGCGGACCGAGGACGCGCTCGCAGAATCCGCGGATCTCCGACTGCGGGCGTCCGAGGACGAAGCAGTACGGGCCGAGCTCGTCGAAGTGCGTCGTCCGCCCGTCGCCGTGGATCGCGCGCCCGACCGCGAGCGCGTGCTCGGCCTCGAGCATCGCCGTCTGCGCCCCGGCGGGACCGCGGTGGGGCCCGCCCGCGCCGACGGATACCGGAGCGCCGCCCGGGCGAACGCGCTCCGCAGCGGCGCGGACCGCGTCCGCGACGACCCGGCGCGACGCCCCCGCGCGCGTCTCGCACAGCACGACGAGCGTCGCCGGACGGCGGCGCACGCCAGCCACCTTCGCCGGCAGCGCGCGCCGCTCCGGCGCGAGCCGCCCGGGCGTATCGCCGGTCAGCCCGGCGGCCAGCGCATCCAAGTCAGCCCCTGTCACCGCGACGGCCACGTATTCGATCGCCATGCGGTCCCGCCCCTCCTATCTCGCGTGGGCCACCAAAAAAGCCTCTCGGCTTTTGCCGGGAGGCTTCGGGTCGCTTCTGCTCTTGCCTGGTGCGCGCTAGCTGCCGCCTCCCAGCGTTCGTCCGCTCCTCGTAAGGAGGAGCTCGGCGATGACGATCGGAAGGGATACGACGGACTGGTGGCGCATCAGGATGCACACGTTAACGGCTGCCATGGCGCTTGGTCAATGAGCGAGGCACGCCAGAACGTGACAGCATCCCCTCGGTGAGCAGGACATATCGCATCGCGGTGATCGGCGGAGACGGGATCGGCCCCGAGGTGACGGACGCCGGGCTCTGCGTGCTCGACGCCGCCGAAAAGCGGTTCGGATTCCGTACGGAGCGCACCTCGGTCGACTGGTCGGCGGAGAAGTACACAACGGGCTTCCGGGTGACGCAGGAGATGATCGAGCCGCTCCGGTCGTACGACGCCATCCTCCTCGGCGCCATCGGGCATCCCGACGCCCCGCGCGGCCTGCCCGAGGCCGACATCATCTTCGGGCTCCGCCGAGGCTTCGACCTCTACGTGAACCTGCGCCCGATCGTCCTCTACGACGATCGGCTGTGCCCCCTG
Organism: Chloroflexota bacterium; assembly: GCA_021787445.1. Lineage (GTDB taxonomy): Bacteria > Chloroflexota > Limnocylindria > P2-11E > P2-11E > JACPOT01. Next base: position 5,613 of record JAJYLV010000042.1, on the reverse strand, counting down.
AAGGGGCGCTCGACGAAGGACGTCGACATCGTCGTCGTGCGCGAGAACACCGAGGACGTGTACGGCCGCCCCATCGAGGTCGAGGCCGAGGGCACGCCGGACGAGGCCGTGTGGAGCAAGATGATCTTCACCCGCCGCGGCACCGAGCGGATCGTCCGCTACGCATTCGAGCTCGCGCGCACGCGGCCGCGCAAGCGGCTCACTCTCGTGGACAAGGCCAACGCGCTGCGCCTCCAGGACATCTACCGCCGCGTCCTCGAGGAGGTCGGGCGCGAGTACCCCGACGTCGAGCACGACGCGATGTACGTCGACGCCTGCTCGATGTGGATGGTGCTGCACCCCGAGCGATTCGACGTGATCGTCACGACGAACCTGTTCGGCGACATCATCACCGACCTCGGCGCGGCGATCGTCGGAGGGCTCGGCACCGGCGCGTCGGGGAACATCCATCCCGGCAAGGTCTCGGTGTTCGAGCCGATCCACGGCTCGGCGCCGAAGTACACCGGGCAGGGCGTCGCCAGTCCGGTGGGGGCGATCGGCGCTCTCGCGCTCATGCTCGACCACGTCGGCGAGCGCGACGCGGCGAAGGCCGTCGACCGAGCGATACGCGAGGGGTTCAGCAGCGGTCGGATCAAGGGCGTCGAGGCGGGGAGCGGGAGGACAATGGACGTGGCGGCGGGCATCGCCCGCACCGTCACTGAAGGGACCTAGGCCATGAAGGACATCGTCATCCTCGACGGAGCCCGCACCGCGTTCGGCACGTTCGGCGGCGCCCTCCGCGACGTTTCGGCGACCGACCTCGGCGTCGTCGCGGCGAAGGCCGCGCTCGAGCGCTCCAAGGTCGAGCCCGATCGGATCGGACACGTCATCTTCGGCAACGTCCTCCAGACCAGCGGCGACGCCATCTACCTCGCGCGGCACATCGGCCTGCGCGCCGGAGTGCCGAAGGAGGTCCCCGCGCTCACTGTGAACCGTCTGTGCGGCTCCGGACTGCAGGCGATCCTCCTCGGCGCGCAGGAGATCCAGCTCGGCCAGGCGGACTTCGTCCTCGCCGGCGGAGCGGAGAACATGAGCATGGCGCCGCACATGGTCCGCGGCGCGCGCTGGGGCCTCTCCCTCGGCGACCAGAAGCTCGAGGACTACCTCTGGGTCGCGCTCGTCGACTCGTACAACGGCCTCGGCATGGCGAACACGGCCGAGAACCTCGGTCGCAAGTACGGGATCACGCGCGAGGCCGCGGACGAGCTCGCCCTGCGCAGCCAGATGCTCGCGGCGAAGGCGCGCGAGAGCTGCCGCTTCAGCGAGGAGATCGTGGCGGTCGAGGTGAAGACGCGGAAGGGCGTGCAGACCGTCGACAAGGACGAGCACATCCGCGCCGACACCACGGCGGAGAAGCTCGCCAAGCTCGAGGCCCGCTTCGAGAAAGGCGGCACGGTGACGGCCGGCAACGCGTCGGGCATCAACGACGGCGCGGCCGCGGTGGTCGTCGCGTCGGCGGAGGCCGCGGCGAAGGCCGGCCTGCGGCCGATCGCGCGCATCGTCTCGGGCGGCGTGTGCGGCGTGGACCCCGACATCATGGGCATCGGCCCCGCGCCCTCGAGCCGACAGGCGCTGCAGCGAGCCGGGCTGCGCGTGGAGGACATGGACCTCGTCGAGATCAACGAGGCATTCGCCACGCAGTACCTCGCGGTCGAGAAGGAGCTCGGGCTGGACCGCGAGAGGACGAACGTCAACGGCGGCGCCATCGCGCTCGGCCACCCGCTCGGCGCCTCCGGTGCGCGGCTCGCCCTCACGCTCGCGTACGAGCTCCGGAAGCGCGACAAGAAGTACGGGCTCGCGTCGCTGTGCATCGGTGGCGGTCAGGGCATCGCGGCGATCATCGAGCGCATCTAGGGCATCGAGTCAGGAGGAGGGAGCATGCTCGTCGCGCGACCGCGTCCTCTCATTGCGGCGGTCGTCCCCGACCGCATCGCGTGGCGCGTGGCCGCGGTCGTCGCCGGCTCAGCGCTCATCGCCCTCGCGGCGCAGGTCCGCATCCCGCTCCCCTTCAGCCCCGTCCCCGTCACGGGACAGACCTTCGCCGTCCTCCTCGTCGGCGCGGCGCTCGGCGCGCGCCTCGGCGTCGCGAGCGCGGCGCTCTACATGGTCGAAGGCCTCGTCGGCCTGCCGGTGTATGCGGGAGGCAACGCCGGCTTCGGCGAGCTCGCGGGGCCGACCGGCGGATACCTCGTCGGATTCGTCGTGGCGGCGGCCGTCGTCGGCGCGCTCGCGCAGCGCGGCTGGGACCGGCGCTTCCCGACCGCCGTCGCCGCGATGCTCGCGGGCGAGGTCGCGATCTACGCCTTCGGCCTCCTCTGGCTGGCGCGCTTCCCGCTGCCCGTCCCGCTCCTCGACGCGGGGTTGATCCCGTTCGTCGTGGGCGACGCGTACAAGCTCGTCGTCGCCGCGCTCGCGCTCCCCGGCGCTTGGCGCTTCGTGCGCGGGTAGTGCCATGACGCGCGCGCTCGTGGTCGTCGACATGATCCACGACTTCGTGCGCGAAGGCGGGGCCCTCTACTGCGGGCCGTCGATGGCGCTCGTCGTCCCGGTCATCCAGCGCGAGCTCGAGCGCGCGCGCGCCGCACGCGAGCTCGTCGTCTACCTGACGGACGCGCACATGCCCGACGACGCCGAGTTCGGGATGTTCCCGCCGCACGCGCTCGTCGGGACGCCGGGCGCGGAGATCGTCCCCGAGCTCGCGCCGGGCGCGGACGACGTGATCGTGCCCAAGCGCCGCTACTCGGGCTTCTTCGGCACCGACCTCGACATCACGCTGCGCGAGAAGAAGGTCGACACCATCCGCCTCGCCGGCGATTGCACGAACATCTGCGTCCTCTACACCGCCGCCGACGCGCGCAACCTCGGCTATGCCGTCGAGGTCGTCGAGGACGGCGTCACGTCGTTCGACGAGGAGGCGCACCGTAACGCCCTGCGCGAGCTGGAGAAGACGCTGGGCGCCAAGCTCGTCCGCTCCTCCTAGGCCGCGCCCTCTCCCGTCTCCGCTTCGCCGCGCTCGAGCGAGCGCTCCATCGCGCCTATCAAGGCCCGCGCGGAGGCGGCGCTCAGCTCGACCGCGACGCGGGCTCCGCTTCCGTCGATGAGGTCGATCTCGAGGGCGTGATCGAGCGGCGCATGCTGCGGGTGATCGAACGAGACGTGCGCGCGCTCGATGCGCTGCCAGCCGCGCGCGCCCTTCGCGCTCCCCTCGAGGTCGACGGGCTCGGTGATGTACGTGCACATCGTCGTCCTCCTACGAGAGGTGCCGCGCCAGGAAGTCGTCGATCTTCCCCCACGCGTCGAGCGCCTGGTCGAGACGGTACGACGGGCGCACCGTCCACACGAACGCGTGGCCGGCGCCGTCGTAGCGGTGGAACGCGTAGTCCTTCCCCGCTTTCTTCAGCGCCGCCTCGGTCCGGTCGACCTGATCCGGGGTCGGGTTCTTGTCCTCGTTGCCGAAGATGCCGAGCAGCGGGACCTTCAGCTTCGACGTGAGGTCGACCGGCGCGACCGGACGCTTCGGCGTGATCTGCGAGGGGTCGTCGACGACCACGCCGCCGCCCCAGCAGTCGACCGCCGCGGTGAGGCCCTCGAGCGTGCACGCCGCGAGGTAGGTGTGCCGTCCGCCGGAGCAGAAGCCGATGACGCCGACCGTGCCGCTGGAGTAGGCCTGCGCCCGCAGGAAGTCCGTCGCCGCCTGCAGGTCGCCCATGACCTGGTCGTCCGGCACGCCGCCGGCGGCGCGGACGCGGGCACCGATGTCGTCGGCATCGCCCTCGCCCTCGCGCGCGTACAGGTTCGGGCACGTGGCGGCGTAGCCGCGGTGCGCGAAGCGCCGCGTCACCTCCTTGCACCAGTCGTCCCACCCCGGCGCGTGATGGACGACGACGAGCCCGGGGAACGGACCCGGGCCGAGCGGCCGCGCCGTGTACGACGCGACCTCCACGCCGCCGTGCCCGCGCAGCCCGACCGTCTCCGCGATCATGCCCTCATACCGCATGTCGATCCCTCCGTGGCGCACAGCCGAGCATCCATGATGAGGGCATGTCTGACACGATGCTGGAACGGTCGGGACGCTAGGCTGACGCCATCGCAGGAAGGCTGAGGGAGCATCAATGGACTTCGATCTGACCCCCGAGCAAGAGCAGATCCGCAAGCTCGCGCACGACTTCGCCGATCAGGAGATCGCGCCTGGAGCGCGCGAGCGCGACCGCAGCATGACGTTCCCGCACGAGGTGCTGAAGAAGATGGGGCCGCTCGGCCTCCTCGGCGGGCCGGTGCCCGAGCAGTACGGCGGGATGGGTATCGACTACATCAGCCACGCGATCATCACCGAGGAGGTCGGACGCGCCGACTCCTCCGTCCGCACGACCCTGTCGGTCCAGATCTCCCTCGTCGAGCTCACGATCCTCAAGTTCGGCACCGAGGAGCAGAAGCGGACATACCTCCCCAAGCTGTGCAGCGGCGAGTGGATCGGCTGCTTCGGCCTGACCGAGCCGGGCTACGGGAGCGACGCCGCCGGCCTCGCGACGACGGCCGTGAAGGACGGGAACGACTGGATCGTCAACGGCCGGAAGATGTGGATCTCGAACGGCGGGATGTCGAAGCTCGCCCTCGTCTTCGCGCGGACGGACCCGTCGGCGCCGAAGGCGCACGGCATCAGCGCGTTCCTCCTCGAGCGCGACCAGCACCCCTACGACGCGCCGACCATCCACGGCAAGCTGGGGCTGCGCTCGAGCAACACGAGCGAGCTCGTCTTCGACCACGTCCGCGTCCCCGACGGCCAGCGCCTGGGCGAGCTCGGGCAGGGCTTCAAGATCGCGATGACGGCGCTCGACGGCGGCCGCTACTCCGTCGCGGCAGGCGCCGTCGGCATCGCGCAGGCCTGCATCGACGCGTCCGTCGCGTACGCCGGGCAGCGCAAGACCTTCGGCAAGCCCATCGCCTCGTATCAGCTCGTCCAAGAGCTCATCGCCGACATGATCGTCGAGACCGAGGCGGCGCGGCTCCTCGTGTACAAGGCGGGACACGAGAAGAACGCGGGCCGGCCGAGCACGCGCGCCACGAGCATCGCGAAGCTGTACGCCGCGGAGATCGCGTCGCGGTGCGCCGACCGCGCCATCCAGGTGCACGGCGGATACGGCTTCTCCGACGAGTTCCCCGTCGAGCGGTACTACCGCGACGCGCGCGTCAACCGCCTCTACGAGGGCACGTCGCAGATCCAAAAGCTCATCATCGGCCGCTTCGCCACGGGTATCGACGCGATCGCGTGAGCGGACCGCCACCCGAGCACCCGGACGAGGAGCTCCCGCCCGCGTCGATGCGCTGGGAGGGATCGGCCGACCGGATGCTCGCGTCGCTCGTCGACATGGTGCCCGCGACGCTCCGTGAGCTCGCGCGCGCGAGCGCGCGCGACGAGGCGGAGATCGCGGCGAACGAGCGCGGCGCCGACGCCGTCGAGCCCGAGGACGTCGTGCGCGGATGGATCCGCACGACGCCGCCGGAGCAGCGCGACGGGCTCGTCGAGGTGATCGACTCGCTCGGGCTCGACCCGGAGGCCTTCGCCGCGGACCTCAC
>JAJYLV010000041.1 GCA_021787445.1 Chloroflexota bacterium | reverse complement strand
AAGGCCGCTTCGTCCGCAGCGCGTCCGTCGGCATGAAGCGCGGCCCGCGCGCCGCGGCGAGGCGCTCCAGCGCCGCGACGATCCGATCGCCGAGGGCGTCCGCGTAGCGGAACGGCCCGCCGAGGAAGGGCGGGAAGCCGAGGCCGAGGACGGCGCCGAGGTCACCTTCGGCCGGCGAGCGCAGGATGCCCTCGTCGAAGCAGCGCGCCGCCTCGCTGACGAACGTGAGCGTGAGGCGCTCCGCGACGTCCTCGCTCGTCGGGCGCGGCGTGACGCCTAGGAGCTGGTAGACGCGCGGGTTCACCGGCCGCTTCGCCCCTTCATAGAGGTAGAAGCCGCCGCCGCGGCCCTTGCCCTTGAAGCCCTCGGCGATGAGGCGCTCGACCACCGCCGGCGCGGTGATGCCGCGCGCCGCCAGGACGGTCGCCGACGCGTGCGCGCCGACCTCGAGGCCGACCTCGTCGGCGAGGCGCAGCGGCCCTACGGGCCAGCCGAAAGCGGTCATGGCCTGGTCGATGGCGTCGATGGCGACGCCCTCGGTGACCATGACGAACGCCTCGGCGATCATGAGCGAGAGGACGCGCGTCGTGTAGAAGCCGGGGCCGTCCGCAACGACGATGGGCGTCTTGCCGAACGCGTTCGCCGCGCCGACGACCGTCGCGACCGCGTCGCCGTCGGCACCCTCGGGGCGGATGACCTCGATGAGCGGCATCTTGTGGACCGGCGAGAAGAAGTGCATCCCGACGACGCGCTCGGGATGCCGCGCGCCGCGCGCGATCTCCCCGATCGGGAGCGCCGACGTGTTCGAGGCGATGACGGCGTCCGGACGGAGGACCTCCTCGAGCTCGGCGATGACGCCGCGCTTGAGCGCGAGATCCTCGAAGACCGCCTCGATGACGATGTCGGCGTGGCGGAAGCCGGTGAGGTCCGCGCCGCCACTGACGCGGCCGACGATCCGCGCGGCCTCGCGCCGCTCGAAGACGCCCTTCTTCGCCGCGTCCGTCGTCAGCTTGCGTACGTTCGCGAGGCCCTTGGCGACCGCGGCGGCGTCGCGGTCGCGCCCGCGCACGAGCATCCCGGCAGCGGCGGCCGCCTGCGCGATGCCCGATCCCATGAAGCCGAGACCGACGACGCCCGCGTTGCGCAGCGGACGCGGCGTGCCGAGGCCGTCGAACACGGCCTTCTTCTGACGAAGCCCGAGCAGCGTGAGCGCGACGACGTTGCGGGCGGTCGCGCTCGACGCGAGCTCGCCGAAGGCGCGCGCTTCCGCCTCCAGGCCGGCGGGCATCCCCTTCGCCAGCCCCGCAGCGACGGCGTCGAGCGCGCGCAGCGGCGCCGGGTAGAGGCCCTTCGTCTCGGCGAGGACGCGCTTGCGCGCCTGCGAGAGCGCGAACGCGCGCGCCGGACCGAGCCACGTCGCCGCTCGCTCCGCCGCGGTGGCGCCGCCGGCGGGCGCCGCCTTGCGCGCCTTCAGCGCGTCGTCGCTCGCGGCTCGGAGGAGCACCGCGGGGTGGACGATCTCGTCGACGACGCCCGTCCGCAGCGCGCGCCGCGCGCCGAGGAGGCGTCCGCTCAGGATGAGGTCGAGCGCGCGCGGCAGGCCGACGAGGCGCGGGAGGCGCTGCGTGCCCCCCGCCGCGGGGAGGATGCCCAGGCGCACCTCGGTGCTTCCCACGCGCACGTGCGGCGCGTCGGCCACGATCCGGCGGTCGCACGCGAGCGCGAGCTCGAGGCCGCCGCCGATGGCGGGTCCGTTGATGGCGGCCACCGTCATGAACGGGAGCGACGCGAGCTCGTCCATCACGCGCTGCATCTCGCGGCTGGCGCGCTCGAGGTCCGCCGCCGACGACGTCGTGATCTGGCGGAAGTCGGCGCCGGCCATGAACTGGTCGGTCTTCCCGCTCATCACGACCAGACCCTTCGGATGCGCCGCGCGCGCCGCGGCGACCGCGCTCGCGAGGTCGAGGATGAGGGCGCCATCGACCGCGTTGACCGGATCGTCGGGGCGGTCGATGATGATGCGCGCGACGCCGTTCGCGTCGGCCGGGACGAACCTGACGGACGGGCCGCGCGCGGCCGCCGCGGTGACGCCCTCCGGGGGCTTCTCGGTGATCACGCCGCGCGCTCCAGGACGATGGCGGCGCCGTTGCCGCCCGCCGCGCACACGCTCGCGAGGCCGTAGCGCGCGCCGCGGCGCTTCATCTCCTGCGCGAGCGTGAGGACGACACGCGCGCCCGTCGCCCCGAAGGGGTGGCCGAGGGCGATCGAGCCGCCCATGACGTTGAGCTTCTCCTCGGGGATCCGCCCGACGCCGTTCTGCTCGAGCACCTTCAGCGTCGAGAGGACCTGGGCGGCGAAGGCCTCGTGCATCTCGAAGACGTCGACGTCGTCGAGCGCGATGCCGGCCCGCTCGAGGGCGATGGGGATCGCGTACGCCGGCGCGATGAGGAGCTGGTCCGCGGGGTCGACCGCGGTGTACGCGTAGGCGCGGATCGCCGCGAGCGGCTCGCGGCCCATCGCGCGCGCCCGCTCGTCGCTCGCGAGGACGACGGCGCCGGCGCCGTCGGTGAGCGGGCTGGAGTTGCCGGCGGTGACGGTGCCGTGCTCGCGGTCGAAGACGGGCGACAGCGTCGCGAGCTTCTCGAGCGTCGAGTCCTTCCGGATGTGCCCGTCGGCCGTGACGGCGTGCGAGTTCACGTACACGGGTCCGACCTCGCGCGCGAGGCGGCCGTCCTTCCAGCCTGTCGCCGCGAGCTGGTGGCTGCGCAGCGCCCAGCGATCCTGCTCCGCGCGCGAGATCGCGTTGATCGCCGCCATGCGCTCCGCCGACTCACCCATCGTCAGCCCGGTCGAGGTCTCGCGGATCCCCGGCGCGACGGGCGCGATGTCCGCGGGGCGGACGTGCGCGAGGCTCGTCGCCTTCGCCGGCAGCGTCTTGGCCATGCTCGCGGCGACGAGGGCGCGCGCGAGCTTCGGCGTGAGCGTCAGCGGGATGTTCGTGAGCGACTCGCTGCCGCCGGCGACGACGACATCGGCGCTCCCGCCGGTGATGTGGTCGGCCGCGCTCGTGATCGCGACGCACGCGGACGCGCACGCGAGCCCGACGGTGAACGCGGGGATGCGCGCCGGCATCGAGAGCGAGAGGACGACCTCGCGCGCGAGGTTGTGATACGCGACGGGGCGGGCGACGTTGCCCATGATCACCTCGTCGACCTCGCCCGGATCGACCTCCGAGCGCGCGAGCGCCTCGCTCGTCGCGGCCTTCGCGAGGTCGAGGACGTCCAGCTCGGCGAAGGCGGTCCCCGCCCTCACGAACGGCGTCCGTGCTCCCCCGAGGATCACCGCGCGCGGCATCACCTCAAGGGTATCGAAGAGGGGCGAGGGCCCTTCGGACTAGCCGTGCCCGTCGGACGGCAAGGTGCCCGCCGGCGGGACCCGCTCCGGGTCCGAGCGCCAGACGAGGTACGAGTACACGACGAGGAAGACGACGCCCACCGCGACGACGGCGAGGTCGACCCTGGACCACAACGCCGGCGATCCGAGACCGGTCGCCCGGCTGAGGGGCGCGAGGAGGAACGCGAGCCCGACGACGACGAAAACGCGACCACCGACGGCATGGGTCCGCGTCCACGACAGCTTGCTCGACAGCGTCCACGGCGTGCGGATCCCCACGAACCAGTTCGGCCGGATCTTCCCCATCACGTTGCCGAGGAGGACCAGCAGGGCCCCGACCACGAGCGGGATCACGAGGCTGACGTCGACGGCCACGCCGCGGATCGCGAGGAGGACGACGGCGTCGATGACGGCGAAGAAGGCCAGGATGAGGCGGCGGACGAAGAGGTACACGTCGGCGAACGTCGCGTAGCTCGCTCGCCCCGGGTCGATCGCCGGGATGACGAGCAGGAGGAGGTAGGTCGCGAGCGTGACGGCGGGGATCGCGAACAGGCCGGGGAAGGCCGCGGCGTAGCCGTCCGGACGGCCCGTCACCCCCCAGTGGATGGGGACGCGCTCGGGCGCGGTCGGCAGCGTCACCGCCGCGCCGACGAACATGAGGCCGAGGACCGCGAGCTGGGGTATCTCGACGCGCCAGGTCGTCTTCATTGCGTCCTCCGGGTGCGGCCGACGCCGAGCAGCTCCATGACGCTCGACGCGACGTCCTCGACGACGGCCAGGTTCAGGCTGTAGCGGATGGTGGTCCCCTGCCGCTCCGCAACGACGAGCTCGGACTCGCGCAGCGCGCGGAGGTGCTCCGACAGCGTCGACCGCGCCTGCGGGAAGCGGTCCGCGATCTCGCCCGCCGTCATGTCCCGGCGCCGCAACAGGCGCAGGATCTCGCGCCGCGTCGGATCGCCGAGCGCCCTGAAGACCCCGTTCGCTCCGGCCATATTTCGGTATCTGCCGAAATAGTAGCAGGTCACGGGCGGTGCGCCGTCAGCGAAGGGCGCGCCTGATCGCTTCCGCGGTCACCTCGACGGCCAACGCACCGAGCGTCTCGAGGTCGATGCGCGGACCGCGCAGGGTCGACGCGGCGAAGACCGTATCGCCGTCGGCGCGGCCGTGCGCGGGGAGGATCGCCCGCGCGATGCCGTCGTGCGCGACCGACGCGAGCCAGCTCGCCTCGGTCTTCGACAGCAGCGCGTCGGTCGCCACGACGCCGATCGTCGTCGCCTCGCGTCCCGTGCGGATCGCGGGGCGCTCGCCCGCGAGCAGGCGATCGACGATCCGCTTCGTTCCCGGGAGCGCGGCGACGAGCGATCCGTCCTCCTCGACCACGTCGCCGACGGCGTTGACGACGACGAGCGCGCCGACCGTGACGTCGGCGACGCGCCGCGCGGCGGTGCCGACCCCGCCGCGGCGCGCGTGCTCGCGGCCCATGAGCTTCGCGACCGTCGCCCCGGTGCCGGCGCCGACCGCGCCCTCGCGCGGCGCCTCGCCGGTCGCCGCTTCGCACGCGGCGTAGCCCTGTGGCGGCCCCGGGCGGACGCTCGGATCGCCGACCGAGAGGTCGAAGACGATCGCCGCCGGCACGATGGGGACGACCGCGTTCGCGACCTTTCGTCCGCGCCCGCGCTCCTCGAGCCAGCGCATGACGCCGTCGGCCGCGGCGAGGCCGAACGCCGATCCCCCGGCGAGGCAGATGGCGTCGATCCGCTCATTGACCTTGAGGGGATCGAGCAGGTCCGTCTCGCGCGTCCCGGGCGATCCGCCGCGGACGCTCACTCCCGCGGTCGCCTCGCCGTCGAAGAGGACGACGGTGCAGCCGGTCAGGGCGTGCTCGTCGCTCCAGTGGCCGACGCGTACCCCGGGGACGTCGGTGATGGCGCTCAGCGTGTCTTCTCGACCGCCTTCACCAGGACCGTGATCGCCTCGTTCACCGGCGCGTGGACGCCCACGCGCTCGCCCTCCCGCACCACGGCGCCGTTGATCGCGTCGACCTCCGTCGCGCGTCCGGCCTCCATGTCCTGGAACATCGACGACCGGTTCACGAATGTCGTGACCGGGTGCCACATCCCCGGGGCCTCGTCCGGATCGATCGGCACGCCGACCGCCGTCGCGACGCGCGCCGCCTCGCGCGCGAGCTCGTCCGCGAGCGGGCGGCCCGCGGGATGCTCGAGCAGCTCGGGGTTCCGCAGCCGGAAGAGCGCGGTCGTGGGGTTCATCGCCGCGTTGACGACGAGCTTCTTCCACACGGTCGGGAGCGGATCGTCGACGACGGTGACCGCCATCCCGCCGTCGGCCATCGTCGCGGCGAGGCTCTCGAGGCTCGCGCGTGCCCCCGGATCGGTCGGCCTCCCCAGCTCGACGCGACCCGGCCCCGTTGCATCGAGCGCGCCGTTCACGAGCTCGGCGCCGACGTAGATCGATCCCAGCGAGAGCCGCCGCGGATCGACGCGCTCCGCGAGCGTCTCCATGTTCCCGAGGCCGTTCTGGACCGTCGCGACGACGCCGTCGGGCGCGATGACGCGGGCGGCCATCTCCGCGGCCCACGCGGTCCCGTACGTCTTCGTGCACACGACGACCGCGTCGACGGGCGGCTCGCCCGCCCGGAGCGGGGAGCGCGTGCGGTCGACGCGGACTAGGTCCGCGCGGCCCTCGAGCGCGCGGGCGACGACGTGGCCGATCGCGCCCATCCCGAGGATGGCGACGCGCACCGAGCGGCTACACCACCTTCTTGGGGCGTCTCGGCTCGGAGAGCGCACGCTCAAGCTCGGCGCGCTCGCTCTCCTTCATCGAGAAGGAGTGCTCGTCGTCGGGGAACACGCCGTCGCGGACCTCGCGGCCGTAGCGCTCGAGCGCCTCGACGACGATCGGCCCGAGGTCGGCGTAGCGCTTGGCGAACTTCGGCTTGAACTCCCCGAAGAGGCCGAGCGCGTCGTGGAGGACGAGCACCTGCCCGTCGCAGCCCACGCCGCCGCCGATGCCGATCGTCGGGATGCGCACGCGCTCCGTCGCGAGCACGGCGACCGCGGCGGGGACGCTCTCGATCACGATCGAGAAGCAGCCCGCCTGCTCGAGGGCGACGCAGTCGTCGATGAGGACGCGCGCGGCCTCGGCGCTCTTCGCCTGGACCTTGAAGCCGCCGAACTGGGCGACGCGCTGCGGCGTGAGGCCCACGTGGCCCATGACCGCGATCCCGCTCTCGACGAGGGCCCGCGTCGTCTCGACGACCTCGTGTCCGCCCTCGAGCTTCACCGCGTCCATGCCCGCTTCCTTGAGGAAGCGCGTCGCGTTCCGGATCGCGTCGTCGCGTCCGGTCTGGTACGAGCCGAAGGGCATGTCGCCGACGAGGAGAGCGCGCTTCGCGCCGCGCGAGACGGCCGCGGCGTGACGCACCATGTCGTCCATCGTCACCGGGACCGTCGTCGGGTAGCCGAGCATGACCATGCCGAGCGAATCGCCGACGAGGATGATGTCCATCCCGGCCTGATCGACGAGCCGCGCGAAGGCGACGTCGTAGGCCGTCATCATCGCGATCTTGCGTCCGTCCCTCTTCATCTGGACGATCTCGGGGACGGTCACCTTCTTCGCGGGGATCGCCGGTCCGCCGCCGTAGGCACCGGCGGGCTGCTGCTCGGGCATCTCGCACCTCCGTCCAGGCCGGCCATGCGTGCCGGTCCCGGCGTCGATCGCATGGTATCGCGGTGCGCTAGGCCCGCGACAGCTCGTCGACGGTATCCGGTAGACGGGCCAGGTCGGGGAGAGTGCGCGTGGGCGTCGCGCCCGCGAGCGGCTCGGGCCGTCGCGCGATCCACACGTTCGGGTAGCCCATCGCGGTCGTCGGGCGGATGTCGTGGTACAGGCTCGCCGCGACGTGCAGGGTGTTCCGCGGACCCGCTCCCGTGCGCTCCGCGAAGCGGTGCCAGTGCCCGGGCGCCGGCTTGTAGCTGCGTGCGTCCTCGGCCGTGACCGTGAGGTCCGGCTCGATCCGCATGGCGCGGATCGACGCGGCGAGGAGGTCGTTGTCGACGTTCGAGAGGATCGCGTAGCGGTAGCCACGCCGGCGCAGCTCGGCGAGCGCGCCCGGTACCTCGGGGAACGGCCGCCACGACGGCAGCGACGCGGGCAGCGGCGAAGGCCGCTCCGGCGCGAGCGGACGGCCGCTCTCTTCGAGGAGGCGGCGGCTCGCGAGATCGAGCACCTCGCGGTACGGGAGGTGCCGGCCCTGCTCGACCTCCGCCTCCACCTCGATGTAGCGAACGGCGAGCGCGACGCGGTCGGTCACCGGCGGGAGCAGCGGGAGGAGCGCGTCCGTGATGCCACTCTCCCAGTCGATGAGCGTGCCATAGCAGTCAAAGGTGATCCATTCGACGCTCACGAGCGGGGCTGGCCGATCCTCTCGGCGATCTTCTCGACGAGGCGGCGCGCGACCTCGATCTTCGGCATGCGCTCGAGCCTCTCGGTGCCGTCGACGCTCACGAACGTCACCTCGTCGGTCTCGGAGCCGAAGACGTCCTCGCTCACATCGTTCGCGACGACGAGGTCGAGACCCTTCTCCTTCAACATCCGCTCGGCCTCGGCGACGGGGTCGCCCGTCTCCGCCTTGAAGCCGACGACGAGCGTGCCCGAGCCGCGCGCTCCGACGACTGCGGAGAGCACGTCCGGCGTGCGGACCAGGCGCAGGGTCATCTCGTCGCCGAGGTCCTTCTTCTTGAGCTTCGCCGGGCTCATCTCGGCCGCGCCGTAGTCGGCGATCGCCGCGGCCATGACGACCGCGTCGGCGTCGGGAAGGCACGCGAGGACGGCGTCGCGCAGCTCGGCGACGGTCTCGATCGGCACGACGCGGACCCCGTACGGTGCGTCGAGCGCCGTGGGCCCTGTGATGAGCGTGACCTCGGCGCCGGCGTCGCGCGCGGCGCTCGCGATCGCGTACCCCATCTTCCCGCTCGAGCGGTTGGTGATCACGCGGACGGGGTCGATGGGCTCGAGCGTCGGGCCGGCGGTAACGACGATGCATCGCCCCGCCAGGCGCCGGGAGCGCGCGCGCACCGCGTCGAGGACCTCGGCCTCGATCCGCTCGATCGCCGCGAGCCGCCCCTGTCCCCTCATCCCCGAGGCGAGCTCGCCCGACTCGGGCTCGACGACGCGCACCCCGCGCGCGCGCAGCGCCGCGACGTTCGCGCGCGTCGCCGCGTTCTGCCACATGTGCGTCTCCATGGCCGGCGCGACGATGACCGGCGCGCTCGAGGCCAGGACCGTCGTCGCGAGGAGGTCGTCGGCGAAGCCGTGCGCGAGCCGGGCGACGACGTGGGCCGTCGCCGGAGCGATGACGATGCAGTCCGCGTTGACCCCCATCGAGACGTGCCCGGCGGCGCGGTCGTCGATGCCCGAGAACATCTCGATCTCGACGGGCCGGTAGGTGAGCGCCTGGAACGTGAGCGGCTGCACGAATTCCGTCGCCGAGCGCGTCATGACCACCTGCACCGCCGCGCCCGCCTGCGTGAGATGGCGCGCGAGCTCGACGGCCTTGTACGCGGCGATCGATCCCGAGACCCCGAGCACGACGAGCTTCCCCTTGAGGATCCCGAGGTCGTTCATGCGTTGTTCAGCTCCCAGAGCAGACGCAGGCCCTCGAGCGTGAGGTCCTCGTCGACGCGCTCGATCCTCGACGTCAGCGGAGCGATCGTCGTCGCGAGGCCACCGGTCGCGATGATGCGCGGCGACCCTCCCAGCTCCGCGAGGATCCGCGCGAGCAGACCCTCCACCAGGCCGACGTAGCCGAAGACGATCCCGGAGCGCAGGCAGTCCGCGGTGTTCTTGCCGATGGCCTCCCGCGGCGGAGTGAGCTGCACCCGGAAGAGCCGCGAGGCGCGGTTGAACAGCGATTCGGCTGACACCTCGACGCCCGGCGCGAACGAGCCGCCGAGGAAGTCGCCCTCCGCGCTCACCACGTCGAAGTTCGTCGACGTACCGAAGTCGACGATGACGACGGGCCCCCCGGGGTAGCGGCGGTGCGCGGCGAGGGTGTTCGCGATGCGGTCCGCGCCGACCTCGGAGGGGTTGTCGACGCGAAGGCGGACCCCCGTCTTCACTCCCGGCCCGATGACGAGCGCGCCGCTCTCGAGCTGGCGGTCCGAGAAGCGCGTGAGCGCGAGCGTGATCGGCGGGACGACGCTGCCGACGACCATCGCGTCGATGTCGTCGAGGCCGAGCTCCTCGCGCGCGAGGAGCCCGTCGATCATGACGGCGAGCTCGTCCTCGGTCCGATCGACCTGCGTCGCCGCGCGCCACGTGCGCACCAGCTGGCGGCCGCGGTACGCGCCGATCACGACGTTCGTGTTGCCGACGTCGACGGCGAGGAGGATCCCCACCGGTCGTCTAGTCCGACGGCTCCGTGGCGCCGGTGCGCAGCGAGTGCGCGTTCGCGTGCGCCGCGAGCCGCTTCGCGACGTTGGGCGGCACCATCGCGTCGACCTTCGCGCCGAAGGCCGCGAGCTCCTTGACCCGCGACGCCGAGAGGAAGAGGTACTCCGGCGAGGTCATGAGGAACACCATCTCGACCTCGGGCGCGAGCTTCCGGTTCATGTTCGCCATCTCGAACTCGAACTCGAAGTCCGAGAGCGCGCGGATGCCGCGGATGACGAAGCGCGCGCCGACCGAGCGCGCGAGATCGACGGTGAGCGTGTCGAAGCCGCGGATCTCGACGTTGGGGAAGCGCGCGCAGGCCTCACGCATGAGGGCGATGCGGTCCTCGTCGCTGAAGAACGTCTTCTTCGCGAGGTTCATCCCGACGGCGACGACGACGCGGTCGAAGAGCTTCGCCGCGCGGTCGACGATGTCGAGGTGCCCGTTCGTCGGCGGGTCGAAGGTGCCTGGGTAGATGGCGATCCGCTCGCTCACGCGGTCGCGATACCTCCTTTGGCGTGCACGCCGCGGAGGCATGCTAGCGCTGGGCGGCGCACCTCACGCGAGGGCTATCGCCGCGCGCACCTCCACGCTCGTCCCGACGACCCGGCGGATCCAGGCGGTGACGCGTTCTCCGTCGATGGGCTTCGTGAGATGGTCGTCCGCGCCGAGAGGCCGGGAGCGCCCATCGTCGTCCTCGACGGACACGACGAGGACGGGCACGGAGCGCGTCGCGGGGTCGGCCTTGAGCTCCTGGAGCAGGTGCTCGCCGCGCTCGTCCGGGAGCCGCAGGTCGAGCACGACCCCGACGGGCGGCTCGCGGCGCACGGCGTCGCGCGCCGCGCCGGCGGTGTTCACGATCTCGGTCGCGACCCCGACGCGCCCGGCGAGCGCGGCGAGGAGCTCGGCATCGCGCTGGTCGTCCTCGACGATGAGCAGGCGCGGGCCCGAGACGGGCGTGTACGCGGCCTCGGGGATGCGCAGGCGGAACGTCGTTCCCCGCCCCTCCTCGCTCTCGAAGCCGATCGTCCCGCCGTGGAGCTCCACGAGGCGCTTGGTGAGCGCCAGTCCGAGGCCGGTCCCGGAAGCGTCCGACCGCCCTTCGTGGAGCCGCTCGAACGTCCCGAAGACGCGGGACGCCTTGTCGGCCGGTATCCCGATCCCGGTGTCGCGCACCTCGACGACGAGGTCGCGGCCGTCGACCGCGGCGCGCAGGGTCACCTCGCCCCCGCGCGGGGTGAACTTCACGGCGTTCGACAGGAGGTTGTAGAGGATCTGGCGCATCCGGCCGGGGTCGACGCGGACGGCCGCCTCGGCCGCATAGAAGGCATCGACGGCGAGGCCGGCGCCCGCGCCGGCGTCGCGTGCCGCGGCGAGGACGGGCTCGACGACGGTGTGGAGGCGCAGCGGCTCGGGCCGGAGCTCGAGACGACCCGCCTCGACCTTCGAGAGGTCGAGCACCTCGTTGATGAGCTGGAGGAGGTGGGTGCCGGCGTCCTTGATGTTCCTCAGGTAGCGCTGCTGCGCGGCCGTGAGCTGCGGGAGCTGCTCGATGAGCAGGTCCGAGAAGCCCAGGATGGCGTTGAGCGGCGTCCGGAGCTCGTGGCTCATGTTCGCGAGGAACTCGCTCTTCGCTCTCGTGGCCTCCTCGAGCTGCCGGTTCGCCGCCTCGAGCTCGGCGTAGAGGCGCGCCCCGTCGAGGATGAGAGCGGCCTGCTCGGCCAGAAGGGCGGCCAGCTCGAGGTCGTCCTCCGCGAACAGGGAAGCGCGAGGCAGCTCGACCCCCAGCGCGCCGATCCGGCGCCCGCGGGCCGTCATCGGCGCCGCGAGGACCATCCCCGAGCGCGAGGCGGAGGGCGCGAGCACGGGACGCTGTCTCGCGAACGCGTCGGCGAGGGCCGGTGCCGCCTTGTCGCCCGGCGGGGCGATCAGATCGCCGCCCTCCCCGCGGAGCGAGATGACGACACGCGCGCCTCCGAGCGCCGACCCGACGCGCTCCTGGAGCTCCCCGACGATGCGGTCCGTCGCTTCCCGCGGAGACATCGCCGAGACCCGGGCGAGGAAGCCGCGGAGCTCCGGCTCGAGCCAGGCGCGCTTCAGGATGCGCGGCGGAGAGATGGCGGTCAGATAGGCGAGAGCCGACGCGAGCACGAGCACGCGTGTCAGCGCGGCGCTCACCGGAAGCGCGCTCCCGACGCCGGCGACGAGGAGGGTGACGCCGAGCAGCAGGGACCCGAGCGCGGCGGCTTGGGCGCGGCGGCTGGGGACGCCGCTCGTGCGCCGCGACTCGCGGATGAGGAGGACGGCACCGTAGATCTCGGCGGCGCCGAAGTACGCGACGATCGGCAGCGTCACGGCCGGAGGCAGGGGCGCCGGCACGACGACCGCGGCGGCCCAGCTGAGCAGGAATGCGGCGAGCCCGGCGCGTAGCGCCAGCGGCGGGACCTCGGCGAGGTCGTCGACCAGCCGGAGGAACAGGTACGGCACGGCCAGGAGGACGCCGACGAGCGCCTGCGCGACGAGCGGCGGCAGGGTCAGGCCGAGCGTCTTCGTGATCTCGCTCTCGAGGATGACGAACGCGAGGCCGCCGAACATGAGCGCCGCGTCGAGCGCGGCGCGCCGGCGGTCCAGGAGCGCGCGCGCGATCGCGGCGACGAGCACGACGCCGAACAGGCCGTCGGTGAGGATCCGGATGAGGTCGTCGGCGCTCACGCGGCCCTCGGGGTGGCGCGCAGCTGCTCGGCGGCCACGCGCTCGACGAGAGAGTGGTCGAGCAGGTCGAAGAAGATCGACAGGAGCTCGGCGTCCCACTGCGTCCCCGAGCCGGCCCGCAGCCGATGGACCGCCTCATCCGCCCCGAGGGAGGACCGGTACGGTCGGTCCGACGTCATGGCGTCCCACCCGTCGGCGATCGCCGCGATGCGCGCGGCGAACGGGATCTCCCTGCCGACGAGGTGGTCGGGATAGCCGGTGCCGTCGATGTGCTCGTGGTGGTGCCGGACGATCGGGACGAAGCGCGCCATGCTGCGGAGGGGCTCGATGATCCGGATGGCCTCGACGGGGTGGCGCCGCATGATCGCCTGCTCGTTCTCGTTGAGGGCGCCCGCCTTGAGGAGGATCTCGGCGGGGATGACGGCCTTGCCGAGATCGTGCATGACGCCGCCCTTGTAGAGGACCTCGAGGTCGTCGCCGGCGAGACCGTAGGACCGTCCGATCTCACGCGCGTAGAGGCCGACCCGCTCGGCGTGGAAGATCGTGTAGCGGTCGCGCGCCTCGACGACGCGCGCGAGCGCCATGACGATCCCCTCCGCGGCGTCGAGCTGCTTGTTCAGCTCGCGGTCGCGCAGGAGCGCCTTGGTCCGCGTGCGCAGCTCGGCCGCGTCGAAGGGCTTGCTGAGGAAGTCGTCCGCTCCGGCCTCGAGGCCCGCCAGCCTCGTGGCGCGGTCCTGGTGTGCCGTGATCATCACGACGGGCACGAGCCGGTGGGTCGGATGCCCCTTGATGCGCCGGCACACCTCGAGCCCGTTCATACGCGGCATGTCGACGTCGAGGAGCACGAGGTCCGGTTCATCGGCTTCGAGCATCTCGAGCGCTTCGAGCCCGTCGCGCGCCTCGCGCACCACGTATCCGAGGTCCGCCAGACGCGCGTCCAGCAGCTCGCGGTTGGCGGCGACGTCGTCGACGACGAGGATCGTCGGCGTGAACGTCGGCGCCAGCACCCGCGAGCTCACGTGGGACCCGTCTCACGCACGGCGCTTCGGAGCGCGGCGGGAGAGATCGGCTTGGTCAGATAGCGATCGAACCCCGCGGCCATCCCGCGCTCGACCTGGTCCGCCATCGCGGCCGAGCTGAGCGCGAGGATCGGCGAGCGTACGCCCGCGGCACGGAGCTCACGACAGATCGCGTAGCCGTCCATACCCGGCAGCTGGATATCGAGGATCACGACGTCGAAGGCCTCGCGAAGCGCGCGGTCGCGCGCCGAACGACCCTCGCGCTCGACCGCCACGTCGTGCCCGTCGCCTGTCAGCGTGTCGACGAAGAGCTCCAGGTTCATGGGGTTGTCGTCGACGAGAAGCACCCGCATGTCCAACCTCTGTTCCGCCCGCGTGACGCCTGCTCATATGAGAACGCGATCCGGCCGTCGCGCCCTGTGTCAAAAGGGTATCGTAGGCTAGCAGCGGTCAAGTAAACGTCGTTCTGCCGCCTGAAGAGCCGGCGACCATCCGACCACGAGCGGGGCGCTAGGACGAGGCCTCTCGGAGCGGCCTCCCGTTCGCGAAGACCGACCGCACCAGGCGCGCGCCGAGCCGATAGGCGAGCTCGCGCTCGTCGTCGGTCTCGAGCACGACGAGGTCGGCGCGGCGGCCGTCGACGATCGCGCCCGCCCGCTTCCCGCGTCCGAGCGCGTGGGCGGCGTTGATCGTCGCCGCGACGATCGCCTCGTGCGGCGTGAGGCCGCACATCGTCACGGCGAGGGCGATCGCGGTGGGCATCCCTTCGAGCGGTGACGTTCCCGGGTTCTGGTCCGTCCCGATCGCGACGGGCACGCGGTGCGCGACGAAGCGGCGGCCGTCCGCCGGTGGGTACCCGACGAACAGCGCGCTCCCCGGGAGGAGGACCGCGACGATGCCGGCCCGCTCCATCGCCCGCAGCCCGTCCGCGGACGCCCGCGACACGTGGTCGGCGGAGCGCGCCTCGATCCGGGCCGCGAACGCCGCGCCGCCGACGTCGTTGAGCTGGTCGGCGTGGAGGGTGCGCGCGAGTCCGAGCGACGCCGCCTCGTGCATGAGCGGCGCGACGTCCTCCGTCTCGAAGACCCCCTTCTCCACGAACGCGTCCACCCCCTCGGCGAGATGCTCGGCCGCGACGGTCGCGAGCGCCGCCTGCGCCGAGCGCAGGAACGCGCGGCGATCGCCGCCGGCGCGCGCCGGCAGGGCGTGCGCGGCGAGGTAGGTCGGCGACACGTCGACCGCCGCGCTCGCGCGAGCGCGGGCGATGAGCCGGAGGTGCCGGAGCTCCTCCGCGGGCTCGAGCCCGTACCCGCTCTTCACCTCGATCGTCGTCGTTCCCGACGCGGCGGCGCGCCCGATGCGGGCGGAGATCGCGGCGACGAGGTCCTCGTCGCTCGCCTCGCGCGTCGCGCGCACCGTCGCGTGGATCCCGCCGCCGCGCTCGAGGATCGCGAGGTAGTCGGATCCGCCGCGTCGGGCCGTGAACTCGTCCCAGCGCTCCCCGGCGTAGCACAGGTGCGTGTGCGGGTCGACGAAGCCCGGCATGACGACGCGGCCCTCCGTGTCCTCGACGGTCGCGTGCAAGATGAGATCGAGCCGCTGCCACGACGATCCGTGTCCCGTCGCCACGATCGCCCCGTCGTGCGCGGCGACCCAGCCGTCGTCGATCGCGCCGACGTCGCCCGCCGCGGCCCCCGTGCGCGGGTGCTCGTCGCCGAGCGGAGCGACCGTCAGCAGGCGCGCGCCGTGGAGGACGAGGTCAGCCTGCTTGATCAATGAAATGCGCTTCGACGATCCGATCGCGCGTGAGGCCCTCGAGCCGCAGCGCGTCCGCGGTCACCTGCACCGCTGCGTCGAGCGGCATGAGCCCGATGAGCTCCCCGCGCAGGACCTCGACGCCGGCGTCGTGCGCGCGGCGCTCGACCTCGTGCCAGACGGTCGGGAGCGACGTGACCGAGGTGTCGAGGATGTTCATCGAGACCTGGGCGCGAGGCGGGTCGGTGAGCTCGAACCCGAGCGCCTGGACCTGGGGAAGACCGCCGGAGGACTCGCGGATCGCCTTCGCGATGCGCTTCGCGACGGCCACGTCCGTCGTCGCCAGCTCGATGTTGAAGGCGATGAGCGGAGGCCTGGCGCCCGTCACCATCGCGCCCGCGGTCGGATGGACGCGCGGGGGGCCCGCGTCGGGCACATGCGTGGTGCTCATGAGGTCTTGCAGCCCCTCGAACTGTGGCTTCCGGATGTCGGGGAGGCGCACGCGGTCGGGACGCGTCGCCGCCCTCGCGTAGAAGTAGACGGGGAGACCGTGCCGCTGGGCGACGGCGCGGCCGAAGCGCCGGGCGAGCGCGACGCACTCGTCCATCGTCGTCCCCGCGAGGGGTACGAAGGGGACGACGTCGACGGCGCCGATCCGCGGGTGCGCGCCGGTGTGCCCGCGGAGGTCGATCTCCCGCAGCGCGGCATCGACGAGCGCATGCGCCGCGGCCTCGACGGCGTCGGGCGGCCCGGCGAAGGTGAAGACCGAGCGGTTGTGATCGAGGTCGCTCGTGCGGTCGAGGAGGCGGACGCCGGGGACGGAGCTGATCGCACCGGCGATGCGGTCGATCGCGCCGGCGCGCCGCCCCTCGCTCACGTTCGGGACGCATTCGACGATCCCGGCCATCGGCCGGAAGCCTACCCGCTAGGCCGGGACGAGCGCCTCGATCGTCGCGAGCTCCGCGAGGCTCAGTCGGTCCCGACGGCCTCGTGCGAGTGCTGCTCGGCGGTGCGCAGGCGCCGCGTGAGGATGGGCAGCAGCTTCAGCGCGATCTGCGGGTGGCTCTCGAGGATCCCGCGGAAGTGCCAGCGCGTGATGCCGAGGCACGTCGTCGCTTCGACGGCGCGTACCGTCGCCGAGCGCGGGAACTCGTCGAGGAGCGCCATCTCGCCGAAGACGTCGCCGGGTCCGAGGTCGCGGACCTTCTCGTCCTTTCCGGCGTGCTCCTGGCAGATCTCCACCGTGCCGCTGCGGACGATGAACATGCCGACGCCGGTATCGCCCTGGCGCACGATCTCCTGGCCGGGCTCCCACCGCTGCTCGACGGCGGCATTGCCGATCTCCGCCAGGGTGCGATCGTCGAGCTCCTGGAACAGGCGAACGCGCCTCAGGAACTCCACGTTCGACGATGCCATGACGCGCGGGATGCTAGCCCAAGCCCGAGCGCGGCCAAAGCGTCAGACTCGGGGCGCGATGGCCTTCCGGATCGAGGTCGCCCACGACATCGCCGCCTGTGCCGCGACCGTCCCCATCCAGGAGGAGATCTGGAGCGGCGACGTGGTCGTTCCGCCCCAGCTGCTCCTCGCCGTGGCGCACAACGGCGGCTACGTCGCCCTGGGGTACGCCGACGGCGATGAGCGCGCCGCGGGATTCGTCTTCGGGTTCGTCGGCATCTTCGACTACCACTTCCGGCACCACTCGCACATGCTCGCCGTGCGCTCCGGGCACCGGAGCACCGGTCTCGCGGTCGCGCTCAAGGAAGCGCAGCGCGATCACTGTCTCGACCAGGGGATCGACACCATCGCGTGGACCATGGACCCGCTCGAGGCGCGCAACGCACGCTTCAACTTCGCCAAGCTGGGGAC
>JAJYLV010000160.1 GCA_021787445.1 Chloroflexota bacterium | reverse complement strand
GCCGAGGCTGTCGCGCACGACCCTATGCTGCCGCGTCCGGCTCAGGTCACGGTCACGTCGCGTAGTGGCGTGAGCACGAGAGCAGCACCTTGCGCCCGCCCGCGACGCGCACGAACAGAAGGCGCAGGTCGTCCGACGCGCTCGCCGACCAGATCCCGGCGAGGTCCCCGTGAAGCTCGTGTACACGGAGCGACGGATGCCGCTCGTCCGCATCGAGCAGGCGGAGCGCCTTGAGGAAGCGGCGTCGAGCGGTCCGGTCGAAGGCGGAGAATGCCTCGAGGAACTCCGCGGTGAAGTCGAGCGAGCGATACGCGTCGGCTATCGCGCGCCCCGCGCGCGCCCTGGCCGTCCCGCCGGCGCGCGCCGCGGATAGCGCCCCGCCAGCAGCTCGTCCTCGCTCAAGCGATAGGAGCGGCCTTCGCGGAGATCGTCGAGGGCGCGCCGAATGGAGCGCAGCGACTTCGTCGTGTAGGCCCACGCATCCTCCGCCACGACGACCCGCGCCCGCCGAAGGCTGATCCGGTCGTCCTCGACGGTCACCTCGAGCTGGTCGCCCTCGCCGAGGTCGAGCCGCCGGCGGATCTCCGCGGGGAGAGTGACCCGGCCCTGCGCGTTCATCGCGACGATCGTCCTCGGCATGGCCTTGTCGACGGTAGTGACGATGTGACAATGTGTCAAACGTCGGGCGGTCGTGCGCTCGAGGCTTGCCTCGCGTTGTCATCGACGCTCGGCGAGATCCCGCCGTCGCCTCGGCGCAAGCCGTCTCCGTTATACTTCTGGTATGAAGACGGCGGTCTCCCTTCCGGACGACGTCTTCCGTCGCGCCGAGCGCCTCGCGAAGCGCCAGCACAAGTCGCGCAGCCGCCTCTACGCCGACGCGCTGGCGGAGTACGTCCAGCGGCACGACGCGGACTGGATCACCCAGCGCCTCAACGAGGTCGCCGCCGACGTCGACACGAGCATCGACCCGTTCGTGGAGGCCTCCGCGCTCGACGTCCTGAAGCGCGAGCGGTGGTAGTCAGCCAGGGCGACGTGTGGCGGGCGCGGCTCCCGCGCCCGAGCGGCGACCGCCCCGTGGCCGTCGTCCAGGGCGATGCCTACAACCGCAGCGACATCGCGACGACCGTCGTCGTGCCGCTGACGCGGACGCTGCGGCTCGCGGACGCCCCCGGCAACGTCCTCCTCCCGGCGCGGTCCGCCGGCCTGCCGCACGACTCCGTCGCGAACGTCTCGCAGATCGTCGCCATCCGCCGCGAGCGCCTCCGCGAGCGGATCGGCCAGCTCTCGGCCGCCCAGCTCGCCGCGGTCCTCAGCGGCCTCGACGTCGTGCTCAGCCGGTAGCACGCCGACGGCCCGACGAGTGGCACGCACCGATCTTCGTCGCTCCACCAGGAGCACCTGGCCGCCGGCCGTGCCCGCCCTCGAGCGCATGCTCGCGCTCGCTCCGCGGATCGGGGCGACGGTCATCCGCGAGCCGCGCTTCGGGATCGCCGCGCAGGTCCTATTCGCGAACGGGGTGCGCCGGTCGTTCCGGCGCTGGTCGCTCGACCTGAACCCGACCGCGTCATCCGAGCTCGCGACGGACAAGGACTGGTCCGCGTACTTCATGCGCGCGCTGGGATACCCGGCCGTGCCGGGCGAGGTCTTCTACTCGGACGAGATGTGCGCGAGGCTCGGGTCGGAGCGTGACCTTCGCGCGGCCATCGCGCACGCGGAGAGCCTGGGCTACCCCGTCTTCGTCAAGCCCAACGGCCGGTCGCAGGGCCGCGGCGTCTGCAAGGTGTTCGACCGCGACGAGCTCGAGCAGGCCGCGGCCGCGGTCTTCGAGATCGACCCCGTGCTCCTCGTGCAGCCAGTGCAGGAGGGCCGCGACTACCGCATCGTCGTTCTCGACGACGGGGTGCTCTGTGCCTACGAGCGCAGGGCGCTGGCCGTCGTCGGCGACGGCGTCCGCTCGATCTCTCAGCTCCTCGCCGACAAGCAGGAGCACTTCGACGCGGCCGAGCGGCACGACACCATCGACGCGGCCGATCCGCGGATCGCCATGCACCTGCGCCGAGGGGGACGGTCGCTCGCGTGGATCCCTCCCGACGGTCAGGAGATCCCGCTCCTCGACAGCGCGAACCTCTCCGACGGCGGATCGGCCCGCGACGTCACCGACGAGCTCCACGCCGGCTATGCGGAGATCGCCGTTCGCCTGACGCGCGACATGGGTCTGCGCCTCTGCGGCATCGACATCATGACCGGCGAGCCCATCTCGTCGGCGCCCGATCGGTACGTCGTCATCGAGATCAACGCCTGGCCCGGGATCGAGTACTACGCCGCGAGCGGGCCGCGCGAGCGAGAGCGCGTCGACGGCTTCTACCTCGCGGTCCTCGTCGCCCTCTCGCGGCCCACCCCCTAGCCGCTCGCGCGTGCGCCCGCCGGAGGAGCTCGCGCGCCTGGCGGGACGCGCCTCGCGCTAGTCGCCGCCCGTCGCGAGGCGCGGGTCGAGCGCGTCGCGCACCGCGTCGCCGAGCAGGTTCACCGCGAGGACGACGGCCATGATCGCCGCGCCGGGGAACACCGCGAGCCACCACGCGACGTGGAGATAGCGCCGTGACTCGGCGAGCATGAGGCCCCACTCCGCCGTCGGCGGCTGCGCGCCGAGGCCGAGGAACGAGAGCCCGGCGATGGACAGGATCGAGCTCGCGAGGCCGAACGTCGCGATCGTGATCGCCGGGCCGAGCGTCTGCGGCAGCAGGTGCGCGAACATGATCCGCAGGTCGCTCGCGCCGACGGCGCGCGCCGCGACGACGTAGAGCTCGCCCTTCGTCGCGAGGACCGTCGCCCGGACGACGCGCGCGAACCGCGGGATCCCGGCGATGCCCACGGCGATCATCACCTTGTCGAGCCCCGTCCCGAGGACGGTGATGATGACGAGCGAGAGGAGGATCCCGGGGAACGCGAGCTTCACGTCGACGATCCGCATGAGGACGCGGTCGGTCCAGCCGCCGAAGTGGCCGGCGACGAGGCCGAGGAGCGCGCCGACCGACGCGGAGATGGCGACGGCGATGAGCCCGACGCTCAGAGAGACGCGCCCGCCGTCGATGAGCCGCAGGAGCACGTCGCGGCCGTACTGGTCGGTGCCGAGGAGGTGGCCGCCCGCGCCGGGCGGGAGGAACGAGTCGCGCAGGCTCTGCTGGTACGGGTCGATGCGCAGGACCGCGGGGAGGACGAACACCGCGAGCGCGACGGCGAGGAGGACGAGCGCGGATCCGACCGCGACGCGATCGGCGCGGAGGCGCCGCCAGGCGCGGCGGTACGGACCCGCCGACGTCGCGGCCGGCGCCTCGTCGCGCGCCTCGTCCCGCGCGGGCGCCGGCGTCTCCGCCGCGACGGCCCCGAGGACGCGCATGCGCGCCACCTATGACGCCCGGATCCGCGGGTCGAGGAACCCGTACGAGATGTCGACGATGAGGTTCGCGACGACGTAGGTC
>JAJYLV010000040.1 GCA_021787445.1 Chloroflexota bacterium | reverse complement strand
GGCGATCTTCGCGGCGGTCGCGGTCGTCGTCGCCCTCGCGCTCCTCGCCGCCGCTCTCGCCGGGACCGGCGGCGACGCCGCCGCGCCGCCGGACCGCTCGCTCGCGCCCGCGATGCGCGTGATCTTCTTCGTCGTCTCGGGGATGGCGCTGTTCGGCCTCGCCTGGCTGCGCGGGATCCCCTCTCCGATCGTGAACGACTTCACGCCCTACCACAACGACGCGATCGCCCTCAACGAATGCGCGGCGCAGGCGCTCCTTCGCGGGCAGGATCCCTACCGGCCCCTCGACCTCTTCGCCTGCTACGGCGCGCGACGGATCGGACCGGATCGGACGACGCCGCTGCGGGCGGGCGCGTTCTCCGACGTCACGGTCTATCCGTCGCTCGAGCAGATGGACGCGGCGTGGAGCGCGGACGCCGCGGCGTGCGCGCGCGACCGGTCGGCGTGCGCGCCGACCGAGTTCGTGTCGCGGCTCTCGTACCCCGCGCTCTCGGTCCTGCTCGTCCTCCCCTGGGTCGCCCTCGGGTGGGACACCAACGTCCTCTACGTGCTGTGCCTCGTTGCGGCGGTCGCGCTCGTCCTCGTGCGTGCGCCCGCCGCGTCGCGCGCCTTCCTCCTGACGGGCGTCCTCGCCGCGGCGTCCGTGACCGCCTTCACGGTCGGCGGCAGCGCGGACCTGCTGTACGCGCTCCCGCTCGTCGCGGCCTGGCTGTGGCGCGAGCGCCGCTGGAGCGCGCTCGCGCTCGGGTGCGCCGCGGCGGTGAAACAGCTCGCGTGGCCGTTCGCGCTCTTCTATCTGCTCCAGGTCGCGGCCCGCGACGGGTGGCGCGAGGCGGCGCGACGCGCCGCGATCGCGGGGGCGCTCTTCGCCCTCGTCGACGCGCCGTTCGTGGCGTGGGACGCGCGGGCCTTCCTCGCGGGGATCCTCACGCCCCTCGCGGCGCCGATGTTCGCGCGCGGCACCGGGCTCGTGACGCTCGCGGCGAACGGAGCGGCGCCGTTCCTTTCCCCGTCGGCGTACCTCGCGCTCGAAGCGATCGCCCTCGCGGTCGCCCTGGCCGTCGCGTGGCGCGCGCGCCACGCCAGCCCCGAGCTCGGTGCGGTGCTCGCGATGTTCCCGCTCTACTTCGCGTGGCGGAGCCTCTTCTCGTACTTCTTCCTGCTGCCGCTCTTCGCGGCGGCCGGCGTGGCGCGCATGCCGCTCGGCGACCTCGACCCGGAGACGGCGCGAGAGAGCGGCGCGTTCACCGTCCTCGCGCTGCCGCCTCGCGCAGAACGAGCAGCAGCGAAGTGATGAGCGCGGCGACGACCGCCGCGCCCAGCTGAGCGTCGCCGAGGACGGCCACCCGGGTGGACGTCAGCTCTCCGAGCGTCTGCGCGATCGCGACCGCGACGAGACCGGCGAGCCACGCCGCCACGAGCGCGCGCGGACGGCCGGTGATGGCGCGCAGCGCGGCGGGGATCCCGATCGCGACGAGCGCGAGCGGCACGAGGTCGGGCGGCACGTCCGAACCCTAGCCCGAGCCGCGTGCCTCATCATTCACGTGAGATGGACAGCAGCGCGATCCGTGACGCGTTCTTCTCGTTCTTCGAAGGGCGCGGGCACGTGCGCCTCCCGAGCGCGCCGCTGGTGCTGAAGGACGATCCGAGCGTTCTCTTCACCAGCGCCGGGATGCAGCCGCTCGTCCCGTACTTCACCGGCCGGAAGCAGCCTCCCGCGAAGCGGATCGTGACGGTCCAGAAGGTCCTCCGCACGAGCGACATCGACGAGGTCGGACACGACGGGTACCACCAGACCTTCTGGGAGATGCTGGGGAACTTCTCGATCGGCGACTACTGGAAGTCCGAGTCGCTGCAGTGGAGCTGGGAGCTCCTCACCGGACCGTTCGGCTTCGACGGCGACCGCCTCGTCGCGACGGTCCACACCAGCGACGACGAGGCGTACGACATCTGGACGCGGCAGATCAAGCTCCCGCCCCATCGCGTCTTCCGCCTCGGCGACGCGGCGAATTTCTGGACGCCGGGCCCGACCGGCCTGTGCGGACCCGATAGCGAGATCTTCATCGACACCGGGCCCCAGCCCGGGGTGCCACCCCATGCCTGCGACCCGAGCGAGAGCTGCGGCCGCTACGTCGAGATCTGGAACAACGTGTTCCAGCAGTACGACCGCCAGGCGGACGGGAGGCTCGTCCCGCTCTCGAAGAAGAACATCGACACCGGGGCCGGGCTCGAGCGCATCACGCAGGTCCTCGAAGGCGTCCCCGGCGACACCTTCCGCACCGATCTCTTCCGGCCGATCGTGGAGAAGATCGAACAGCTCGCGCACGTCGCGTACGGCGGCGGCGAGGCCGACCGCTCGATCCGGATCGTCGCCGAGCACTCCCGCGCGGCGACCTTCCTCATCGCCGACGGCATCGATCCGTCGAACGAAGGGCGCGGCTACGTCCTGCGCCGCCTCATCCGTCGCGCCGCGCTCCACGCGCGCAAGCTCGGGCTCCAGACGGGGTCGATACCGCAGCTCGGCCTCGTCAGCGTTCGGGTCATGCAGGGCCACTATCACGAGCTGGCGACGCACCGCGAGCGCATCGTGCAGACGCTCGAGAACGAGGAGCACAAGTTCGAGCAGACGCTCTCGAGCGGGCTCGACCAGCTGAACGGCGCGATCGGCGCGGCGCGCTCGGCCGGGCGCGGGGGCATCGACGGCGACACGGCCTTCCGTCTGTACGACACGTTCGGATTCCCGGTCGAGATGACGCGCGAGCTCGCGGGCGCCGCGGGGCTCCGGGTGGACGAGGGACGCTATCGCGACCTCCTCGAGGAGCAGCGCGCGCGAAGCCGCGCGAGCGCGAAGTTCAGCCAGGACGCGATGCGCTTCGGTCAGTTCTACGAGCACCTCCGCGAGCGCGAGGGCGTGCGCAGCGTCTTCACCGGATACGACGAGCTGGGGTCGGAGGGGACGATCCTCTGGCTCGCGAGCACGGGGACGTCGGTCGAGGAGGCGCGCGAAGGCAGCGAGGTGGAGATCGTCCTCGACCGCACGCCCTTCTACGCCGAGGGCGGCGGCCAGGTCGGTGACCGCGGCCACATCACCACCAGCGAGGGGCGCGCGATGGTCGCGGATACGCAGACGCCCGCGCCGGACGTCACCGTGATGATCGGCACGGTCGTGGATGGCGTCCTCCGCGTCGGAGCACGGGCGCACGCGGAAGTGGACGCCGCGCTGCGCCGTGCCACGATGCGCAACCATACCGGCACGCACCTGCTCCACGCCGCGCTCCGGCGCGTCCTCGGCGAGGAGGTGCACCAAGCGGGGTCGCTCGTGCACGCGCCGAACCTGCGGTTCGACTTCACCCTCGGCCGCGCGCCGACGCGCGACGAGCTGCGGCGCGTCGAGGACGAGGTGAACGCCGCCATCCTCGCGAATGCCGACGTGCACGCCGACCTGGTACCGCTCCAGGATGCGCTCGCGTCCGGCGCGCAGCACCTCTTCGACGAGAAGTACGGCGCCGAGGTGCGCGTCGTCCAGGCCGGGCCGACCAGCCGCGAGCTGTGCGGCGGCACCCACTGTCGCGCGACGGGTGACGTCGGGCTCTTGCTCATCACGAAGGAGGAGTCCGTCGGCGCGGGGATCCGGCGGATCGAGGCGGTCACCGGCGAGGGCGCGCTGGCGGACGTGCGCGCGCTGCGCGAGCGGATGGAGCGCGCGGCGCAGACGCTGCGGGTCCCCCCGGAGCGGCTGCCGGAGGCGGTCGAGCAGCTCGCTCAGCAGCGCCAGCGCGTCGAAAAGGAGCTCGACGCCGCGCGCCGGGCGGGGATGGACACGTCGGCGGTGCGCCTCGTGGCCAAGGCCGAGACCGTCGACGGGACGCGCCTGGTGGTCGCGGACGTCGGGGACGCCGACGCCGAGCACCTCCGCGCGCTCTCCGACAAGGTGCGCGACCAGCTCGGCTCCGGCGTCGTCGTTCTCGGGGGGATCCGTGGCGAGCGCGCGGCGCTCGCGGTGGGTGTCACGAAAGACCTGACCCCTCGCGTGAACGCCGACGCGATCGTGAAGCAGGTGGCCCCGATCATCGGCGGCAGCGGCGGCGGACGGCCACAGAGCGCGACGGGCGGCGGCCGAGAGATCGCACGCCTGGCCGAGGCGCTCGACGCCGCTCGAGGGATCGTGAGGGACCACTTCGACGGGGGCCGTGGCTCAGCCTAGGGGCAAGGTCGAGCGGGGCCCGCTCGTCGCGGGCCTCGAGCTCGGCGCGGACCGCGTGCGCGCCGTCGTCGGGCACCGCGAGACGGGGGCGCTGCGCGTGAGCGGGATCGCGCAGGCGCCCCTGCGCGCCGGCGCGCTCGCTGCGGGCCTCGTCCTCGACCGCGAAGCGGTCGGCAAGGCGATCGCGAGCGTGCTGGCGAACGCGTCGTCGCGCGACCGTCCGGCGCGCGTCGTCGCCGCGATCGACGGCGACGACGTGCGCACCTTCCACGTCGCCACGACGTTCGAGCGCGACGCCGTCGGCCAGCCGATCACCGCGGGGGAGGTCGCGCGCGCGACGGCGGAGGCGCGCGCCGAGGCGGAGCGGACCGCTCGCGAGGCCGCCCTGAACGACCCCGCCCTGCGCGGCATCCCCGCGGTGCAGCTGCGCGACGACGTCGCCGGCCTGGCCGTGGACGGACGCGCTCTCGCGGACGTCGTCGGCTTCCAGGGTCGCTTCGTGGAGGTCCGCACGGACGTCTCGCTCGCGCCTCTCGTCCTCGCGAGCGCGGCCACGGCCGCGCTCGACGTCGCGACGCCTCGCGGGAGCGTGACGAGCGGCGCGTACGCGCTCGGACGCCTCCTCGCCGCGTCCGGCGTCGCCGAGGGTGCCGTGCTCCGCCTGGGTCCGGACGTGACCGCGGTCGCGATCATCCGCGGCGCGAGGGTCGTCGCGACACGCGCGTTCGGGCTCGGTCGCGACGCGCTGCTGGCGCGCGCGGACGCGTCGCCGGGCGGCGCGGAGGTGTGGGCGCGGTGCGTCGTCGCTCCCATACCCGCGCTGGAGGGGCCGCTGCCGGCGCGCTGGCACGTCGTCGGCGTCCCCGACGAGCTCGTCGCTCTGCCGCGCGCGCTCGGCGATGCCCTGGCGGCCCAGCGGGGAGGCGACGTCGACGTCGCCCCCCTGCGGCCCGCGGTCGCGGCGCGCGTGTTCGCCGCGGATCCGCTGCACGCGGACGACCTCGTGGCCGCGGCTGCGGCGTCGCTCGCCGCGGAGGCCATCTGATGGGCCGTGCCGTCGTCGACCTCGACGCGCGAGCGACCGTCCTCGACGCGGCGGAGAAGCTCGCGTCGGCCCCGCCGGAGGAGGACCTCGCGCTCGTCGTCGCCGCGGGCGCACCCGTGCTGCGGAACGCCGTGTTCTTCGACGTCCTGCGGGCGCAGGCCGCGCCGCGCCGGCTCTCGGTCGTGACCACCGACGCGCGCGCTCGCTCGCTCGCGTCGTCGGTGCACCTTCCGGCGTACGCGAGCCTCGCCGCTCTGGAACGACATGAGCTCGACCCGACCGAGAAGCTCGAGAAGCCGCGTCGCGCCGCCGCGGCCGCCCCGCTCATCGCGACGACGCGGGCGCGACCGCCGCTGAGGCGCCTGGCCGCGATCGCCGGCAGCCTCGGGCTCGCGCTCGTCATCCTCGCGGTGGTCGTGCTTCCGGAGGCGACCGTCGTCGTGTCCCCGTCGACGCAGCCGCTCGGTCCGGTGGATCTCACGGTGAAGGCGGGCGCGGGGGGCGACTTCCCGGTCACGCCGATCACCGCGCCGATCAGCGCGAAGGTGACGGGAACGGCGACGGGGAGCATCACGCAGGAGATCGCGGCGAAGGGCACCGTCCAGGTGGAGAACAAGACGACCGACGACCTGACCATCCCGAAGGGGACGACGTTCAAGACCGCCGGAGGCGTCGCGTTCACGACGCTCGCCGACGCGAACCTCGGACGCAGCGTGATCATCCTGCCCTTCAACCTTCTCATCGGGAAGCAGGTCATCCCCGTGCAGGCCGTCGTCTCCGGGCCGACGGGTAACGTCGGCGCGGGGCAGATCGCGGTGAGCCCCGATGGGCGGTATTCCGTCACGAACCCCGAGCCGACGACGGGAGGGGAGACGAAGAAGATCCCGGTCGTGAAGGTCGAGGACTACGACGCCGCCGTGGGGCGCGCCCCCGACGCCCTCAAGGCCGCGGCGGAGGACCAGCTCGGCAAGTGGATCGGCGAGCCGCGCAAGGGCCAGGTCGTCGTGCACCAGGTGCTGTTCACGCAGACGTCGCTCTCACCCGCGAACGTCGACGTCGTCGGGCAGAAGGTCGCGACCTTCGACCTCAGCGTGAGCGGCTTCGCGACGGCGTACGCCGTCCCGGATAACGAGCCGGGCGATGCGGTGTATCAGAAGCTGCGCGCCCTCGTTCCGCCGGGCAACGACGTGGCCAAGGGCTCGGTGACGATCGACCCGGGCATGAGCGTGAAGATCTCCGACGCGCCCGACGTGACCTGGACGCTGAGCGCGCGCGCTGTCCAGAGCAAGCACGTCGACCTGCAGCGGATCGGGCGGCTCCTCTCCGGCCACCGGGTCGCCGACGCGGAGGGCGTCCTCGGCGGCGACGGCCTCCGCCTCGTCCGCCTGGAGTGGGTCCCGGCCTGGTGGCCCTTCCTGCCGCTTCTCGACGGACGGATACGCGTCACCGAGGAGACGCCGCGGGCCAGCGCGGCACCGTGAGGTATCTTGCCCTCGACGTCGGAGACAAACGGATCGGCCTCGCCGTCGGCGACGAGGGGGGTGGGATCGCGCGTCCCCTCCCCACGCTGGCACGCCGGGGCCTCGAGGCCGACGTCGGCGCGATCAGGGACGTCGTCCGGCAAGAGGAGGTCGCGGCGCTGGTCATCGGGCTGCCGCTGACCCTGCGCGGGGAAGAGGGGCATCAGGCCGTGCGTGTGAGGCGATTCGCCGACGCGTGCGCTCCGCTCGGATTGCCCATCGAGCTGTACGACGAGCGGTTCACGACGGCGGAGGGCCTGCGCCAGGGCGCCCCCGATCCGGACGCCGGAGCGGCGACGGTGCTTCTCGAGGACTTCCTTCGGAGCCGGCGGTGAGGCCGCCGCCGCCGCGGCCGACACGGGCGGGACCCCCGCGGCAGCGCTCCGGCGTCGGCCCGCTCGTCTTCGTCCTCGTCGTGATCGCGCTCGTGGTCGTGGCCGCGACGCAGGCCCCGGGCGCGCTCGGCGGAACGGTGATGGGTCTCGTCGCCGAGCGGCCGAGCCTCCTGCGCCAGGCGCCGATCCGCGCGCTCGTATCGTCGCGGCTCGCTCCCGAGGTCGACGCCGCGGTCGACCCCTCGGCGCAGCCGCACGGCTTCGAGGTGCTGCCGGGCGAGACGGCGGCGGTGGTGGCGCAGCGCCTCCAGGACGACGGGATCGTCCGCGACCGTCTCGCGCTCCTGCTCGTCCTCTACGACGAGGGGCGCGCCGACGACCTCCAGGCGGGGATCCATCCCCTGTCGGCGGCGATGACGACGCGCGAGGTCGCTCAGGCGCTCGTGACGAGCTCGCCGGGGCAGCAGGTGACGCTGCGGATCATCGACGGGTGGCGTCTCAGCGAGATCGCCGCCGCGGTCGCGAAGGTGTTCCCGAAGATCAGCAGCGACGCGTTCCTCAAGGCGGCGGTCGTCGGCACGCATACGCAGCCGGCGCTCGCGGGGCTCGATCCGAAGCTGCCGCTCGAGGGGTTCCTCTACCCCGACACCTACTTCTTCAAGCCCGACGCGAGCGCCGACACGATCGTCGACACGCTCCTCGACACGTTCGAGGCGAAGGCGGGCGGGAGGCTCAGCGCCGCCGCGGCCGAGCAGGGCCGGAGCGTGTACGACCTGGTGAAGCTGGCGTCGATCGTCGAGCGCGAGGCCCGCGACCGGAAGGAGAGCCCGCGGATCGCCGGGGTCTACGCGAACCGGCTGCGGATCGGCATGATGCTCGACGCCGACCCGACGATCCAGTACGCCGTCGGCCAGTGGCGGGAGCTGACGCTCGCCGACCTCAAGGTCGACTCTCCCTACAACACCTACACCCACCTCGGCCTGCCGCCGACGCCGATCTGCAGTCCGGGCATCGATGCGCTCAAGGCCGCCGCGGCGCCCGAGAAGAACGACTACCTCTACTTCGTCGCGAAGAACGACGGCTCCGGCGACCACCTGTTCGCGCGGACGCTCGCCGAACAGGAAGCGAATCGAAAGAAGGTAGGCAACGACTAGAGGTGGCCGTCGCGTACCTGATCGGCGACCCGGTCGCGCATTCGCTGTCGCCCGCGATGCAGAACGCCGCCTTCGGCGCGCTCGGTCTCCCGCACCGCTATGAGCTCATGCGCGTGCGGGCGGCGGACCTCCGCGGCGCCGTCGCGCGGATCCGCCAGGAGGACGTGCTCGGCGCGAACGTGACGATCCCGCACAAGGAGAGGGTCGGACGCTGGCTCGACGGCGTCGAGGAGACGGCGCGCCGGATCGGCGCCGTCAACACGCTGTTCAAGCGGACCGGGAGCCTGCGCGGCGACAATACCGACGGGCCCGGCTTCGGCGACGCGCTGGCCGAGACGCGCGTCGACGTCGAACGTCGCCGCGTGCTGCTCCTGGGGTCAGGGGGCGCCGCTCGCGCGTGCATCGACCACCTCTCGCGCTCCGGCGCACGCGTGACCGTCGCCGCGCGGACGGCGGCGCGCGCGCGGCAGCTGGCCACCGACGTCGTCCCCTGGCCCGTCCGCTCGCTCGACGGCTACGACGTCGTCGTGAACGCGACGTCGCTGGGACTGCGCGGCGAGGATCCGCTCGAGGGCCTGCCTCTTCCGCACGGCCTCGTGGTCGTCGACGTCGTCGCGACGGCCGAGGAGACGCCGCTCATCGCGCGCGCGAAGGGCTCCGGATGCACGGCCGTCGACGGCCTCATCATGCTTCTGCACCAGGGCGCGCGCGCCTTCCGGCTGTGGACCGGGGTCGACGCGCCGGTGGGCGTCATGCGCGCGGCGCTGCCGCGCGCCGTGTGAGGAGTGGAGGAGCGATGCGCGTTCTGACCTCGGGCGAGTCGCACGGACCGCGGCTCATCGCGCTGCTCGACGGCGTGCCCGCGGGACTGGGCATCGACGTGGCGGCGATCGATCGTGACCTGCGGCGCCGCCAGCTCGGCTACGGGCGCGGCGCACGCCAGAAGATCGAGCGAGACCAGGTCCGGATCGTGGGTGGAGTGCGCCAGGGCCGCACCACCGGCGCCCCCGTGGCGCTCGAGATCGACAACCGCGACGCGCCGAATTGGGAGCGCGTGATGAGCGTCGAGGCGGTCGTCGATCCACCTCCGCCGGTCACGCGGCTGCGCCCGGGGCACGCCGACCTCGCCGGGGCGATGAAGTTCGGGCTGCACGACGTCCGCGACGTCATCGAGCGGTCGAGCGCGCGCGAGACCGCCGCACGCGTCGCCGCGGGCGCCGTCGCGAAGCAGATCCTCGCCCTGGTCGGGACCAGGGTCCAGAGCGAGGTGGCCACGATCGGCGACGTCGACAGCGAGCCGACCTGGGACGAGGAGGCCGTCGAGGCGAGCGAGGTGCGGTGCGGTCGACCCGATCGCGGCGCGGAGATGATCGCCGCGATCTCCGCGGCGCGCGACGCGGGGGACACGCTCGGCGGGGTCGTCGCGCTGCGCGCGACCGGCGTCGTGCCGGGGCTCGGCTCGTATGCGGAGTGGGATCGCCGCCTCGACGGCCGCATCGCGCAGGCGCTCTGCTCGATCCAGGCGGCGAAGGGGATCGAGCTCGGCGACGCGTTCGCGCAGGCGCGCGAGCGCGGGAGCGCCGTGCACGACCCGATCGTCCTCCGCGACGGCCGGTTCGCCCGAACGCGGGACCGGGCCGGCGGACTCGAGGGCGGCGTGACGAACGGCGAGGACGTCCTCTGCCGCGTCGCGTTCAAGCCGATCTCGACGCTCATGAAGCCGCTCCCCTCGGTCGACCTCGCGAGCGGCGAGCCGGCGCCGGCGCACGTGGAGCGCAGCGACGTGTGCGTCATACCCGCGGCCGGCGTCGTGGCGGAGGCGATGCTCGCGATCGTCCTCGCCGAGGCGCTCGTCGAGAAGTTCGGCGACGACGACGTCGAGACGCTCATGGCGTCCGTCGAGCGCTATCGCGCGCGCCTCCATCCGCTCGGCTCGCGCCCGGGACAGGGTGGAGGGGACCTCACCGAGATGCCGTGAGGATCTTTCTCGTCGGTCCGCCCGGCATCGGGAAGACCGTCGTCGGCGCCGAGCTCGCCCGCGTCCTCGGCGCGTCGTTCCTCGACACGGACGACGTCATCGAGCGGCGCGCGGGAAAAGCCTGCACGCGCGTGATCCTCGAGGACGGCATGCGGCGCTTCCGGGACATGGAGTCGTCGGTGCTCGAGAGGCTGCGCCCGACGCCGGCGTGGGAGGTCGTCGCGACCGGCGGCGGCGCACCCATCCGTCCCGAGAACCGGGCGCGCATGCGCTCGCTCGGCATCGTCGTCGGCCTCCACGGCTCCGTCGCGACCGTCGCGCGCGGCCTCGAGCGCACGATGGCCAAGCGCGAGCACCTGCGGCGCGAGGGCATCGGCGCACGCGAGCACGCCGAGCGCGTGCTGCGTGAGCGCCGGCACGTCTACGCCGACGCGGACGGCGGCTTCGACGTCGACAGCGGCGCGCCGGACGAGATCGCCCGGGCCGTCGCCGCGTGGATCGTCGCGGCGCGCGGGCTGCGCGTCGACGTTCGCGCGAGCCGGCCCTATCCGGTCCTCGTCCGTGCCGGCGTGCTCGAGCAGGTCGGGCGTCACCTCGCCGACCTCGGCTGGGCCGGCCGCATCGCCGTCGTCGGTGACCGCACCGCACACCGGCGCCACGTCGAGCCGCTCCGCTCGTCGCTGCGGGATGCGGGCATGGAGCCCGTCGCCATCCGCGTCCCCGAGGGCGAGCGCGCCAAGTCGCGCTCCGCGCTGGAGCGGCTGTGGCGCGAGCTCGCCTCCGCGCGCGTCGGCCGGGACGGGGGCGTCGTCGCCGTCGGCGGCGGTGCGACCGGCGACCTCGCCGGCTTCGCGGCCGCGACCTACATGCGGGGGATCGCGCTCGCCCACGTGCCGACGACGCTCCTCGCGATGGTCGACTCGTCGATCGGCGGCAAGACGGGCATCGACCTCCCGGAGGGGAAGAACCTGGTCGGCGCGTTCCACGCGCCGCGGGCGGTCTTCAGCGATCCGGCGGTCCTCGCGACGCTGCCGGAGCGGCAGGTGTCGTCGGGCCTCGCCGAGGTGGTGAAGACCGCGTTCCTCGCGGATCGCGAGAGCGTCGCGCAGACGTCGCGGTCCGTGGAGCGCGTGCTCGCGCGCGACCTCGCGCCGACGACGCTCCTGGTGCTCCTGTCCGCCGAGATGAAGGCCGCCGTCGTCTCCGCGGACGAGCGCGAGGCGGGGCTGCGCGAGCTCCTCAACTTCGGCCACACGTTCGGGCACGCGTACGAGGCGGCGAGCGCGTACCGCGCGACGCACGGGGAGTCGGTCGCGATCGGGATGGTGTTCGCGACCGCGCTCGCGGAGGACCTCGGCCTCGCGACGCGTGCCCTGCGGCCCGCCCTCGAGGAGCTCCTGTCGCGCGCGGGGCTGCCCACACGCGCGCGGATCCCGGCGCGGGCGTGGACGTTCCTCGCGCGCGACAAGAAGGCGAGGAGCGGCACGACCCGCTGGATCCTCCCCCGGCGCATCGGCGGGTTCAGCGCGGTCAGCGGCGTCGAGCCTCGGTCGCTGGCGCGCGCCGCCCGCGTCGTCGAAGGGAAGGCGGCGTGAGCACGGGCGCGACGATCCTCCTCATCAACGGGCCGAACCTCAACACGCTCGGTACGCGCGAGCCTCGGATCTACGGCACGACGACGCTCGCCGAGGTGGTCGGGCGCTGCCGGCGCGCCGCGGTGGCCGCCGGGGCCGCCCTCGTCGACATGCAGTCGAACCACGAGGGCGCGCTCATCGACTTCCTCCAGCAGCACGCCGACGCGGACGGTGCCATCATCAATCCGGGCGGGCTGGCGCATACCTCCGTCGTGCTCCGCGACGCGGTCGCGGCGTTCCCATCCCCCGTCGTCGAGGTGCACATCAGCGACATCGGCGCACGCGAGCCGTTCCGGCGCCACAGCTATCTCGTGGACGTGACGGCGCACCAGGTGATCGGGAGGGGCGTGGCGGGGTACGAGGAGGCGCTGGCGTGGCTGCTCACACAGATGAAAGAACGGGGCAGGTGAATGGTCTCGACCGGTGAGATCAAGCGCGGCATGACCATCGAGATCGATGGTCAGCTGTATCAGATCCTGGAGTTCCAGCACATCAAGCTCGGCCGCGGCTCGGCACAGGTCCGGATGAAGCTGCGCAACGTCCGGCGCGGGGACACGATCGAGAAGACGGTCCAGGCCGGCGAGCGCTTCACCCGCGCCCGCCTCGACCACCGCAACGTCCAGTACCTCTACCACGACGGCACGCACCGCAACTTCATGGACACCGAGACGTACGAGCAGATGATCCTCGGGGACGACCTGCTCGGGGACGCGACGAGCTACCTCACGGACGGGATGGTCGTCGTGCTCGAGGAGTACCAGGGTGATCCGATCGGGGTCGAGATGCCGCCGTCGGTCGTCCTCAAGGTGACGAAGTCCGAGATCGGCCTCCGCGGCGACACGGCTCAGGGCGCGATGAAGCCCGCGACCGTGGAGACGGGGCTGCGCCTCAACGTGCCGCTCTTCGTGAACGAGGGCGACAAGATCAGGGTCGACACGCGGACCGGGGAGTATCTCGAACGCGCGCAGGACTGAGAGACCTCGCGCGTCCCGAGCGCGTCGTCAGCGTCGGCCACCTGACCGTGCGCATCGCCGAGAAGCTTCAGACGGCGGACGACCTCCGGGACCTCTGGGTGGAGGGCGAGGTGAGCGAGCGCTCGATCTCCGCCGCCGGCCACGTCTACTTCACTCTCCGCGACAACGCCGGGCAGATCCGCTGCGTCCTCTTCGCGACGAACGCGGCGGCGGTCCCGCTCACCCCGCGGGACGGGATGCGGCTCCTCGCGCACGGCAACGTCGAGGTGTACATCCGCGGCGGGCAGTACCAGCTCCGCTGCGACGACCTCCTGCCCGCGGGCGCGGGTGAGGCGTACGTCCGCCTCGAGGCGCTCAAGCGCCGCCTCGCGGCGGAGGGGCTCTTCGCGCAGCAGCGCAAGCGCACGCTGCCGACGCATCCGCGGCGCATCGGTGTCGTGACCAGCCCCGTCGGCGCGGCCTG
Organism: Chloroflexota bacterium; assembly: GCA_021787445.1. GTDB lineage: Bacteria > Chloroflexota > Limnocylindria > P2-11E > P2-11E > JACPOT01. The sequence continues at coordinate 4,252 of JAJYLV010000040.1, read as the reverse complement.
GCGCGACATCCAGACCGTCGTCGCGCGGCGTGACCCGCGCGTGGAGATCGTCCTCGCCGCGGCGGTCGTCCAGGGACAGGAGGCGGCGCCGTCGCTCGTCGCCGCTCTCGACGGCCTGGCGCAGCTGCGCGGGCTCGACACGGTGATCCTCGCGCGCGGAGGCGGCGCGAGCGAGGACCTATGGCCGTTCAACGACGAGGCGCTGGTGCGCGCCGTCGCGCGATCGCCCTGGCCGGTGTGCACCGGCGTCGGCCACGAGACGGACGTCACCCTCGTCGACCTCGTCGCCGACGTTCGCGCGTCGACGCCGTCCGCCGCGGCGGAGCTCGCCGTCCCCGACGCGTCGGCGGCACCGATCGCGGCGGCGCGGCTGCGCCGCCGCCTCGACGCGCGCGTCGCCGACGCGATCGAGCGCCGCCGCCGCCGGCTCACCGCGGCGCGACGGCTCATCGACCGCCGCGCGCCGGCGGCGCGCGTGGCGGCATTGCGCCAGCGTCTCGACGAGGCGCGACGGCGCGTCGACCGCGGCGTCGTCCGCGCGGTACCCGCGCGCCGGCAGCGCGCCCTCGCGGCCCGCAAGCGGCTCGACGCGCTCTCGCCCCTGGCCGTGCTCGGCCGCGGGTACGCGCTGGTCGAGGGGGCCGACGGCCGCGTGCGGAGCGACGCCGCGCGTCTCGTGGTGGGCGAGGAGGTGCGCCTTCGCCTGCGTGACGGGCATGCGACCGCCAGAGTGACCGGCAAAGAGGTGAAGTGAGTGCCCGAGCCTGAGGAACGCCCGATCGAGGCCGCGCTCGAGCGCCTCGAAGCGATCGCCGACAAGCTCGAGGATCCCTCTCTCGACCTCGACGAGGCCGTGCGCCTGTACGAAGAGGGCCTGCGGCTCTACGGGGAGTGCGCGAAGCGCCTCGACGCGGCCGATCTGCGGATCACGCAGCTCGCCGAGGCGCTGGCAAAGCAAGCCTCCGAGCGCCCGCCCGATCGCTAGCCGGATCGCAACGGATCCATAACCTCTCTCGATACGCGTTCGTTAGACGATCCTGACGAACGCCACGCCGCGCGGCGCGGCGGGAGGGGGAAGGGATGAGGGTCGTCTCGTCGGTCGGGGTCGCGGCCGTCCTCGCCAGCGCGCTCCTCGGCGCGATCGCTCGCCCCGCCCGCGCCGCGACGCTCGACGGCTCCGAGTCCGACCTCATCGCCCAGATCAACGCCTTCCGCACCGAGAAGGGTCTTCCGACGCTGGTCGTGTCCGACGCTCTCACGGCCTCAGCGCAGTGGATGGCCAACGACATGGCGCTCGAGAGCTACTTCAGCCACACCTCGCTCGACGGGCGCACCCCGACGCGGCGGATGGCCGACGCGGGCTATCCGGCGTCGCAGACGTGGACCGGTGAGGATCTCGCCGCTGGCTACACGAGCGCGGCCGCCGTCCTGGCGGGCTGGATCGGGAGCCCGGAGCACTACGCCGTTCTCGTCAACCCCGTCTACCACGCGATCGGCGTCGGCCGGGGATATTCGCCGACCTCGACGTACCAGTGGTACTGGGCGGCCGACGTCGGAGGGATCGTGGACAGCGGGAGCGCCCAGACCGCCGTCCCGAGCGACGGCGGGCTCTCACCGTCCCGTAGCGCTCCCTGCCGCATGAGGTAACGTCAGAAGCACGGGACAGAGGAACGCGGCATCCTCGGCCGCATCGCGTCCGGGCGGGCCCCACGGCCATGACCGTCATGCCCTCCTGCTCGAGGCCGGCTTGCTCCTCAGCTCCGAGCTGTCGCTCCCACAGGTGCTGCAGCGGCTCGTCGACCTCGCTGTCCGGCTGACCGACGCGCGGTACGGCGCGCTCGGCGTCCTCGACGCGAGCGGAAAGGGCCTCGCGCAGTTCATCCACGTCGGTCTGAGCGCGGAGGAGGGGCGGGCGATCGGCGACCTGCCGAAGGGCCGCGGCATCCTCGGCGCGCTCATCTCGGACGCGCGGCCGCTGCGGCTCGACGACCTGAGCACGGACCCGCGGTCCACGGGCTTCCCGCCGCACCACCCGCCGATGCGCTCGTTCCTCGGAGCGCCGGTGCGCGCGCGGGGGCGCGTCTTCGGGAACGTGTACCTGACCGAGAAGCGCGGCGGTGGTGGCTTCACCGAGGAGGACGAGAGGACGCTCGTCACGCTGGCGGCGCAGGCGGGCGTGGCGATCTCGAATGCGCAGACCCACGCCGAGCTCCGGCGCCACCAGCAGTGGCTGGAAGCCCTGCGATCGATCGGTGCCGCGATCCTCGCGGGCTCGCCGACGAAGGACGTCCTGGTGCGGATCGCCGACAACGCCCGCACGCTCGTCGCGGCCGACCTCGCCGCGGTCGTGGGCCCCGGAGGGGACCGCGCGCTTCGTATCGTCGCCGCGGTCGGGCCGACGGCGCGCACTCTCGACGGCCTGCCCGTCCCGCTCGAGGGGTCGCTGTCCGGCATGGCGATGCGGACGGGCGAAGCGTTCGTGACCGACGACGCGCGCGCCGAGCGCGACGCGTATCCGCCGATGATCGAGAAGGGGAACATCGGACCGTCGATGTTCGTCCCGCTCACGGCACGCGCGGAGCCGTTCGGTACCCTCGTCGTCGCGAACGCGCCGGGGCAGCGGGCCTTCGTCACCGACGAGCTGCGCATGGTGCAGGCCTTGGCCGATCAGGCCGCGGTCGCGCTGGAATACGGCAGGGCGCAGGAGGACCTGCGCGCGATGGCGGTGCTCGAGGACCGCGAGCGCATCGCGCGCGAGCTGCACGACGGCGCGATCCAGGACCTGTTCGCGGCGGGGATGGGGCTCCAGGCGGCGGCCGAGCGCGTGAAGGACGGCGATCTGCGCCGTCGGCTGGAGCGGATCGTCACGACGCTCGACAGCGTGATCGCCGACCTCCGCAACTACATCCGCGGCCTGCGCCCGACGATCCTCGCCGCGTCCACGCTGGAGCCCGCCATCCATCGCCTCGCGGGCGACCTCGAGGTGAGCACGGGGATGACGGTGGTCGCGGACGTCGATCCGCGGGCCGCCGCCGCCGCGGAGCTGTACGCGGCGGACGTCGTCCAGATCGTGCGCGAGGCGCTCTCGAACGTGCGCCACCACGCGAGGGCGCGGACGTGCCGCGTGTCGGTGCGCACCGTCGGCGAGGAGGTCGTCGTCGAGATCGACGACGACGGCGTCGGGTTGCCGCCCGGCGGCACGATCGTCGGCGGCAACGGCCTTCCCAACATGCGCGGCCGCGCCGCCGATCTCGGAGGGTCCCTCCGGGTCGCGAGCGCTCCCGGTGACGGGACGACCGTGACCCTCGGCCTGCCGCTGGTGCGGGGCGAGGCGACGCCTACCCGGACCGTGCCCGCCTGAGGAAGGGCTCGATGGCCTCGAGGAACGGCTCGGGGCGCAGGCCGTGGATGCGGTGCCCGACGCCGGGGAAGCGCACGACCTTGGCGTCGGGGAGGGCCGCGGCGACGCGCTCGGCCTCGCCCGGCGCGAGCGCGCTGTCGGTGCCCGCGGCGAGGATGAGCGCCGGCGCCCGGACGGCCGCTGGCGCCGACGCGAGCTCGGCGGCGCCGGCGGGATCCGGCGTGAGGATCTGGTCGAGGAACGCCGGGTCGACGTCGCGGTAGTACATGCCGAGGCGCTCCGGCGAGTAGAAGCCGCGCACCTCGCCCACGGTGCGCTCGCCGCGCGGGCCGCGCTCCGCGAGCGGAAGCGCGGCTACGGCGCGCGCGAATGCCCGCGGGTCCTCGCGGTGGTCGAGCGCCGCGCGCAGACGCGTGAACGGCTCGCGATGCCACCGGGTGTCGCGGTAGAGCGAGAGCCACGGATCGACGAGGACGAGGCCCCTGACGAGAGCGGCCTCGCGCGCGGCGACGACGAGCGCGGTGGCACCGCCGAGCGAGTGCCCGATGAGGATCGCCGGCGCGCGCACGACCTCGCGGAGGACGCGCAGCGCGTCGCCGGCGAGATCGTCGAGGGCGTAGCCCGCGGCGCGTCCGCTCTTGCCGTGGCCGCGCGCGTCGTAGGCCACGACGCGGTAGCGCGTGGCGAGGCGGGGGAAGACGTTCTCCCAGTCCTCCGAGCGGAGCGTCGCGCCGTGCAGCAGGAGGACGGGCGCTTCGCCCGCGACGCCGCCCCCGGAGTCGTAGTAGGCGATCTTCGGATCGCCCTTCAGCGTCCGCGAGCGTGGAAGGCGCTTCGGCATCGCGCGCAGTCTCGCACCGCGGCGCCGCGCGTGCGCTCGCTATCCTCGCC
>JAJYLV010000039.1 GCA_021787445.1 Chloroflexota bacterium | reverse complement strand
GCGTGAGATCGGCATCCGCAAGGCCGTCGGCGCGCGCCGGCAGGACATCCTGTCGCAGTTCCTCATCGAGGCCATCACGCTCACCGGCACCGGCGGCCTGCTCGGGATCGTCCTCGGCTGGGCGATCTCCGAAGTGGTGAAGAGGATCCAGGCCGGCCTCCCCATCGCCATCACCGCGGGCACCGTCGGCGTGGCCGTCGGCGTGTCGGTCTGCATCGGCGTCGTGTTCGGCCTCTACCCGGCCATGCGCGCCGCCCGCCTGCACCCGATCGAGGCGCTGCGCTACGAGTAGGGGGTCGCAAGGGAAAGTGGGGTCGAGATGAGCAAGCCGGTCCAGATAGCGATCTTCGCCGTCGCGGCGGTCGCCCTCAGCGGCGGCGGGTTCGTCGCCGGGATGAACGCGCGCGTCGCGGGAGCGTCGAAGGGCGCGGCCGCGGCGACCGCGCCGCCCGCCGGGCGCCGCGCCGGCGCGTTCGGCGCGCGGGCGGGGCAGGACACGACGAGCGGGCGCGTCATCGCCGTCAACGGGGATTCGATGACCGTCGCGGTCGACGCGCCGGACGGTCAGCAGCGTTCGATCATCGCCCTCGTCGGCGGAGCCGCGCGCATCATCCGGACGACCGAGACGCAGATCAAGCCGACGGATATCAAGGTCGGCGACCAGGTCCTCGTGACGGGCCAGACCGACGCGAGCAGCGGTGCCGTCATCGCCAGCGCGGTCATCGACGGCGCGGGCTCCCTGCGGCAGCTGTTCGGCGGCGGCCGGACGGGGGCGCCCTCCGGGAGCGGCGCGCCGCGCCGGAGCCCGGCACCCTCCGCAGCGCCCTAGCGTCAGCTCGGGAGGAGAGCCGAGCCCGCGGCGTAGAGCGCCGCGAAGAGGACGACGAGGACCGCGCCCTCGCGGAGCGCGGGGCCGAGCGCGGCGCCGCTGCGATGCGAGACGACGTCGCCCAGGCGGAACGCGAGCGGCGCGCTGAGGTACGGAGCGAGAGCGCCCGTCGGTATCGCGCCGACCGCCCACGCGAGCGGGAGCACCGCGTAGGCGAGGACCACGAGCGTCGAGTACGCGACGCGCGTGCCGGTCGCTCCGAGGAGCGTCGCGACGGTGCGCCGGCCGGCGGCGGCGTCTTCGTCGAGAGCGCGCAGCCGCGCGATGAGCGGCAGTCCCGCCGCGAGGAGGACGACGCAGGCCGCAAGGACGATCACATGTGGTCGGGTGCGGAGATCCCGAGAAGGCCGAGGACCTGCCGGAGCGTGACCTGCACGGCCCGCACGAGCCGCAGCCGCGCGCGAGAGAGCGCCACGTCGTCGCCGACGACGCGGTGGTCGCGGTAGTAGCTGTGGAAGCGCCCGGCGAGGTCGAGCGCGTAGACGGTGAGGAGGTGCGACGCGCGCCGCGCGAGGACGTCGTCGAGCACCTCCGGGAAGCGCAGCAGCGCCTTGACCAGGTCGACCTCCGCGGGCGCCACCAGGAGCGAGACGTCGGCGCCGTCGGCCGACACGCCGCGCTCGGCGGCCGTGCCGAAGATGCTCGCGATCCGCGCGTGGGCGTACTGCACGTAGTAGGCGGGGTTCTCGCTCGACTGCGTGACCGCCAGCTCGAGGTCGAAGTCGAGCATCCGGTCGGGGCTCGACTGGAGGAAGAACCAGCGCGCGACGTCGCGCCCGACGCGGTCGATGACGTCGTCGAGGAGGATGAAGTGCCCGCGCCGCTTCGACATCCCGAGGATCTCGCCCTCGTGGAGGAAGCGGACGTACTGGTAGATCACGACCTCCCAGCGGTCGAGGAGCCCGAAGGCCTTCATCGCGGCGCGCATGCGCAGCGAGTGGCCGTAGGTGTTCGCCCCCCACACGTCGATCTTGCGGTCGAACCCGCGCTCGACGAGGCACTGCCGGTGATAGACGAGGTCGACCCCGAAGTACGTCGGCACGCCGTTCGAGCGGATGACGACGGAGTCGATGTCCTCGCCGAGCTCGCGGCTCCGGAGCCACACCGCGCCGTCGCGCTCCTCGAGCACTCCGAGCGCGCGCAGCTCGTCGATCGTCGCGCGGAAGTACTCGCTCCCGACGAGCTCGCTCTCGCGGTACCAGACGTCGTAGTGGATCCCGAGCTTTTCGACGGTCGAGCGGTGCCACTCGTCGACGATGACGTCGAGCGCCTTCGGAGCGAACGCCTTCGCCTGCTCCTCGAGCGCCAACCCGACGTAGCGGTCGCCCTCGAGCTCGCGGATGCGCTTCGCGATGTCGACGACGTACTCCGCGGGGTAGGCGTCCGCGGGGATCTCGACCGTCTCGCCGAAGAGCTCGCGGTAGCGGAGGGCGACGCTGACGCCGAGCTGATCGACCTGGTTCCCCGTGTCGTTCACGTAGTACTCGCGCGTCACCCGCGCGCCCATGAAGGCGAGGACGTTCGAGAGGACGTCGCCGATGGGTCCCCCGCGCGCGTTGGCGACGTGCATGGGGCCCGTCGGGTTGGCCGAGATGAATTCGACCTGGACGTGCTGCCCCGCGAGGCGCGTCGAGCGCCCGTAGCTCTCGCCGGCGGCGGCGATGGCCTCCGCCTGCCGCGCCACCCACGCGTCGGCGAGGCGGACGTTCACGAACCCCGGCTTCGCCGTCTCGACCGCCGCGACCAGCTCCGATCGGGGGAACCGGTCGCGGATCGCCTCGGCGATCGCCAGGGGCGGACGCCGCAGCGGCTTCGCGAGCCGAAGCGCGACCGCGCTCGCGTAGTCGCCGTGCCCCGGATCCGCGGGGTGCTCGATCTCGACCGGGACGGCGCGCGCTTCGGCGGGCCAGTCGAGATCGGCCGCGGCGCGGTCGACGGCGACACGGAACGCCGAGGCGACGTCGTCGCGCGCGAGGGCGGTCACGAGAGCGAGTGTGGGCCAGCGGCCGCGTCCGCGTTCGCCGGCACGTCGCCGCGCGGCTCGTGAGCGCCGAAGAAGGCGAGCGCGAGGACCGCCGCGACGAGGTAGGCGGCCGCGAGGGTGACGACGTTCAGCGTCCAGCCTTCGTCGCCGAGCCGGCCGCGCAGGGCGCCCGACGAGATCGATCCGAGCGCCGACGTCGCGCTCCACGCGATCGAGAGCACGGCGCTCACGCCCGCCCTCTCGGCGGGGCGGAACGACGACAGCTGGAACGCGCGATATGTCGACGTCGAGCCGTACATGAGGCTGGCACGGATCGCGAGCGCGGCGACGGCGACGAGGGCGAGGGACGAGGCTCCGGCGGCGAGCGCGAAGGGCACGGAGAGCAGCTGCACGAGCACGGCCGAGCGGAGCTCCCCGAGGCGCGGCGCGAGGTGGATGCCGTGGAGAAGCGCGCCGAGGCTTCCGCCGACGGCGATCGCGCCGAGCGACAGACCGATCGCGGCGAACGGGAGGCCGAAGCGGTCGGCGAGGAAGAGGTTGACGAACGGGATGAAGCTCCCCGCTCCGAAGCCGAAGACAGCCTCGACGGCGGCGAACCGCAGCAGGAGCCCGCGCCTCACCGGCGCCTCCTGCTCGCCCGCGCGCACGGGAACGCCGCGGACGAAGAGGATGGGGACCGCGGAGGCGGCGGCGACGGCACCGCCGAGCGCGACGAGGACGCGGACGACGAGGAGCGACGAGGGGGCGACGCCGAGAGCACGGGCGATCGGATCGGCGAGAAGGCCCGCCGCGTACGCCGACGCGAACGCCGCGATCGTCCCGAGGGCGACCTGCTGCCCGAACATCCGCGCACGCTGCGCCCCCGCCGTCGCGTCGGCCAGGAGCGCGGAGCCGGACGAGTACACGACGATCCCGCCGAGACCGACGAGAAGCGCGGCGAGCAGCTGCGCCGCGAGCGAGTCCGCGAGGACCACCAGAACGACGCCGGCGCCGGTGACGACCCCGCCGAAAAGGATCGCGGCGCGACGCGAGAGCGAGCGCGCGGCGCGCGCGGCGGGCCACGCCCCGACGATCCCTCCGAGAGCGAGCGCCGCGGCGAGCGAGCCGATGGCGAGCTCGCCGAACCCGAGCGCGCGGTAGACGAAGTTCAGGTAGAAGGACGCGACGCCAAGGCCGAAGCTGCCGAGGCCGCTGGCGACGACGTAGAGGACAGCGTCGCGGCGGCCGAGGCCGCCGGCCGTGCCTAGCGCCGCGGGCGCTCGGTCGCGGCCGCCGGGGCGGACGTCGCCGCGGGCGTCGTCGCCTTTCGCACGCGACGCGCCGGGCGCATCACCTCCGGCTCGACCATCTGGCCGACCGCGTTCGCGCGGATCTCGAGGTCGACGTGCGAGCCGGACTCGATCCTCACGTCCCACGAGCACGCGATCTCCGTCTCCTCGTAGACGCGCTCGAAGCCCTGCTCCGAGTTCGCGATCGCGTACACCGGCCGCACCTCGACGCTCGCGGCCGGCTCGACGGCGAAGGTGACGTCGAAGTGGCGCGTCTCGGAGTGCACCTGCACCTCGGAGACGCTCTTGTGCTCGAGGACCTTCCCGGGCGTCGTCTTCCGCGTCCCGAGGGCGATCGTGTCGCCCGATCCGGAATCGGAGAGGAGCGCGAGGTCGATGCGGCTCGAGAAGGTGAGCGCGAGCTCCTCGTCGCCGTCGTTGCGCAGCCGGTAGCGCACGCCGACGGACAGGCCCTCGTCCGCGATACGCAGGTCTTTGCGGATCCCGAGGCCCGGGACCGGCGCGAGGGCGCGCGCCGGCGGCTCGAGGATCAGGCTCACGGTGCGGGCCTCGCGCTGCGGCGTGATGGTGTACGGGACGGCGTGCAGGACGACCGGCTGCTCACGCCCGACCGTGACGCTGTCCTGGAAGAGCGTGCGGCGGCCGTCGTCGTACTCGAGCATCTTCGTGAGGCCGCGCTCCTTCGCGCGGACCGCCTCGTGGATGGAGCGCGGGCTCTTCTCGCTCGCCTTCCCGACGAGGAGCTTCCCGCCCTTCTCCGCGCGCCGGAGCGTCTCGTGCGCGGGCTCGGGACGCCGCGCGAGGGTGTCGACGAGGTTCGTCGCCGAGGCGTAGACGTCCCATTCGACGACCGCCCCCCCTTCCGTGTGCACGAAGACGGAGCCGGCGTTGCCGCGGAAGATGTACTCGTCGCTCCCGTCGATGTCGTAGTCGCGCTGCTCGCCCGCGGCGACGCGGCGCTCCGCGAGGAGCCGCTCGGCCTTGAGCAGCGACCCGTAGGCGTCCGCGCGGAGATGCGGCAGGTAGAGCCCGCCGAACACGCCGTGCCAGTAGACGTCGTTGCCCTGCGCGCGCCACAGGTTCTGCTGCGCCTGGCGCACCTCGATCGAGCTGTCGAGGATGCTGCGGCGCGCGAGCTCCTCCGACACGATGAGCATCCGCTTGTGGAGCGCGTTCGCCTCGGGGTACTTCGCGAGGAAGTTCCGCCACGGCGGGGTCACGACGAGCGACGCGAGGTCGTCCTTGAGCGCGTTCCGCGCCTGCGCGTAGCGGCGGGCGGCGGCGGCGTCGACGGACCACTCCGCCATCTCCGGATACGTCCCCCCCGGGAGGTACACGCGCCGCGCCGGCCGCTGGAAGATCCACGCGTTCTCGAGGGTCACCGTCTCCAGCCAGTCCTGCTGCGCCAGCTGCGTGAAGAACTCCTCGAGCCAGCCCTCCTTGTGCACGCGCTCGTACGTGCCGGGCCACGCGCCGAGCTTCTCGCCGTCGTCGGCGTAGACCTGCAGCCGCGCGCCCGCGGCCTGGCGCTCCTTCAGCTCCTTGAGCGTCGCGCTGACGTCCCGGAACGGGATGAGGTAGCGGAGGCGAACGCTGCCGGGGAAGACGACCACGGGGAAGCCCTGATCCTCGGTGATGAAGGACGTGCCCAGCTCGTCGCGACGCAGCCCCGCCTGGAGGAAATGCTCCTCGTCGAGGACGGTGTAGGCGACGCCGGCCTCGGCCAGCAGCGACGGAACGTGCGGCTCCCACACGCGCTCGGTGAGCCACGCGCCGAGCGGGCGGTGGCCGAAGATCGCGGCGATCCGCTCCGTCAGCGCGCGGACCTGGCCGACCGCGTCGCGCCGTGGGACACCGATGAGGATCGGCTCGTAGTACCCGCCCGAGAGGAGCTCCACCTGGCCGCGGCGGAGGAGGTCGGCGAGGTCGCCGATCACGTCGGGACGGTTCGACTCGAGCCAGTCGAGGAGCGGGCCCGAGAAGTGGAGCGTCGCCTTGACCTCGGGATGGCGATAGAGGGCGGCCACGAGCGGCGCGTACGCGCGCTCGGTCACCTCGTGGAACACATGGGGGAAGTTCCCTGCGGGCTGGTGCTGGTGGAAGACCAGCGCCAAGCGCAGGCGGTCGGCCATCTGCGGGCATTTTACCGCACAGCCTGCCTGCCACCTCTTGTTCGTACGGCCGGCGTACGGCGAGCGCCCTCAAGTGTCGCGGGCGTGCTCGATCGTTCGCGATCGCGCTACGGTGAAGGAGCCCGGTGCCCACCACACGCGTCGAAGCGTCCTGATCGCGTCCAATGCGGTCGCCGATCTACACTTGGGCGACCACCGGCGCTGGCCGCCGTTCCATTTCGGGGGGAGTACGACTTTGGCTGAGGCTGTCAAGCTGGCCGTCCGCCCGCGGACGGTCCTCGGGAAGAAGACACGGACGCTGCGCCGCCGGGGGATCCTCCCGGCCGTCGTGTTCGGTCACGGCGACTCGCTCCCCGTCGAGACGGACGCGCACGCGTTCGAGCTCGGCTACCGCCGGTGGGGAAGCACGACCCTCCTTTCGCTCGAGGGGATCTCGGGCGACGGCGCTCCTGCCCTCGTCGCGGGCGTCTCGCGCGACCCGCTCAGCGGGCGGATCCTCCACGTCGACTTCGAGCGCGTGAGCCTCACCGAGCGCACGCACGCGGAAGTGCCGCTGCGCTTCGTCGGGACGGCGGGCGCGCTCAAGATCGGCGGCGTGCTCGTCCACGCGATGGAGCACGTCCGCGTCGAGGCGTTGCCGCAGGACATCCCCCACTCGATCGACGTCGACCTCACGAAGCTCGAGCAGATCGACGACGCGCTGTACGTGCGCGACCTCATCGTCGACGCGGCCAGCGTGCACGTGGCGGAGCGCCCGGACGCCCTCATCGTGAAGGCCGTGCACCAGCGCGCGGAGGAGGTCGTGCCCACGCCGGCCGCGGCCGCCGCCGCCGAAGGCGCCGCACCCGCGGAAGGCGCGGCCCCGGCCGAAGGTGCCGCGGCGCCCGCCGAAGGGTCCGCTCCCGCGGCCGCCGCGAAGGCGGCTCCCGCCGCGAAGACGCCTCCCGCCGCGCCCGCGAAGGGCGCCGAGAAGAAGAAGTAGCGCCCTAGCCGATCGCGTCCCGCGTATCGATGTCGGGGAACGGGTTGTCCGCCCGCTCGAGCGCTACGAGCTCGCCCTCGTCCTCCCCCGTTCCGCTCCGCGCGAGCTCCGCGCAGCGGTTGAAGCGGAGCGCGTGAGCCCGGAAGCGCTCCGACGCGTAGTCCGCCGCCTGCCCGGTGGTGACGAGGAACGGCCAGTCGCTCGAGGCGGCGAGGAGGAGCTCGCGCGCCGCCTGCCGCAGCGCGCGCTCGCGGAGCGGATCGTCCGGCCGCGCGCGGCACAGCTCGACGAATCGCGCCTGGATGCGCGCGAGGTCGCGCCAGATCCACTCCGTCTGTCCGTTGAGCCACGTCGAGTCGTCGTTGTCCTTGCCCCACGAGCCCTCCCGCAGGGCGACGCGCTGACGCGGCGGCGCCGCGGCTATGCGCTCCGCGACCGTCGTCGTCTCGGGGCCGCCCGCGCTCGTGCGCCGGAGCACTTCGACGAGCCAGTCGACCCCCTCGGACCACCAGTGGCCGAAGAGCTCGCTGTCGAACGTGACCGTGAGGAGGCCGTCGCCTCCCGTGCGCTCGCGCTCCGCGGCGAGCTCCCGGCGCACGACGCCGACGAAGTGCTCCGCGTGGACACGGACCCGCTCCCGCGCGCGCTCCGGCTCGTACTCGGCCTTCTCCGAAAGGTCCGTCGTCATGTTCGTCACGCGCCAGTACCGGAGTCCGGAGCGCGGGTCCTTGCGGTGGAACTCACGGTACGCGGCGTCGCCCGGATACCCGTGCCGGGCCGACCACACCTGCCCGCTGACGGAGGGATGGCGCGCCACGACGGCGACGTCGGAGGCCGCTACGAGGTAGGGCCGGAAGATGTCGACGTCCGCCGCGCTCCAGGCATCGCCGCCCGCCGCGAGCTCGACGTCGAGCGATCCCGCGCCGGACCGGACCTGTTCGCGCCGTCCGGGTGAGCGACGCATGCGCGCGGCAGCGGCGGCGGTCGAGGCCAGGAGCGGCGCGTCGCTGAAGAAATGCGTGAAGCCGTGCTCCTCGAGGAGCGTCTCGAGGCCCGGGCGGTACGCGCACTCCGGGAGCCAGATACCGGTCGGCTCCGTGCCGAGGATCCGCCGCGACGAGCGCCGCCCCGTCGCGAGCTCGAGGTGGACCGTCGGCTCGTCGAGGAGCGGCAGGTATCCGTGCGTCGCCGCGCTCGTCAGCAGCTCGACGTGGCCGGTCCGCGCGAGGTCGGCGAACGCCCCCGGGATGTCGCGGTCGAATCGCGAGACGAAGGCCGTCCCGAGACGCTCGAAGCGATCGACGTACCCCGCGGCGAGCTGCTCCGTGTGCGGACGTCCTTCGGCATGGAACGCGCGCCGGTCCTTCGCCGCGCGCGCGATCCGATCGTCGATGTAATGCACGGAACGGTCGACGACGTCGCGGTCCCTGAGCTGCTCGAGGAGGACCGGCGTCAGACCGATCGTCAGCCGGAAGCGGACGCCGGCGGCGCGCAGGTCGTGCAGCGCGACGAGGAGCGGCAGGTACGTCCCGAGGATCGCCTCGTGGATCCACTCTTCGCCGTGCGGCCAGCGCCCGGCGCCGCGTGCGTACGGGAGGTGGGAGTGGAGGACGAAGGCGAACGCGTCGGCCAACGCGCCCATTCTGTGCGGGGCCGCGGTCCCCTGCTCACGGTCCACGACGAGAGAGAGCTCGCGACCGAGCCGTCGCCGACCGCCTATCGTGCGGCCGATGAGCGTCGAGGTCCGCTTCCTCGGGACCGGCGACGCGTTCGCGAGCGGGGGGCGCTCCCACGCGTGCATCCTCGTGACCGCGCCGGAGGGACGCATCCTCCTCGACTGCGGCGGCAGCTCGCTCCCGGCCATCGTGCGCGCGTGCGATCCGGGGACGATCGACGCCGTCGCCGTGACGCACCTTCACGGCGATCACTTCGGCGGCCTCCCGTACCTCGTCCTTCAGCAGAAGTACGCGCCGCGCAGGCGGCCGCTCCTCGTGGGTGGTCCGCCGTCGCTGGAAGCGCGGTACCTCGAAGCGATGAAGGGCCTCTACGCCGACTTCTTCCACTCGCCGAGCCCCTTCGAGGTGAAGTGGACGATCCTCCGTCCCACGCCGGTGCGCCTCGGTCCGGCGCAGGTCTCGGCGCACTCGGTCGAGCACGTGCCCGCGTCGGAGCCGCACGGCTTGCGCGTGCGGATCGGTGGCAAGCTCATCGGGTACTCGGGCGACGCGCGCTGGGGTCCCGCGCTCCCGCTGCTCGCCGACGGCGCGGACCTCTTCATCTGCGAGACGACGACGTACTCGGTGCCCGACCCGGTGCACATCTCCGCGAAGGAGCTCTCGGCCCATCGTGACGAGCTGCGCTGCGAGAGGCTCGTCGTGACGCACCTCGGGACGGACAGCCTCGCGAACATCGCGTCGCTCGGGCTCGAGCACGCGGACGACGGGATGACGATCGCGCTCTAGGAGCTAGCGATGGACCGCGGCCTGCCACGCCCGCACGAGCTCGTCGTGCTCCGTGTCCGCCCACCCACGGTCGTACGCGACGAGCGTCGCCCGATCGAGCGCGGGCGCTCCGGCCGGACCCGCTACGTCGCGGCGCACCGGGTACACGCGCGCCTCACGGACCATCAGCTCCGCGGCCCCCTTGGTGAGGGTCCAGTCGACGAAGGCCCGCGCGGCCGGCAGGCTCGCGCTGCCCTTGAGGATGCTCACCGCGCCGATCCCCAGCGTCGTGTCGCCCGGAACGACGATGTCCAGACCGGCCGTCGCCGTCTTCCGCCGCAGGATGTCATGGCTCCAGGCGATCCCGTAGACGGCCTTGGCGCGCGCGACGAGGTCGAGCGTACGGATCTCCGATCCCGCGTACTCGACGACGCTCGGATCGAGCCTCTTCATGTAGTCCATCGTCCGCGCGTCATCGCGTCCGTGGCGGACGGCTTGCACGGCGAGGAAGGCGTATCCCGCGGACGTCTTCGACGGATCGGGCAGCGCGAGCTTCCGCCGCCATGCAGTGCCGGTGAGGTCGTCCCACGCCGCGTGCGAGTCCGCGCCGGCGAGGGCGGGCGCGTTCACGGCGGCGGCGAGGAGCGTGAGGTACCACCCCGTCCAGGAGCCGCTCGGGTCCACCGCCTCGGCCACCGTTCCGGTCGCGTTCGACGCGTACTTCTCGAGGAGGCCTTCGCGCGCGAGGACGTCGTGCAGCGAGCTGTCGCCGCCGACGAACAGGTCGGCCTTGCGCGCCGCCTTCTCGACGCGGATGCGGGTCTCTAGCTCGCCGCCGGCGGCGACGGAGAGCACGTCGACCTCGACGCCGCCGTGGGCATTGCGGAACGCGCCGACGAGCGCGGCCGTCGGTCCGTCACCGATGGCGGAGTAGAGCACCAGCCTGCCGGTGACGCTCGGAGCGCCCGGGCCGACGCCGCCGCCCGGCGACGCCGTCGCGCTCGAGGGCACCGGGCTCGGCGACGGAGAGCGGACGCAGGCGGAGATGAGCGGCGCCGCCGCAGCGGTGCCGATGAGCCGGAGCAGCCTCCTTCTCAGCATGTGCTCCTCAGCGGACCAGGAGGTGGTGCTCCTGCGCCAGGATCACCGCTTCGAGGCGCGAATGCGCTCCGAGCTTCTCGATGACGTTCTGCACGTGGACGCGGACGGTCGCGACGCTGATCCCGAGCTGACCCGCGATCACCTCGTTGTCGAGCGCGTGGGCCATGCGCTCGAGCACCTCGACCTCGCGCGGCGTCAAGCGCTCCTTCAGCGCGACGCGGTGGGCCTCCTGCTGCTTCCGCTGCTGCAGACGCGCCAGCAGTGCCGTCAGCGCGCTCGGCGGGATGAGCATCTCGCCCGCGGCGGCACGCCGCAGGGCTTGCGCGATCTCGGCGACGGCCTCCGACTTCACGACGTACCCCGACACGCCGGCCTCGATCGCCGCGAGCATCGCATCGTCCGTCGCGTCCGCGCTGAGCATGACGAGGACGGCATCGGGGACGATCTCGCGGATGGCGCGCGCCGCGTCCGCTCCGGTCCCATCGGGCAGGTGGTAGTCGAGCAGCACGACGTCGGGTCGCACCGCGCTGGCGAGGGCGCGGGCTTCCGCGACCCCGCGTGCCGACCCGACGACGTCGAGGTCCTCGGTGCGGCTCAACGTGAGCCGCAGACCCTCGGCGACGATGGGGTGATCCTCGACGATGAGGATGCGGATCGGAGCGCTCATCGCGTGTCGAGCGCGAGCGGGAGGTAGAGACCGAAGCGCGCACCGGTCCCCTTCCCCTCGCTCGTGGCGTCCACACGGCCGCCGTGCGCCTCGACGATGAGGCGCGTGAGGTACAGGCCGAGCCCGGCTCCATCGCGCCGCTCGCTGGGTCCGCCGAGGCGCCCGTACTTGCGGAACAGCAGCGGCGTCTCCCGTGGATCGAAGCCGATGCCGCTGTCGGTCACGACGATCCCGCCGAAGCCATCACGCGCGACGACCTCGACCGCGATCCGCGACGGCGGTGGCGAGTAGGCGAGGGCGTTACGGATGTAGTTGTCGAGGGCGCGGCGCAGGTGTTCGGGATCCGCGCGGACGGCGAGCGGACGGCCGGCGACGCGCACGTCGATGCGCTCGGGCGCGATCGACGCAGCCGCCGCGTCTCGCGCGAGCCGGTCGAGCTCTACCGGCACGAGGTCGAGCGCGAGCGATCCGCTCTCGAGGCGGCCGATCGTGAGAAGCCCGCCCGCCACGCGCTCGAGGTCGCCGGCCTGCTGCCGCAGGCGTCCGACGAACGATCGCTCGTCGTCGGCGAGCCGCGGCGACGATCCGAGCGACGTCGCCGCGAGCGCCATCGACGCGGCGGAGTGCCGCAGCTCGTGCACGAAGAGCGCGATCGAGCCTTCGCGCAGCCCGGCTTCGCGGATGAGCTCGTCGCGCCGTGCGCGCAGCTCGCGGTCTTGCCGGCGGAGCTGCGACGTGAGCAGCACGACGACGCTGTACAGAACGAATCGCGTCACGGTGTTCCACAGCGGCATCTGGATCCCCTCGGTCATGGCGCGGCCGATGTAGTCGTTCGCGAAGAACAGCGACACGGTCGCGACCGCCGCCACGCCGAGCCCGAACGCACGCCCGCCGAGCCACGCCGCGCTCATGACGGGGATCAGATAGAAGGTCCGCAGCTCGTACTGCGGGCCGCTCACGTAGTCCGCGATGCCGACCACCGCGACGGCCACGACGTGCGCCGTGATGATGAGAGCGCGCCACCACCGGACGGGGAGCCGACCCCAGCGCATGACCGAAGTATCCGGCCGGGCACGCGACGGGTCGCTGACCGGCCTACCTCAACTGCCGTATTCAGATCGTACGGGAGGGTGCGTACGCTCGGCGACGGCAACAGAGCCCCTATCTCCCAACCCCACCGAAGCGAACGGCGCCCTCCGACGAGGAGGGCGCCGTTCGTATGCAGCCCGACCGAGCGCCGCGACCCCGAGCCGGGGCGACGTGGCGGAGTGGGTACATATGGGCGTCGGGCGGGATGAGAACGTGGTCGGCTGAGGGTCCTTCTTACCGACTTCTTAGCCCAGACCTCGTCGCGGGTCCTACGACTGCACCGCCGATGCCCGTGACGGATCCGCGCTCGCACGCGCCCGGAACGCTCGCCATCGGCATCTTCATCGTCTACGTGCTCGTCCTCGCGGTCGTCATGGTCACGCAGGGCGTCGAGCCGCTCCCCGATCGCTTCGCGGTCGCGATGCTCCTCGGAGCGGTCATCCTTGGGCGCGGAAAGCGATTCATCGCCGATTGGTCGCCGTTCGTCTTCCTCGTCGTCTCGTACGACTTCCTCCGCGGCCTCGCGCCCGCGCTCAGCGGGCGTGCGCACTTCCTGACGTCGATCCACGTCGACCAGGCGCTCTTCGGCGTCGTCCCGACGGTCGCCCTCCAGCGGCTCCTCTACACCGGATCGCCCCAGTGGTGGGACTACGCGGCGACGGTCGTCTACTTCCTCCACTTCGTCGTGCCGCTCGGCTTCGCGATGCTGCTGTGGCTGCGGGACCGGCGGTGGTTCGCGGAGTTCGTCGCCAGCATCACGCTCCTCTCGTACGCCGCGTGGATCACCTACGTCCTCTTCCCCGCCGCGCCCCCCTGGATGGCGGCGCAGGCGGGCCATCTCGACGGCGTCACGCGCATCCTCGACAAGACGATCAACGTGCTCCCGGACCGGCTCGACCTCCCGAGCGTGTACCGGTCGCTCGATCCGAACCCCGTGGCCGCGATCCCCTCGATCCATGCCGCGTACCCGTTCCTCGTCCTGCTCTTCGCGGTGCGCTACGTCGGCCGCCGCGGCCTGCTCGTCGCGCTCTACGTCGCGGCGGTCTGGTGGGCGATCGTGTACCTGGGCGAGCACTACGCGACCGACATCCTCGTCGGCGTCGTCTATTCCATCGCCGCGTTCCTCGCCGGACCGGCCGCCGTGCGGGCGCTCTCCCGCCTGCGCATTCCCCGCATGCTCGGCGGATCGGGACGCCCCGATATCCCCGACCGACCGCGCGTACGATCGATGACGTAAGAGGACGGCGCGGGGTCCTCATCTCGTCCGCGCTCGGCGCCGCCGGTACAGCGTGAACGCGCCGACCGAGGCGGCCGCGCGCGGGGTCGCCGCGCGTCTCGGGGCCTCCCCCCGCACTAGCATTCCGGTCGCGGCGGGAAGAAGGAGGAGGTCATGCGCAGCGTAGGGGTCCTCTCCGCCGCCGGTGCCGCCGCGACGCTGCTCACCGCGATCCAAGGCAGGCTCGCACGCGTCGCCAACGCGAGCATGGCCTGTCCCGACTGGCCTTTGTGCGAAGGACGCCTCATCCCGCGGCTGGACGGCCTGGTGCTCATCGAGTGGGCGCATCGCTCGCTCGCTCTCCTGACCGCGCTCGTCATCGTCGCGCTCGTCGTCGCCGCCTGGCGAGCGCGCTTCGCGCGGGCGTGGAGCCTGGCCGCACTGGCGACGCTCGCGGCGACCGCGGGCATCGGCGGGTTCGCCGTCACGAACGACATGCAGATCGCGCCGATCTGGTCCGGGATCGACGAGGGGACGGCGATGTTGACCTTCGGGATCCTCCTCGCGGTCGCGGTGAGCGCCCGTTCCGGAGCGATGAGCAGGGCCTCGGCCGCCGCGTCCGGCTGAGCCGACGGCCGGGTCCGACCGGCGAGCGGCGGACCGCGAGTGGGCCGCCGGTCTCCCGGCTGAGCCGACGGCCAGATTCGAACTGGCGACCGGCGCATTACGAATGCGCTGCTCTACCGGCTGAGCTACGTCGGCGCGGGACCAAGTGTACCCGACGGGTTCAGGGGAAGCCTGCGCCTCCGCCGAGAGTTTGATATCCTAATGATTCGATATGCGACAGGCGGCACGCCAGCACCCCGACCGCTCCCGCACCGAGCCGTCGGCCGCGGCACGACAGCTCATGAACGTCGTGCCGTCGCTCGTCCGTCTGATCCGCTCGGAGATGCGCCGGCACTCCGGGATCGGATCCATCCCGCAGTTCCGCGCCCTCACCTACCTCGAACGCCATCCCGGCGCCGCCCTCGGCGAGGTCGCGGCACACCTCGGGGTCACCGCGCCCTCGGCCTCGGTCCTGGTGCAGCGCCTCGTTCGCGACGGCCTCGTCCGCCGCTCCGACCGGCCCACCGAGCGGCGCGCCGTCGCGATCACGCTCACGCCCCGCGGCCTCGTCCTCCTGCGCCGCTCCCGGAGCGCGACACGCGCGCGCGTCGCGGCGGCGCTCGCGGCGCTCAGCTCCGACGAGCTCGCGACGGTCTACGAGGCGCTCTCCATCCTCGACGGTCTGTTCGAGCAGCGAGGCGGCCGTGCCGGCTGACGCCGCGGCCGTCGAGACGATCGACCTCGTGCGGCGCTTCGACGAGCTCGTCGCGGTGGACGCGGTCTCGTTCGCCGTCGCGCCGGGCTCCGTGTTCGGCCTTCTCGGGCCCAACGGCGCCGGCAAGACGACGACCATCAAGATGCTCACGACGCTGCTCGCGCCGAGCGCGGGGACCGGCAGCGTGAACGGCTACGACATCCTCCGCGAGCCGGTCGAGGTGCGCCGCCGCATCGGCTACGTGCCACAGGCGCTCTCGGCGGACGGACTCCTGACCGGACGCGAGAATCTGTCGGTCTTCGCCAAGCTCTACTCGATCCCGCGCTCGGAGCGTCGCGGGCGCATCGACGACGCCTTCGAGCTCATGGGCCTCGTCGACGCGGCCGACAGCCTCGTCAAGACCTACTCCGGAGGGATGGTCCGAAGGCTCGAGATCGCGCAGTCGATGCTCCACTCGCCTCCGGTGCTCTTCCTCGACGAGCCGACGGTCGGCCTCGACCCGGTCGCGCGGCGCGTCGTGTGGGATCACCTCCGCGCCGTCCGGCAGGCGTTCGGTACGACCATCCTCCTCACGACGCATTACATGGAGGAGGCGGCGGAGCTCTGCGAGCGCGTCGCGATCATGCACCAGGGACGGATCGCCGCCATCGGCTCGCCGGCCGAGCTTGTCACCGCCAGCGGCGCGCCCGACCTTGACGGCGCGTTCGCGCACTACACGGGCGCGGGCCTCACGGAAGGAGGTAGCTACCGAGATGCGCTCCGCACACGCCGTACAGCGCGCCGCCTGGCCTGACGTCGGCGGCGCCGTCGCCTTCCTCGAGCAGGTGTACGCGGTCGCCGAAGCCGACGCCCGCAAGCTGCGGCACGACCCCGTCATCCTCCTGACGCGCGCGGTCCAGCCGGCGCTGTGGCTCCTCGTGTTCGGGCAGGTCTTCGCCCGCATCCGCGGAGTGCCGACCGGCAGCCTGAGCTACCTCGACTTCATGGCTCCCGGGATCCTGGCCCAGAGCTCGCTCTTCATCGCGATCTTCTTCGGGATCTCGGTCATCTGGGAGCGCGACCTGGGGATCCTCCACAAGTTCCTCGCGAGCCCCGCGCCGCGCGTCGCGCTCGTGCTCGGCAAGGCGGCCGCCGCCGGGATCCGGGGCATCGCGCAGGCGTTCATCGTCTACGTCCTCGCGCTCTTCCTCCACGTCGACGTCCGTCCGAGCATCCTCGCCGTGATCGGCGTCTTCCTTATGGTGGCGCTCGGCTCGGCCGTCTTCGCGACGTTCTCGCTCGTCATGGCGTGCCTCGTGCGCGACCGCGAGCGCCTCATGGGGTTCGGACAGGTCCTCACGATGCCGCTCTTCTTCGCCAGCAACGCCATCTACCCGATCTCCCTGATGCCCGCCTGGCTCCAGGTGATCTCGGGCATCAACCCGCTCACCTACCAGATCGACGCGCTGCGCACGCTGATGATCGACGGCGCCACGAGCGTCTTCAGCGTCCCGCTCGACATCGGCGTGCAGCTGGTCTTCCTCGGCCTGCTCGTATGGCTCGCGGCGCGGCTGTACCCGAGGGTCGTGTAGCTGAGAGGCGATAGCCGAGCAGCGCGAGAGGGGTGGTGTGGTGCGGGCGGCGTCGCGATCTTGCGAGAGGCGGAAGCGACGACGCGGGCAGCGACGAGAGACGAACAAGGGAGCCTTGGCAGGAGCGGCCCCGAGCGAGACGCCGCGCCGCCAGCCGGGTGCGCCACCCGCCCGAGCGCCGCTCTACCTCGACGCCGTCACTCCGACGCGCGGGCATAGCTCGGCGAGAACGCACTCCGAGCACAGCGGGCGCCGCGCGACGCACACCGCCCGGCCGTGACGGATGAGCCCCATGTGCAGGTCGTAGACCAGGTCCGGCGGGACGGCCGCCTGCAGCTCCACCTGCGCGCGCACGGCGCTCGACCGCTGCTCGACGAGACCGAGGCGGATGGCGACGCGGTGCACGTGGGTGTCCACCGGCAGGTACGGGCGATCGAGAGAGAAGAGGAGGACGCACGCCGCCGTCTTCGGGCCGACGCCGGGGAGCCCGACCAGGAGGTCCCACAGCTCGGCGTCGGGCAGCTCGGCCAGCGCGCGCGGCGCATCGAGCTCCGTCCCCCGCTCCCTGAGCGTGCGCAGGGCGGCGCGGAGGCGAGGCGCCTTCGTCGCGCCGAGCCCACCGCGGCGAATGGCCCGGGCGATGGTCCGTGCCGGGGCGTCGGCGACGGACTCCCAGCTGCGGAGCGCCCGGCGGAGGTCGGCGTAGGCGCGATCGCGGTTCACGTCGCTCGTGTTCTGCGAGAGGATCGTCAGGACGAGCTCGTCGATCGGCGGCAGCCGCCGCGGCGAAGGAGGCTCACCGTACGCGGCATCGAGCCGGCGGGCGATCGTCCGCAGGCGGCGTCGGTCGAGGCGTCGGGGCACGCCACGAGGATGGCAGATACCCGGCACTCCGCGGAATGCGACCGTGGACGGAG
>JAJYLV010000038.1 GCA_021787445.1 Chloroflexota bacterium | reverse complement strand
ACCGGCAAGCCGATGGCGGCGATCGTCCACGACGTCGTCGGGATGCTCCACGCCGCGATGACCATCTACTACGCCTACGTCGACCGCGTTCCGATGATCATCGTCGGCGCGACGGGGCCGCTCGACCGCACGAAGCGCCGCCCGTACATCGACTGGATCCACAGCGCGCTGGTCAACGGCAACGCCATCCGCGACTTCGTGAAGTGGGACGATCAGCCGGCGACGATCGCGGACTTCCCCGCCTCGTTCGCGCGCGCGTACCGCATCGCGACGACGGAACCCGCGGGGCCCGTGTACGTCTGCTACGACGCCGGACTGCAGGAGCAGAAGCTCTCCGCGCCCCTGTCGGTCGAGCCGTTCCTCCGCGGCGCGCTCCCGACCCCCGTCCAGGCCGATCCGCGCGCCGTCGAGCGCGCCGCCGAGTGGCTCGCCGCGGCGGAGCGCCCCGTGATCGTCACCGAGTTCACCGGGCGCCATCCCGAGGCGTCGGCGCATCTCGTGGCCCTCGCCGAGCTCCTCGCGGCCCCGGTCATCGATCTCAACGGACGCCTCAATTTCCCGAACCGCCACCCCCTCAACCTCACCGGGGGCGACGCGCTCGCGACCGCGGACGTCGTCCTCGGCGTCGACGTCGGCGACCTGTACCGGCCGCTCAACGAGCTCGACCGCGAGAGCGTCGATCGGACGAAGCGCTCGCGCATCCCCGAAGGCTGCCGGATCGTCGACGTCGGCCTCATGGAGCTGCGCACGGCGAAGTGGTCCGAGGACCTCGGCCAGCTCCAGCCGGTCGACCTCTCGATCGTCGCCGACACGCGCCTCGCCCTGCCCGCCCTGATCGCGGCCCTCCGCGAGCGCCTCCGCCCCGAGGACCCGGCGCGTGAGTCCCGGCGCGCGCGGATCGCGCAGGTCCACCGCGAGATCCACGAGCACTGGCTCGAGGCGGCGGCGAGGGATCGCGACGCGATCCCGATGACGCCGGCGAGATTGGCGAGCGAGATCTGGCCGGTCATCAAGGACGAGGACTGGGTCCTCACCGCGAACGCGGCCGAAGACCAGGCGCTGCGCCTGTGGGACATGGAGAAGCCGGAGCGCCACGGGGGGCGCGCGATGGGCACGTCCACGCAGATCGGGATGTCGCTCGGCATCGGGCTCGCCTACCGCGGCACGGGCAAGGTCGTCGTCGACATCCAGCCCGACGGCGACCTCCTCTACGACCCCGGCGCGCTGTGGACCGCGGCGCACGACCGGATCCCGATGCTCGTCGTCATGTACAACAACCGCGCCTACTACAACGACTGGGAGCACCAGATCCGCGTGGCGCGGCACCGCGGCACGCCGGAGGGGAACGCGTTCCTCGGAATGGACGTCAGCGAGCCGGCCGTCGACTTCGCCATGCTCGCGCGATCGTTCGGGTGGCACGCCGAAGGGCCCATCGAGGATCCCCGGTCGGTGCGCCCCGCGCTCGAGCGGGCGCTCCGCGAGGTCAAGGAGGGCCGGCCCGCGCTCGTCGACACCGTCGTCCGCAAGCGACCCATGCGCCGCTACCGGTAGAGCATCGCGACCGAATAAAGGGAGGGGACCGTGAAGAAGCCTCGCATGCCTCGCCGTCCCGTTCAGTGGCCGGATGGCGCCGTGATGGCGCTCATGCCGTGCATCGTCCTCGAGACGTGGCCAGAGGATGAGCTCGGCAAGCCCGGTTCCGCGCAGGCGTCGTTCCGGCACGACACGCCGAGCGGATCCCTCTTCACGACGGACATCGCGCTCATCACCGACCGCCTCTACGGCGAGCGGTGCGGCGCCTACCGCGTGCTCGACGTCCTCGAGGAGTTCGGGATCAAGACGACGTGGTTCATGAACGGCTCGGGCGTCCAGGCGCACCCGGAGATCGCGAAGGAGATCCTCGCGGCCGGACACGAGCTCGCGAGCGAGAACTGGCGCCACGAGTACGTGGGGCGGCAGACCGACGACGTGCAACGCTCCGAGCTGGTGAAGACCGTCGAGTCGTTCGAGAAGAACGCCGGCGTGCGGCCGGTCGGGTACATCTCGTCCGGCGAGCGGCCGAACCACTTCACGCTCCCGCTCATCGCGGAGCTCGGCTACCGCTACTACATGGGAACGATCAACGAGGACCTTCCGTACACGCTGCGGACGGACAAGGGCGACATCGTGGCCATGAGCTACGGCATCTGGCTCACCGATCACCAGATGGCGAGCTCCACGCGGAAGGACCCGCGCGCGATCCTGCAGTGGTGGAAGGACCAGTTCGACCAGCTGTACGAGGAGGGAGAGGCCGGACGGCCGGGGATGATGACGATGGGCCTCCACCCGTTCATCATCGGGCGGCCGTTCCGCGCGAAGGTCCTCCGCGAGTTCCTCGCCTACGTGAGGTCGAAGCCGAAGGTCTGGGCGCCTCGCTGCGTCGAGATGGCCGACCACTACCTGAAGAGCTACCGCGACCAGTACGTCGAGAAGTGGCCGGAGTTCTACGGCACCGGGAAGCCGCGTCCGAAGGAGCTCGTGACGGCATGACCGAGACGCCGAAGCTCCCCGACCCCGTCGCGGTCACGGTCGACCCCGCGGCGACCGCCGTGCTCGTCCTCGACATCTCGAGCGCGACGAACACGATCCCCGAGGTCAAGGCGTCTCTCGAGCCGGTCCGGAAGCTCATCGACCGCGCGCGCAAGGCGGGCGCGCGCGTCATCTTCTCGCTCGGGCGCGCGGCCGATCAGGTCGTCGCGCCTGAGCTCGCGTCCAAGCCCGACGATCCGATCGTGCGCTCGAGCGCCGACAAGTTCTTCAGCACCGACCTCGCGGAGCAGCTGAAGGGTCTGCAGCACGCGATCGTCGTCGGGACGGCGGCGAACGGCGCCGTCGTCTACACGTCGTTCGGCTGCTGCGCCCGCGGGCTCAGCGTCGTCGTGCCCGAGGATGGGATCGGCTCGCGCGATCCCTTCTCGACGTGGGTCGCGCGGTATCAGCTCCTCGACCAGCCGGGTTTCCAGAACAAGCAGAACGAGCCCCTCAAGGCGAAGGCGGTCACGCTCAGCCGGACCGAGCTCATCACCTTCGGGAAGGGCGTCTAGGGGTCGGAACGCTGGACGCGAAGCGCGTCCTCGAGCGGATGTGGCTCATCCGCGCTTTCGAGGAGAGCGTCTCCGAGCTCGTCGGCACGGGCGAGGTCGTCGGCCTCGTTCACGTGTCGATCGGCCAGGAGGCGTCGGCCGTCGGTGTCTGCGACGTGCTCGAGGCGCGTGACCGCGTCTACAGCGGCCACCGGGCGCACGGCCACGTCCTCGCGCGGGGCGCCGACCCCGCGGCCGTGATGGCCGAGCTCATGGGCAAGGCGGCGGGCCTGTGCGGCGGGAAGGGCGGCTCGATGCACCTCGTCGACGTCGCCCACGGCGTCCTCGAGGCGACCGGCGTCGTCGGCGGCACCATCCCTCTCGCGCTCGGGACCGCCCTCGCACTGCGCGAGACCGAGCCCGGCGCGGTCGCGGTCGTCTTCTTCGGCGACGGCGCCGTGCAGACCGGCTACTTCCACGAGTCCCTCAACATCGCCGCGCTGTGGAAGCTGCCCGTTCTGCTCGTCTGCGAGAACAACGGCTACGCGGAATTCACCCCGCGCTCGGCGCACACGCCGGTCGAGCGCGTGACGCGGCACGCCGAGACCTACGGCGTCGACGCGCGGACCGTCGACGGCAACGACGTCGTCGCCATACGCGAGGCCGCCTCGGCGCTCGTCGCGCCGCTGCGCAGCGGCGGCGGGCCGGCGCTCCTCGAGTGCCTCACCTACCGGATGCGCGGCCACTACGAGGGCGACCCCGCGAAGTACCGCGAGGCGAGCGAGGTCGCGGAGTGGAAGGCGAAAGACCCGGTGCGGCGCTTCGCGAGCGGCGCCGTGGCGACCGGCGAGCTGTCCGCGGAGGACGCCGCGGCGTGCGAGGCGGCGGCGCGGCGCGCGGTCGCCGCGGCGGTCTCAGCGGCGCGATCGGCGCCGTTCCCGGCGGCGTCCGCCCTCACGGAGGACGTCGGTGGCTGAGACGACGTACATCGGGGCCATCAACGGGGCCCTCGCGGCCGAGCTGCGGCGCGACGCGACGGTCCGCATCCTCGGAGAGGACGTCGCGGAGGGAGGGCCGTTCGGCGCGACGAAGGACCTCGCCGCCGAGTTCGGCGACCGCGTCCGCGACACGCCGATCAGCGAGAGCACCGTCATGGGCATCGCGACGGGGATGGCGCTCGCCGGCCTCCGCCCGGTCGTCGAGATCATGTTCATCGACTTCATCACCCTCGCCTTCGACCAGCTCGTCAATCAGGCCGCGAAGGCGCGCTACATGTCGGGCGGGCAGCTGCGCTGCCCCCTCGTCGTGCGCACCTCGTCGGGCGCCGGGACGCGCTCGGGGGCGCAGCACTCGCAGAGCCTCGAGGCCCTCCTCGTCCACGTCCCCGGGCTCGCCGTCGCCATGCCCGCGACGGCGGCGGACGCGGCGGGGCTGCTCATGTCGGCGGTCCGCGCCGACGACCCAGTCGTCGTGATCGAGAACAAGGAGCTCTACTTCCGCAAGGAGCCGTCGTTCGACCCGGCCCCCGTGCCGCTCGGATCGGCCCTCGTACGCCGGCCGGGCCGCGACGTGACGCTCGTCGCGACCTCGCGGACGGTCCACGAGGCGCTGGCCGCCGCCGAGGACCTCGCGCGCGACGGCATCGAGGTCGAGGTCATCGACCCGCGGACGCTCCAGCCGCTCGACCTCGGGACGATCCTCTCCTCGGTCCGCCGCACCCACCGCTGCGTCGTGGCGCACGAAGCGGTGCGGCGCGGCGGCTTCGGCGCCGAGCTCGCCTCTCTCGTGCAGGAGGAGGCC
Organism: Chloroflexota bacterium; assembly: GCA_021787445.1. Classification (GTDB taxonomy): domain Bacteria; phylum Chloroflexota; class Limnocylindria; order P2-11E; family P2-11E; genus JACPOT01. The sequence goes on along the minus strand of JAJYLV010000038.1, from coordinate 12,933 downwards.
TTCGACGCTCTCGACGCGCCGGTCGTCCGCCTCGGCGCGCCGGCGACGCCCGTTCCCGTCAGCCCGCCGCTCGAGGACGCCTATCTGGTGCGGGCCCCTCAGATCGTCTCGGCGATCCGCTCCCTCCTGAACGGGAGCGCCTGACCCCCTTACCCGCCGGGGGGGACTGATAGCACCAGACATCCCTAGTGATAGCATCGCCTAGGTGAGGCAGTTGATCGCCCGGATCGACGAGCGACTGCACCGGCAGCTCAAGGAAAGAGCCGCCGTCCAGCGGCGGTCGATGAATTCCCTCGTGACCGATCTGCTCGAGCGCGGCCTCGAGGCTGACGATCGGCACGGGCGGCTGCGAGCCCGGATGCGGGAGCTCGGCGTGCTGGTCGAGCTGCCGCGGCCTCGCGGTCGCGTGCCTCCCCGTGACGAGGTGCGGCGCCTGCTCCGTGGTGACGCAGGGCGCGCCCTCGTCGAAGCGCTCGAAGAGGCTCGCGGGGAACGACGCTGAAGTACGTGGACCCGAGCGCGCTCATACGCGCCTACCTGCCGGATGAGGACGCCGGCGGCGGCCTGTACCAGACGCTGTTCGGCGGTGGGGATCCCCTCCTCACGAGTGAGATCGCCCGTGTCGAGATCGCGGCGGCCGTCCGCGCCGCTGGACGCGCCGGCCGGCTTCGGGCGTGGGCGGCCATCCTGAGCCGGATCGATGCGGATCTGGCCGTCGACGGTCCGGTGTATCCGATCGCCTTCCGGGCCGAGCCCGTCATCGCGACCGCGCGTCAGCTCGTCCTCGACCACAAGCTGCGAGCGCTCGACGCGATCCACCTCGCGGTCGCTCTGGAGGACGGGCGCGCGCTCGCCGACGGCGAGGCCCTCGCCTTCGTCACGCGCGACGACGACCAGGCGACGGCGGCGCGCGCCGTCGGCCTGGCCGTGATGTGAGACCGGCCCTCCCATCTTTCCAAGGGAGGTCACGGCTGGGTAGGCGATGCGGCTGTCGCCAGGGATCCTGACCTGCCGCGCGGGGTCAGATGCTTTCCAGATGGCTCCGCAGCGCGGCGCACAGGTCCATGAGCTCGCTCAGCTCCGCCGACACGTCATAGCTCTTGTCGGTCAAGCGGCGTTAAAGGGCGGGTAGCGGTCGGTGACGAGGACGAAGGCGTAGCCGACGACGCGATACGTCCAGCGCATGACGCCCTCGACGAAGTCGAAGAGGCCGCGCGGGTAGCGTCCGGTGAAGAGGATAGCGAGCCACACGACGACGAGAGCGACGATCGCGAAGAGCCACAGGAACACGAGCACGATGTAGTGCGGGATCGCCAGCAGCCATTTCACGAGCGGCAGCCATCTGCTCAGCCCGTCGGGCATCGTCGGATAGTCGACGTCGAGGTGCACCGACTGTTCCTCGTCCGTCGAGGGGTAGTGGTCGTCCATGAGCGCGAGGTAGGCGCCGACACGCGCACCAAAGCGGAGGAGCTCACGGTTCCAGTCGAACCACCAGCGCGGGTACTTGCGGCGGAAGAGGATCATGAGCAGCGGCGCGAGGAAGAGGATGCCACCGGCCGCCGCGCTCGTCGTCGTCTCCTGCGTGTTCACGCTGTAGCGCTCCGAGACGCCGCCGCTGACGGCCGCGAGGACGATGGCGATCGGGATCACCCACACGATGCGCAGGAGGCTGGAGACGCGGTCGAGCTCGCGGTCGGGATAGTCCACGGAGAAGCGAACGGGATACGGCTGATCCATGCGCGACAGCATCGGCGCCACGCGGCACGGCGACGAGTGCCGATCGGACCCCCGACCGCTACTCTCGGCGACGGTGCAGAGGAAGCCGCTCCCGCCCGTCCCGCCCGAGAAGATGCGCTACCTCGCCGACGTGAAGCCGACGCTCCTCGCCGCTACCGAGCCGGCCGAGTACGCCTCGCACCAGCACCTCGTCGTCGAGTGGCTCGGCCGCAGCCTCGGCCGCACGCGCATACGCGCCGTCGAGCTCGTCTCGGACGAGCGCGCGGAGAGCACCGGGGACGGCCGCGGCGTCAGCCCGGGACACACGTTCCTCGCCGGCCTCGCCTTCAGCCACATGACGCAGTGGGGCCGCGCCGCGGCCGCGTGCGGCGCCGAGATCTACGCGCTGACGGAAGAGGTCGACGGGTCGTTCGACCGCCGCGGCGAGTACCTCTACGACGAGGGCTACGCACACCCCGGCTTCACCGAGATCCGCTTCACCGTCCGGATGGAGAGCGCCTCGGATCGCGAGACGCTGCGCCGCTTCGTCTCGTGGGCGGACCGGTCGCCGCCGCACGCGACGCTCCGCAAGGCCACGCGCCTCGTGGGGGTCTATCTCGTGAACGGCGAGCACCTCGCGACCGCCCTGTACCACGCCGATCGAACGGAGTGGCTCGACCATCCCTGACGCGCTGCGCGGCGCGGCGGTCGTCACCGGCGCGGGCCGCGGGATCGGACGCGCGATCGCGCTCGCCCTCGCCGCGGAGGGGGCGACGGTCTTCGCTGTCGCGCGCACGCGCGAGACTCTCGAGCGCGTCGCGCGCGAGGCGCGCACGACCGGCGCGACGATCGTCCCGCTGCCGTGCGACGTCTCCGTGGAGGCCGACGTGCGCCGGGTCGCCGCCGCCGTGGCGGAGCGATCGACCGCGCTCCGCGTCCTCGTCAACGCGGCGGCTCTCCGGATGCATCAGCTGGGGGATCCCGAGGCATTCCGCACGCCCGTCCTCGAGCTGAGCGTGGACGAGTGGGACCGCGTCGTCGCCGCGGACCTGCGCGGTCCGTTCCTGTGCTGCCGGTATCTGGGACCGCTGCTCACAGGGGCCGGCGGCGCGAGCGTGGTCAACTTCTCGGCCCGCGCGGCCGTCCGGCCCGACGCGGGACGCGCGCCGTATGCCGCCTCGAAGGCCGGGCTCGACGCCCTGACGCGGACGCTCGCGCTCGAGTGGGGCGACGCGCGCGTCGCCGTCAACTCGCTCGACCCGGGTGCGCGTGTCATCACCGAGGACCACCGCGCCGGCGCGCGCGCGAAGGAGCCGGGAGTGCGCTACGTCACGCCCGAGGCGATGGTGCCGCCGACGCTCTACCTCGCGCGCGGAACGGTGACGGGCCAGCGCATCGACGCCATGGCGTGGAACGCAGCGAACGGGTTCGGCGGGCCGGACCGCTGGGAGGCGCGCTGACCGCGCCCCGCGTCAGTCGTCGCCCTCGCGCCCTCGACCGGTGAACGTCCGCATGTAGGCCTGGAGCGCGCGGAGATCGGCGTTGCTCAGCTGGGCCGTGTCGTACGCGGGCATGCCGCGACGGCCGTAGCGGATCGCCTCCGTCTCGCCCTCGCGTTCAAGGCCGAGCTCGCCGGGCGCGTTGCCGACGGCGCCGTGACAGAGACCGCAGCCTTGAGCGAAGTACACGGCGGAGCCCTGCTGGACCGGCGTGCCGTGCGGGTCCGCCAAGGCGAGCTGAGCGGCCGTGGCGGCCGGGACGTCCAGAGAGCTCCCGCGGCCCTGCTGCAGCGCGCGGATGTAGCTCACGAGCGCCCAGATGTCGCGGTCGGCGTACTGACCGCCGAATGCGGGCATCCCCGTGAAGCTGATGCCGTTCTTCGTGATCCAGAACAGCTGAGCGTCGCTCTTCTCCTTCGCGTCCTCGCTCAGAAGGTCGCTCGCGGGCGGATACCCGGCAGTCCCGAAGACGCCTTTGCCGTCGCCCCTCGCTCCGTGGCAGACGGCGCACGACCCCGCGTACGCGACGCGACCCTGCTCCGTGATCGCCGTGCGGCCGAGCGGGTCCGTCGCGTTGCCGCCGCCGATACGCGAGACGAGCGAGACCATGAAGCTGCCGTAGGCGCGCTCGAAGGGCAGGTCGGATCTGTGCATGGCGGCGATCGGCACCGCGACGGTGGCGACGAGGAGGAGCGTCACGACGACGCTGATGACGATCAGGCGCGCCCGCCCACCGGCGGACGGCCCGCTGCCGGTCAATCCCAGTACGGCACCCAGCGCGGCACGCGCGAGCGGTACTCGCGGTACTCCTCGCCGAACACTTTCTCGATGCGCTCCTCGTCGATGCGCACGCGCCGCGTGAAGCGCCGCCACTCGTAGACGAACCCGCCGACCGCGATCGGCGATCCGGTCGCGAGCGCGACGCCCGCGCTGAACAGAAGGTGTCCGAGGTACATCGGGTTGCGCGAGATCGCGTACGGCCCCGTCGTGACGAGCTTGTCCGGCGGCCTACGGAACCCCTCCGAGCCCGCGCCCTGCGCCATGCGGTACCGCCCCGCGCCGCGGTAAAGCCCGTACCCGGCGAGGCAGAGGAGGAGCCACTCCCCGCGCAGCCGGATCCGGCGGCGGGTGAGCGCCTCGCCGAGGAGCGTGAGCAGCGGGATGAGGATGAACGTCTGGACGGGCGACCTCGCCGCGATCCTCCCCAGGCTGTCGGCCATGTCGTCGGTCATCGCTTCGCCACCTCCAGCGCCGCGGCGACGATGCGATCGACGCGCGGCGTCACGAAGTCCTCCATCCCCTTCGCGTACGGCACCGGCGTCGGCAGCACGCCGACGCGCTTCACCGGCGCGCGCAGCGAGTCGAACATCTCGCTCGCGACGATGCCCGCGAGGACCGTCGCGACGCCCGCGTCCTCGGGGCTCTCGTCCGTCACGACGACGCGTCCCGTCTTCTTCACCGAGCGCGCGATCGTCGCGTGGTCGAGCGGCTGGAGCGTGCGCAGGTCCAGGACCTCGGCGGCGAGGCCGTGGTCGCGGTAGAGGATGTCCGCCGCCTCGAGCGCCCGCTGCACCTGGATCGACGTGCCGAGGATCGTGACGTCGTCGCCCTCGCGCTCGACGCTCGCCTGCCCGAAGGGGATCTCGAAGGGTCCTTCCGGCACCGGGCCGAAGCCCTCCATGAGGCGCTGGTGGTCGAGGAGGACGGTCGGCCCCTTGCTGCGGAGCGCGGCGTAGCGCAGGAGGCCCTTCATGTCCGCCGGCGTCGCCGGCATCGCCACCTGCAGCCCGGGCGCGCTCCAGTACCACCCCTGCGGGCTGCCGGAGTGCTGCGCGGCGCCCGCGCCGCGGATGCCGTAGAGGACGTGGAACACGACCGGCGCCGAGATGCGGCCGTTGGAGTTCGCGTGCACGATCGCCGCCTCGTTGACGATCTGCGGGATGGCCTCGTACGAGAAGGTCGCCGTGCTCATCTCGACGATGCTGCGCACGCCGCTGATGGCGGCGCCGATGGCCACGCCGCAGTACGCGATCTCGGAGATGGGGGGCCACGAGATCCGGTCGGCGTAGCGCTCGATGATCGGATCCATGACGCGCGCGCTCTTGGTGTGCCCGGTGAAGCGCGCACCCATCAGCTGGAAGCGCGGGTCTTCCTCCATGATCCCTTCGACGGCCTCGGCGATCGCCTGCGCGAAGCTGATGACGCGCTCAGGCATAGGTGTGCTCCAGCGCCGACGCCGGGTCCGGCGGCGGGCTCGCGAGGGCCGCGGCGGCGGCCTTCTCGATCTCTTCGCGCACCTCGCGGTCGATCGTGCGGATCGCGTCGCGGCTGAGGGCGCCCGAGCGCTCGCACTCGCGCGTCCACAGCAGGATGGGGTCGCTCTCGGCGTGCCACGACCGCACCTCCTCCACCGGCCGCTCGCGGTCCCAGGCCCAGTCGATGTCGGTGTCGCCGCCCGGCAGGCGCGGGAAAGAGCCGTAGTTGCCGGGCCAGCGCGTCGTCCGTGACTCGACGAAGAAGGGCCCCTCGCCCCTCCGCATCCGCGCGACGAGCGCGCCGATCGCCTCCGCGACGCCGTCGACCCGCGTCCCGTCGAGGACGGTCGTGTCGATGCCGAACGCGCGCGGGACCTCGGAGAGCGCCTTCGCGGCGTGCGACGACGTCGGCGAACCGCGGCCCGGGCGCTCCTCCGGAGTGACGCTGTTGTTCTCCATGTAGAAGAGGATCGGCAGACGCCAGAGCTGGGCGATGTTGAGCGTCTCGTAGAAGACGCCCTCCTCCATCACCCCGTCCCCGAAGAACACGACGGTCACGCGGCCCGCGCGCGCGAGCTTGGCCGCCCACGCCGTCCCCGCCGCGATCGGGAGCGAGCCGCCGACGATCGCGGACGTGTGCGGGATGCCTATCTCGGGCGCGGCGACGTGGAACGTCCCGCCGCGGCCGCCGAGGTAGCCGTCGCGGCGCCCGATGACCTCAGCGATGACGCGGAAGGGGTCCCCGCCCTTGGCGACGACGTGCCCGTGATTGCGGTGGGTCGTGAAGACGAGGTCCTCGCGCCGGAGCGCCGAGCACGCGCCGACGCCGGCGGCCTCCTGGCCGACGTAGAGGTGGTAGTGGGCGCGGATGAGCGTCTTGTCCTCGGCGAGGTGGACGAGCTTCTCCTCGAGCCGGCGGATCCGGAGCATGCGGCGGAGGAGATCGGCGGCACGCTCGGTCGGCATCACGTCGCCGGTACTCTAGCGGCGCGATGCCCGAGGACGCGGCATACCCCACCTTCTCGCACACCGAGATAGCGCGGCGATCCGCGGCGGTGCGCGCGGCGATGGCGCGCGATGACCTCTCGTGCCTCGTCCTCTACGGACGGGGCCGCGACCACGACGTCCAGTACCTGACCGACTGGCCGGGGACGCGCGAGTCGTACGTCGTGTTCCCGCTCGAGGGCGACCCGACGCTCCTCGTTCAGCTCTTCAATCACCTCCCCAACGCGCGGCGCACGGCGACCGTCGAGGATGTGCGCTGGGGTGGCGTTGACAGCGTGGCGAGCGTCGCGGCCGCGCTCCGCGAGCGCGGCGTCGCGTCCGGCCGCGTCGGGCTCGTCGGCGCCGTTCCCTGGCAGCACCACGCGCGCCTCGTGCGGTCTCTCCCCGCGGTCGAGTGGGTCGACGCGACGCGCATCCTTCGCGACGTCCGGCTCATCAAGAGCACGGAGGAGCTGGAGCGGGTGCGGATCGCCGCGCGCTTCACCGACCTCGCGATGGCCGCGCTCGAGCGCGAGGTGCGGCCGGGTCTGCGCGAGGACCAGCTCGCCGCGATCGTCGAAGGCGCGTACGCGCGGGAGGGCGGCACGCACGGGATCCACTTCATGGCGACGACGCCGATGCGCGCGCCGGAGATCGGCGTTCCCGCGCAGATCCCGTCGCGCCGGCTCATCCAGGCGGGCGACGTGCTCATCACCGAGATCAGCGCCGACCACTGGGGCTACTCGGGGCAGATCCACCGCGCCTACGCGATCGGCGAGCCGCCCACCGAGCCGTATCAGCGCATGCACGACGCCGCCGTCGAGTGCTACGAGCGCGTCGTCGCGGTGCTCCGCGACGGCGCGACGGCCGCGGATGTCGTCGACGCCGCGGCGGTCGTCCACGAGCGCGGGTACACCCTCTACGACGACCTCTGCCACGGCATGAGCCAGCTCGCGCCGATCCTCCGCACGCGGCCGACCGCTCACGGCGCGATCCCGGACTTCACCTTCCGCTCCGACATGGTCGTCGTCGTACAGCCGAACGTCGTGACCGCGGACGCGCGTATGGGGATGCAGGTCGGAGAGACCGTCCGCGTCACGCGGTCGGGCGTCGAGCGGCTGCACGCCTATCCCATGCGCTTCGTCGTCTGTGGCTGAGCGCGGCGCGCCGCGACCCCTTACTCGGCGATGCGGAAGCGGCGGCCGATGAGCCACGCTCCGAGCGCCAGCACTAAGACGACGGCGAGGAGCACCACGCCGACCGCGGCGGCGGCCGTCGTGTTCCCGTCCGCCCAGGTCGTGTACATGACGACGGAGATGAAGCGCGTGTCCGCCGACGCGAGGAAGATCGTCGCCGACAGCTCGCGGAAGGAGAGGCCGACGATCGTGATCCACGCCGCGACGAAGCCCGGCACGAGGAGGGGCATCAGGACCCTGCGGTAAGAGGAGGCCCACGAGGCGCCCGAGACGTAGGCGGCTTCTTCGAGCTCGGGGTGCACCCGCAGGAGCGCGTCGCTCGCGAGGCGCATGCCGTACGGCAGGAAGATCGTGACGTGGGCGATGGTGACGATGAGGAGCGTTCCGTAGAGGGGGAACGGCAGCGTGAGGTACGTGAGCAGGACGCTGATCCCGATGATCGTGGCGGGGATGCCGATGGGAGCGAACGCCAGCCAATCGAGCGCGCCGCGTCCCGGAATGCGGGTGCGGAGGACGATCCACGCGACGAGAGCGGTGAGGACGACGACGATCGACGCCGCCAGCACCGAGTTCACGAGCGAGTTCTGGAACGCGTTGACGATCGCCGGGTAGGTCAGGACGTAGTGATAGTTGGTGAGGGTGAGGCCGGGCAGCGCGGCGATCGACGGCTGGGTGACGAAACGGAAGAGCGAGACCCACACGATCGAGAGGATCGGGAGGACGAACGAGACGACGAGGAACAGGAGCACCGCCGCCATCGCGACCCAGCGCCAGCGGCCGAGGTCCAGCCGCCGCGGGCGGTAGGCCTTTCCCGTGATCGTCGCGAACGCGCGCGCCCGGTTCGTCGCGCGCTGATAGAAGTACACGCCGATGACCGCGACCGCGAGGAGCAGGATCCCGAACGCCGCGGAGATCCCCGGCTCCGGGGGCTGCACGGTCTGCGCGTCGGAGTAGATCTCCGTCGTGAGGATGGGGATGTTCGCGGGCACCCCGATGATGAGCGGCACTTCGAGGGACTCGACGCCGCGCACGAACAGGATGAGCCCCGCCGAAAGCACCGCGGGCCGTGAGACGCCGAGGGTCACGCGCCGCAGCGTCCGCAAGATGCTGGCGCCCGACAGCTCGGAGGCCTCCTCGAGCGCCGGGTCCATGCTCGCGAACGCCGCGGACATGATCAGGTACGCGATGGGGTACATGTGCGCGCCGAACACCCAGACCATCCCGAGGATCGAGTTCACGTCGAACGGCCCGCTGGTCCCCGGAAGAGGCAGGAACGACCGGACGATCTGGTTGAGCGAGCCGATCCGCGGGTTCGCCAGGGTCACCCAGGCGAGGGTCACGAGGACGCCCGGCAGCAGGTACGTCGCGGCGGCCCCGAACGTCACCAGGGTGCGCAGGGGCGTGTTGGTCCGTTCGACGATCCACGCGAGCGCGGCACCGAGGGCGACGGCGAGGAGCATGCCGCCGACGGCGTACTGGAACGTGTTCCCGAGGACGCTGAGGAGGTGCGGGCTGAGGTATGCGGAGCGGTAGTTGTCGAGGGTGAAGATGAGCTTGATCGAGCCCGCCAGCTCGTAGCGACGGAAGCTCGAGAGGATGAGGAAGCCCACCGGGACGAGCACCAGATAGGCGATGAGGAGCGCGGCCGCTCCGAGGAGGACCCCTTCAGGGGTGATCCGGACGGCGTGGCGGCGGCGAACGACGCCGCGCCACGCCAGTCCGATCGCCGCCATCTACTGGAACAGTGCCTTGAACTTCTTCGCGAGCGCCTGGTTCTCCGACGGTGTCAGCACCGGGGCGGTCCAGGTCTTGAGCCCGTCGAGCAGCCCGGGCGGCTCCTGCGGGACGTCGGAGCGCGTGATCTGCCGGCCGCGGCTGGCGAGGTACTTCTGCGCCGACGTCGAGGCGAGGAAGTCGGCCATGAGCTTCGCCGCGTTGGGGTGCGGCGCGTCCTTGTCGACGATGACCTTGCCGGAGGTGATGACGGTCACCGGCTGGATCGCGAGCCAGTCGACAGGCGCCTTCTGGCGCTTCGAGCGCTCCGCCTGGTTGACGTACTGCGTGAGGGTCACGGCGAACTGGCCGGACGAGATGTCGTCGTTCATGGTGCCGTGTCCGTTGATGAGCGTGATGCCGTTCGTGTCCCTGATCTGCTTGATGAGCGCGTCGGCCTTGTCCTGGCCGTACTCGTGGATCATCCCCGCGTACCAGTCGTACTCGGTGCTGTCGAGGACGATCTGCCCCTTGAACTGCGGCTTCAGGAAGTCCTGATAGCTGGTGATGTCGGTCTTCTTCATCTTCGTGGTGTTGAACTCGACGACGCACCAGTTCGTGTAGATGCTGAACCAGTAGCCCTTGGGGTCCTTGAGCTCGGCGGGAATGAGCCCGGCGGACGGCGGGAAGTACTTGAGGGCGAGGCCGGCGTCCGCGACGAGCTGCGAGGTCGTCGTTTCGAGAACGTCGAAGTTCGGCTTGTGGCCCTGCGCCTCGGTCAGGACGCGGCTGACGAGAGCGGTCTCGCTGGCACGGATGAAGTTCGCCTTGATCTTGGGGAACTCCTTGGCCCAGATCTCGAGGAGCGGTCCGGCCTCCTGCTCGTTGATCGAGCTGTAGAGGTTGACCTCCTTCTCACCCGCGTTGACGGCGGCGTCGTAGAGCTGCTTCTCCGCGGCGGCTTCGTCGTACTTGCCGGACGCGGCCGGCGCGGCGCTGGCGGCCGTCGTCGCGGCGCTCGTCGCCGACGGAGCCGTCGAAGCCGCGGGGGTCGAGCCCCCACACGATGCGAGGACGATCGCGATGACCATGGCGAAGCTCGCGGACCGGAATGCGCTGCCCATTGGTCCCCCTCCCGGCCGGCCCCACCGAAAGCCAGGTCGGCCTGGCCGCGAGGATAGCGACCGGCCCGCGGATCGGTAAGACCTTGGGACAAAGGTTCATCGATCCGCACAGGCGGCGCCATGGTCTCTAGCCGGCCGGCCTCCGCGGTCCGCCGTCGCCGACCCACTCGTCGACCTGCCCGGCCATGACGAGGTCGATCATCTCCTTGCAGTCCGCGAGCGCGCGGTCCGTCTCGGCCTCATCGCTCCGCGCGGCGGCGATGCCGCGCTCGACCGCGCGGTGGAGCGCACGGACGAGGTCCTGGAGGAAGTCGTCGAGCGTGTGCGCGAACGGGATGGGCTGAAGCGTCATGTGTACTTGCGCCCTTCCTGCCGGTCGGGGACGCGCAGCCCCATCTTCTCGATGATCGGCTCGACCTCGGCGATGTACTGCTGACGGGCCTCCTCGTTCGTGCGCCGCTTGAGCCCGAAGTGGCGATAGCGCTCCGCGCGCCGCGAGCTCGACGACCCGAACATGTCGAGCCCCGTGCGGTACCAGTGGTCGACGGAGCGCTGGATGCGCTCCTTCTGCTCGCCGCCGACGGCCGCGAGCTCGGCGGTCCGCGTCGTTCCGTAGTCGATGTGGCCCTCCTCTTCGAGCATGACGCGCGAGGGATGCTCGACGACGGCCGCGAGCGGGGCGTAGCTGCAGCCCATGAACTCCTCCAGCTGGTACTTGCCGACGCGGTCGATGAGGAAGCCGAAGACGGCGAAGTCCTCCCAGCTGTTGATCGTGCCGCGGAAGGCCTCGAGGTACCGCTGTGGATTGTTCCGCTGAAGGATGTACGTCGTGTCGACGCCGAGGTCACCGGCGAGGACGGCGAACTTGCGGAAGTGGTCGATCTCCTCGGTCGACGTGCGCGCGACGACGAGGCGGTCGAGCTTGAGCGGAGCTTCCGGGAGCATCTTCTCCACGTAGAGGTGCGGTCCGCCGATCTCGCAGTCGGACTGGATGGCGAGCACGCGACGCAGGAGGTCGACGTACTCCGGATCGGCCCTGCCGGCCTGGATGTCCTTGAGCTCGAGCTTCTCGGTCATGAACGACATTGCCGCTGTCCTCCCTGTTCCGGCTCGCTGACACGATCCTAGCGGACCGTATCAACGAGGGAGGGAGCGTTCGGCGGGCGGAACGGCCGGTCGTGACCTCGACTACGGTCTGCTCACGACGACGCTCGCTTCGGTCGCATCGCCCTTCTCGCGCGAGCGCGACCTGCAAAAGGCGATCGCGCTCACTGGCCGCCTGCGCACCGATCCGCGCGGGTCGGCCTCGCTGCATCCGGGCGGTACGACCCGATCTCGCGCTGGACGGAGATCGAACCTCTCGGGACGCACGCGGCGTTCCGCCGGCTCGGCCTCGCACGCGCCGTCGTCCGCGAGGTCATCCACCGGAGCTGGCAGCGCGGCGCCGAGGCGGTGATGGTGTGGTCGACCGATCCACGGTCCGCGTCACACGTGAACGAGCCCGCGTTCCGCCTCTATACGTCGAGCGGGATGCAGCCTGAGCGTTGCGGCGTCAGCCGCGCATGCGCTCGAGGAGATGCCGGTCGCGCTCCGGAAGGCTCACGCCTCGACGTTATCGCTCGGCTGGGTGGGCGTCGATCGCTTCGACCCGCGGGATCGGCGTCCCGTCGTCGCTCATGAGGAGCGTGAACCGCGCGAGGATGCGCCACCTCTCGCGCCCCATAGCGACGCGGAGAATCAGAAAGCAGTTCTCGACGGCATCCCCCGGCCGCGCGTCGACGCGCGCCGGGAGCTCCAGGCCAGCCGAACCCCGGGAGGGGACGCGCAGGGAGCGCCGCAGACGCGAGCTGTGGAAGCGCGAGTGCGGATGCCACGCCTGAAGCACGGTCATCGGACGGCTCTCGCGAGAGCGGAGCCGCCAGGTGACGAGCCACGAGCGCGGACCTCGCCTCCGGATCCCTTCGGGCGAGACGTCGATGCGCATCGTCACCCGATCATGGCATCCCGGTCGCATCCGGAGAGCGCGCCGCCTGGTCCCGCGGCTAGAGCGAGAGCTCTCCCGGCGCGATCTTTTCCTTGCCCCCCATGTACGGCCGGACGGCGTCCGGAATGGCGACCGATCCGTCGGCCTGCTGGTAGTTCTCGAGCACGGCGATCATCAGCCGCGGAAGGGCCAAGCCGGACGCGTTGAGGGTGTGGACGAGCTCGGCCTTGCCGCCGGCCTCGCGCCGGAAGCGGATGCTCGAGCGCTCGGCCTGGAACGCGCCGCAGCTCGATATCGACGAGACCTCGAGCCACTCCCCCTGCCCGGGGGCCCAGGCTTCGAGGTCGTACCCCTTCAGAGCGTTGAACCCGAGGTCCCCGGTGCAGCGCTCGACGAGCCGCGCCGGGATGCCGAGGCGCCGGAGGACCTCGACGGCCAGCTCGCGCATCAGCTCGAGCTCCG
>JAJYLV010000159.1 GCA_021787445.1 Chloroflexota bacterium | reverse complement strand
AGCGCCTGCACCATGCTCAGCACGAGGCCTACGTCGTGGGCGGCTGCGTCCGCGACGCCCTGCGCGGCATCGAGCCCGCCGACTGGGACGTCGCGACGGACGCCCGGCCGGAGCAGATCCAGAAGATATTCCGGCGGTCGCTCTACACGAATCGGTTCGGGACCGTCGTCGTGCGAATGGGCGGCCGGGAGATCGAAGTGACGACGTACCGCATCGAGACCGAGTACTCGGACCACCGCCGCCCCGATGCCGTCGCGTTCACGGACTCGCTCCAGGAGGACCTCGCGCGCCGCGACTTCACGATGAACGCGATGGCCTGGAGCCCGGAGCGCGGCGTGGTCGACCCCTTCGGGGGGCAGCGGGACCTCGAGGCGCGGCTGGTGCGCGCCGTCGGCGATCCCGACGAGCGCTTCGCGGAGGACGCGCTACGGATGCTCCGCGCGGTGCGCTTCGCCGCGGTCCTCGGCTTCACGATCGAGACCGCGACCGCCGACGCGATCCGGCGCAACGCCGAGCTCGCGCGGTCCCTTTCCGGGGAGCGGATCCAGCAGGAGCTCGCCAAGATCGTGCGCGGTCCCGTTCCGTCGGTGGGTCTGCGCATGCTCTCGAACCTCGGCCTCCTCGCCGTCGTCGCGCCGGAGCTCGAGCGCTGCCGGGAGACGCCCCAGGAGAAGGTCGCCGCGCAGGACGTCTTCGAGCACTCGCTCGCGACGCTCGACGCCGCCGCCGCCGAGATGCCGGCGGCCACGCCACCGGAGGAGGACCTCGTCCTGCGGCTGGCGGCGCTCTTCCACGACGTGGGGAAGCCGGACACCTTCGACGACGGGCACTTCCACCAGCACGAGTTCGTCGGCGAGGCCAAGGTCCGCCAGATCCTCCGCCGCTGGCGCTTCGACAAGGCGACCGTCGACGCCGTGAGCCACCTCGTGCGCAACCACATGTTCTGGTACCAGCCCGACTGGACGAGCTCCGCCGTGCGGCGGTTCATACGGAAGGTCGGACTCGAGCAGATCCCCACGCTGTTCGCCCTTCGGAAGGCCGACAACGTGGGCAGCGGAGCGCGTGCGCCGCGCATGTACGCGCTCAACGAGCTCTGGCTGCGCGTTCAGGAGGAGATCCAGCGCGCCAACGCGTTCAGCAAGAAGGACCTGGCGGTGGACGGCAACGACGTCAAGGACGCCCTCGCGATCCCGCAGGGTCCGGAGGTCGGCCGCGTTCTGGACGAGCTGTTCGAGCGCGTGCTGGACGACCCCGACGTCAACACGCGCGAACGGCTGCTCGAGATGGCCCGCGCGATCCACGCGCGCGGGCCGGGCGAGCCGCGGCGCTCCTAACATCGGCCGGTGGCGCGGGGACCCACGCGAGCGGTCGCGATCGGCCGATGGGAGGCCGGGGCGTGGAGCGGCGCGGGCGACGAGATCGCCGCGGAAGAGCCGCTCCAGCTCCTCCTCGACGGCGAGCCGCTGAGCGTCGTCATGCGGACGCCCGGCAACGACGTCGAGCTCGCGGTCGGGCTCCTGCACGCCGAACGGGTCATCACCTCGCTGGACGACGTCGCGACGCTCCGGATCTCGGCCGAGTCGGGAGAGCGCGAGAGCGCCGTCGCCGTCAGCTCCGACCTCGTCGAGTCGAACGCCGTGGACGTGCGCCTTCGCTCCACGGCCGCCCGCCGGCCGCGGCGCTCGTTCCTCTCCAGCTCGGCCTGCGGCGTGTGCGGCGCGACGACGCTCGACGAGCTCGCGCACGATCACGCGCCCCTCGCGCCAGGTCCGGCCGTCCAGGCCGCCGTCATCCCGCGCCTGGCCGACGGCCTTCGCCGACACCAGCGGCTGTTCGAGCGGACCGGCGGGATCCACGCGGCGGGCCTATTCACCCCCGAGGGCGCGCTCGTCACCATGCGCGAGGACATCGGCCGCCACAACGCGGTCGACAAGGTGGTCGGGCGCGCCGTGCTCGACCGGCGGACGCCGCTCGCGGGCTCCGTCCTCGCGGTGAGCGGGCGCGCCGGCTATGAGATCGTTCAGAAGGCGGTCGCGGCCGGGATCCCTGTCGTCGTCGCGGTCGGTGCGCCGTCGACCCTCGCCGTCGCGACCGCGGAGCGGTTCGGCCTCACGCTCGTCGCGTTCCTGCGCGGCGACCGCTTCAACGTGTACAGCGGACCCGAGCGCATCGCGGCCGGGCGCGCGACCTAGCGTCGCGCCGGACCGCGATCAGCCGACGGCGATGTTGAGGTCGGAGCGGTCGTCCTCCTGATCGGGATTGCGCAGCAGGTCGAGCAGGCGCGGATCGTTCCGGATGACGACCCCCGCGGCGCCCGCCGCGGCCGCCGCCGCGAGCTGCGCGCGCCAGGCGGAGCGGCCGGCGGGGAACGCGACCTCCATCCACCGGTCACCGCCCGCTTCCTCCGCGACGTGAAGCCGTCCGCGCGCGAGCGCCTCGCATGTGGCGCGTCCGGCGCCCTCGGGCATCCCGGAGGCGACCAGCCCGACGCGCCAGGTCACGGCCGCGATCGCCGCGAGGACCACGTACGGGTCGCCGTCGCTCGCGTCGACCCACAGCGAGTGCGCGCCCGCGCTCTCGAGGGCGCGGGCGTCGGCGAAGAGCCCGCCTGGGTCCCCGGACAGCGCGAGACGCACGCCGATCGCCGGCGGGCCGGCCGCCGCTTCCGGCTCAGCCAGGGGGGAGCTCCTGCTCGAGGGCCTCGCGCACGGCGCGGAGGTATGCGGCGACCGCGGCGGGGTCGGCGTGTCCCGCTTGGCGAAAGCGCTCGGCAGCTACCCCGGCGGTGAACGTCGCGAGCGGCGCGAAGCTGCGCTCTTTCGCACGAGCGACGACACGGGCGAGCTGGAGGAGCTCCTCGGCGACGGTCCCGTCGAGCTCGGGGGGGTCGATCCGCACCCCGCGCTCGGCGGCGGCGCCCTGCCACCGCGCCGCGAGCGACGCGAAGAACGGGTTCATGCCCGCAACATAGCGCGTCCGCGCCCTACTTGACGGCCCGCTCGGAAGGTGTACACACGTCGCCGAGGAGATGAGCCAGAGGATGGACCTGACGCGGCGCCAGCTCCTGAAGACGGGTGCCGGCGCGGCCGGCCTCGCGGTCCTGCCGCTCACCAGCTCTCTCGGCTTCGACCTCCACGCGGCGAAGAAAGCCCAGCAGACGTTCCGCATCGCGGGAGCCAAGGAGGTCCACTCCGTCTGCCCCTACTGCGCCGTCGGATGCTCCCTCATCGCGTACACGAGAGAAGAAGGCGGCAAGACGCAGCTCCTCCAGATCGAAGGCGACCCCGACAGCCCGATCAACGAGGGCACCCTCTGTCCCAAGGGCGCGACGTCGATGCAGCTCGCCGTCAGCGCGCGCCGCGCGGAGAAGCCCCTTTACCGCGCGCCGGGCTCGGACAAGTGGGAAGAGAAGACCTGGGACTTCGTGCTCGACAAGCTCGCGCAGAACGTCAAGCAGACGCGCGACAACACCTTCGTGGCGCAGGACGCGAGCGGGAACGTCGTCAACCGCACGGAGGGCATGGCCTTCGCCGGCGGCGCGGCGTTCTCGTCCGAGGAGGGGTACTTCGCGACCAAGCTCATGCG
>JAJYLV010000037.1 GCA_021787445.1 Chloroflexota bacterium | reverse complement strand
TGCACGCTCACCTGCGTGAGGCCGGAGCGCGGCACGAGCGACGTGCGCACGTCCACGCTGATGTCGACCTCGACGTACTCGGTGTTGTTGAACGGCGAGGCGGTGGGCTCCTGGACGATGACCGTCTGCCGGCCGCCGTCGCCGCCCTGCGTGTAGCCGTTCTTCGTGGCATCCGTCGCCGCCGCGGTCTTGGCGTCCGAATACGCTCCTCCTTCGTAGAGCACGACCGCTCCCGCGTACGCGCCCGCATCCGCGGCCTCCTGGGCCGTCCTCCGCGCGACGTACAGCGTTCCGGCGTCGATGGCGAGGCCGACCGACATGAGCATCCCGAGCAGGACGGCGGCGATGAGGATGATCGCCTGGCCGCGCTCGCAGTCATCGCCGCGCCAGAAGCGGAGAAAAGCGCTCACTGCTGGATCACGAGGAGCGAGCCGCCGCGCAGCGTGATGTCGAGGGCGCCGTTCATGAAGTGCTCGGAGCCGAGCGGCGTGAACGGCGCGGTCGCGTCCACCGCGACGCGGCAGCCGCGGTCGTAGCAGTTGTCGGGGTAGCTAACGGTCACGGTGATACCCGGCACACCGACGGCGGCGTCCTTGACCGTCGTGACGACCGCGGTCGTGTTCGTCGGGGTGGAGGGCGACGCGCTCGCCGAGCCGTGGACGATCGCGTAGCGCGTCCCCTCGCGGGCCGCGTACGCGAGCGTGTTCTCCTGCCACACCGCGCGTGATACGTCGAAGAGGCCGAGGATGAGCAGCAGCAGAACGGGCAGGAGGAGCGAGAACTCGACCAGCGCCGTGCCATCTTCGTCCGGTCGCATCGTCAGTCCGGTGACGCGAACATGCGGATGGTGGTGGTGCGATCGATCGTGAAGGTGTGCGGGATGAGCGGCCACGGCGTGACCGTCCGGAACGTGTACCGGACCTCGACCGTCGCGTAGCACGGAGTGGTGACGGCCGGCGGCTGCGTGCAGGCCGCTCCACCCGGCTGAGCGAAGGTCACGTAGACCGCGGGGTCGTTCGGGTTGTTCGGGCACGTCGAGACGTTCATCCCGGGGGTGCGGCCCATCTCGTCGCACGCGCGCGCTTGGGCCTTTGCGACCGTCGGCGAGTAGTCGATCGCCGCCGCCTCGGCGCCCGCGCGCGCGCCGTCCTGGACCGCGAGCTGGACCGCGTACCCGCGCGCCATGTCGGCGCCGCCCAGCAGAAGGAACGTCAGCATGGGGAGCGAGAGCGCGATCTCGACGAGCGACTGGCCGAGGTCTTCTCCCACCCATCTCCGCCGCATGCCGCGACCCTATGAGCGACCTCAAAGCGGCGCGTGGTCGTCCGGTATCGGTCCCACCAGAGATCCGTACTAGTACCCATCACGGCCGGGTACCGGTGCCGAGCGGCCTGGCGAACGAGCGCTAAGGCACTGCTAAGCCAAGCGACGCTTCACGACATTCGCGCGCTGGGTCGGACGGCCCACATGCCGGACCTCGAGCTCCTGGGGCGCGACGCGTCGACCGCGGTCCGCCTCCCGTGAGCGGGTCGGTCAGTCCGCGGGGGTCGCCACGGCGTGCGTCGCCGGCGCGAGCACGGCGGCCATGATCCCGAGCGCCGCGTCCACGTCGGCGCGGCTCACGTCGTTGTGCGTCACCATCCGCAGCCGCGGCGAGTTCCCGAGGTAACGCGAGATGCGCAGGCCCCGGTCGGCGCACGCTTTCTGGAACGCGCCCGCGTCCATCGCCGCCGGATCGACCTCGAAGGCGACGATGTTCGTGACGACGCGCGGCGGGTCGATGCGGATCCCGCGGATCCGGGCGAGCCCCTCAGCGAGGGCCCTCGCGTTGGCGTGATCGTCCGCGAGGCGGTCGCGCATGGTCTCGAGGGCGACGAGGGCGGCCGCGGCGATGACGCCGGCCTGCCGCATCGCGCCGCCGAGGAGCTTGCGGACGCGCCGCGCCTTCGCGACCGTCTCCGCGTCGCCGCAGAGGATCGAGCCGACGGGCGCGGAGAGCCCCTTCGAGAAGCAGAACTGGACCGTGTCGACCGGAGCGGTCAGCGCGCGGACGTCGACACGCTGCGCGACGGCGGCGTTGAAGATGCGCGCGCCGTCGAGGTGCACGCGGACGCCATGGGCATGCGCGAGGTCGGCCGCGGCGCGCGTCTGCTCCGGCGTGAGGACGGTCCCGCCGCAGTTGTTGTGGCTGTTCTCGAGGCAGAGGAGCGCGGTGCGCGGGAACGCGCCGGCGGTCGGGCGGATCGCGGCCTCGATGTCCGCGAGGGCCGGCATGCCGTCGCGGTTCGGCACGATGCGCCCGTGGAGGGAGCCGAGCGTCGCGAACGCGCCCATCTCGTTCTGGTAGATGTGCGCGAGGTCGCCGAGGATGACCTCGTCTCCGCGCTGCGTCTGCGAGAGCACGCCGCAGAGGTTGCCCATCATGCCGCTCGCGACGTAGACGGCCGCTTCCTTTCCGACGGCCTCGGCGGCGCGGCGCTCGAGCCGGTCGACCGTCGGGTCTTCGCCGTACTGATCGTCGCCGACCTCGGCCTCGGCCATGGCCCGGCGCATCGCGGGCGTCGGCTTGGTGAAGGTGTCGCTGCGGAACTCGAGGGCCGCCACTGGCCTCAGTATGTACGGAAGTGACGACCATCGCCGTGCTCGGCTGGTTCCCGAGCCTGCCCGCGGATCTCGAGAAGGCGCTCCCCGACGACCGGATCGTCCGCTTCGAGCGTCGCGGCCCCTTCGATGGCGCCCACAGCATCGAGGTCGCGCTCGGAGCGCCGTCGGGCGATCTCATCCACGAGTTCATGAGCCGCGCCCCGCGGCTGCGCTGGATGCACACGATGTCCGCGGGGGTGGAGAACTTCCTGATCCCCGAGCTCGTCGAGCGGACGGACTTGACGCTGACGAACAACAGCGGGCCGTACGACATCCCGGTCGCCGAACACGTCATGGCGGTGATGCTGGCGGCGGCGAAGCACCTCCCCGACTACCAGCGGTCGCAGGAGCGCGCGCACTGGGACAAGGACCATCACCACATCGAGCTGCGCGGCGCGACGGTCGTCGTCCTCGGGCTCGGGAGCATCGGCGGCGAGGTCGCGCGGCTCGCCTCGGCGTTCGGCATGCGCGTCGTGGGCGTGCGTCGCCGCCTCGACCTGCCGGGGATCCCCGGCGTGACCGAGGTCGTCCCTCCCGAGCGTCTCGCGGACGTCGCGGCGGGGGCCGACTTCCTCGTCGTGGCGACGCCGCTCACGCGGACGACGCGCGGCATCGTCTCGGGCGACGTGCTCACGCGGATGAAGCGGACCGCCTGGCTCGTCAACATCGCGCGCGGCCCCGTCGTCGACGAGCGCGCCCTCCTCGAGGCGGTCAAGGAGCGGCACATCGCCGGTGCGGCGATCGACGCGTGGTGGAAGGAGCCGCTGCCCGCGGACAGCGAGTGGTGGAAGCTCGAGAACGTCATCGTCACGCCGCACGTCTCGCACAGCTCGCCGCTGGTGAAGGAGCGGACGCTCGCGCTCTTCCTCGAGAACCTGCGGCGGTGGAAGGCGGGTGAGCCGCTGCTCAACGTCGTGGACGTGCACGCCGGCTACTGACCGGCGTCCCGGGACCGGGCGGAGCGGTACGATCGGAGCGTGACCCAGGGGACGCTGTCCCGGGGGCGCCTCGCGGAGCATCCCGTGTGGCGCGCGGCGCTCGAGGCTGCGGAGCTCACCCGCCGCCTCGTCCTCCCCATCGTCGTGTCCGACGCCGTCGAGGACCGCGAGGCCGTCGAGGGGACCGGAGCGCTCGAGCGGATCTCGATCACCGAGGCCGTGCGCGAGGCGCGCTCCGCCGCGGCCGCCGGCATCGCGGGGCTGCTCGTGTACGGCGCGACGGAGCGCAGGGATGAGACGGCGCTGCTCGCGAGCCAGCGGGATCACGTCGTCGCGCGCGCGGTCCGCGCGCTGAAGGACGCCGTGCCCGATCTCGCCGTCGCGACGGACGTCTGCGTGTGCGCGTACACGACGCACGGGCAGTGCGTCCTCTTCCACGAGGGTGCGGCGGACATCGACGGAACGCTGGCGCGCCTCGAGGAGATCTCGGTGGTGCACGCCGAGGCCGGAGCGGACCTCCTCATCCCCTCGGGGATGCTCGACGGGACCGTCGCCGCGCTGCGGGCGGCGCTCGCGGGCGAGCATGACGTCCTCCCCGTCGCCGCCGTGGTGCAGGTCGAGAGCGGCCTGGACGGCTTGCACCGCATCGCCGTGGGCGCGACGGGGATCTCGGAGCGAGCGGTGCCGCTCATCGATCCGTCGGATCGCGGCGCGGCGCAGGCGCGCGTCGAGCGCGATCTCGCAGCCGGCGCCGACGCCGTCGTCGTGAAGCCGGCGCTGACCACGCTCGACCTCGTCGCGGCGCTGGCGGCGTCGACGGACGCCCCGGTCATCGCGCATCACACCGCCGACGAGCACGCGCTGTTCACGGCGGAGTCGGACGCGGACGGCCGAGGTGCCGAGCGCGAGACGCTCGCGGCGTCGCTGCGCGCGGGCGCGCGGATCCTCATCTCGTACGGTGCGCTGACGATCTAGCGCGTCCCTCGCGTGCTAGCGTTCGGCGGCGGTGGAGTACACGCGTGTCGTCCTGCCCAACGGCCTTCGCGTGCTCGTGGCGGAGATGCCCGAGACGCGCTCGGTGTCGATAACGATGTACGTCGGCGTCGGCTCGCGCGCGGAAACGCGCGCCAACGCGGGCATCAGCCACTTCATCGAGCACATGCTCTTCAAGGGGACGGCGAAGCGGCCGACGGCGGCCGACATCAGCTACGCCGTCGAGGCTCTCGGCGGGTCCGTGAACGCGTCGACGGACCGCGAGGTCACGGTCTTCAGCGCACGCGTCCCCGCACGTCACTACCTCGTGGCGCTCGACGTGATCGCGGACATGATCCGCGCGCCGCTCCTGCGCGAGAGCGACGTGACCGCCGAGCGCAACGTCGTCATCGAAGAGATACGCATGTACCGCGACCAGCCGCAGGACCGCGTCCACACGCTGGTCGACGAGCTCCTCTACCCGCGTCACCCCCTCGGGTGGGAGATCGCGGGCCGCGAGCCGGTCGTGCGCTCGCTGTCCGCGGCGGAGATGCGCGCCTTCATGCAGGCGGGGTACGCGCCGGGTCGCACGGTCATCGCCATCGCCGGCCGGCTCGATGCCGGGGAGGCGATCCGCGCCGTCGAGAACGCGCTCGGGGACATCGCGGCGCGTCCGGGGCTGTCGTTCTCGAAGGCTCCCCAGCCGGCGAAGGCGCGCAGCAAGGTGCTCGTGAAGCGCGGCGAGCAGGTGCACCTGTGCATCGGCTGGCGCGGCGCTCCGCAGCAGCATGCCGACAAGTGGGCGCTCGATATGCTGAATGCGGTGCTGGGGGAGGGGATGTCGAGCCGGCTGTTCCTCGAGCTCCGCGAGAAGCGCGCCCTCGCCTACGACGTGCACTCCTACGAGGCGAACTACAGCGACGTCGGCCACCTCGTGATCTACGCCGGCGTCGCCCCCGACCGCGTGAGGGAAGCCGTGACCGCGGCGCTGGCCGAGGTCGCGCGACTGCGCGACCAGACGGTCGAGGATGCCGAGCTCGGACGCGTGCGCGACTTCGTCAAAGGCCGCATCGACCTTCGCCTCGAAGGCACGGCGGGCGTCGCCGGCTGGCTCGCCGGCCAAGAGATGTTCTACGACCGGATCCGGACGGTCGACGAGATCGGCGCCATCGTCGACTCGATCGGCCCCGCCGAGATCCAACGCGTCGCGCGTGAGTACCTCCGGCCCGAGCTCGCGTACCTGGCGGCGATCGGCCCGCGCGTCGCCGTCGGTCCGCTCGCCGCGCCCGAGCCGGAGCCGATGGAGATGGCCTCATGACCGAAGCCACGAACGTGCAGCGCAGCCTCGTCGTGTTCAAGCCCGACGCGGTGCAGCGCGGCATCGTCGGCGAGCTCCTCTCGCGCTTCGAGAGGAGGGGTCTTCGTATCGCCGCCATGCGCGCGCTGCGCGTGGACCGGCCCATGGCCGAGCGCCACTACGCGGTGCACCAGGGGAAGTTCTTCTTCGAGGACCTGGTGAAGACGATCGTCGCGTCCCCCGTCGTCGCCGTCGTGCTCGAAGGGCCGAACGCGATCCCCGTCATCCGCGCGATGGTCGGGGCGACGCGACCGCACGAGGCCGCGCCGGGCACGATCCGCGGCGATTACGCGCTCGTCGGCCTGCGCAACCTCGTGCATGCGAGCGACGCGCCGGAGACCGCCGCGAGCGAGATCGCTCTCTGGTTCCCGGACGGGGTCATCGAGTACGCGCGCGACATCGAGAGGTGGACGACCGAGGAGGGAGCGCCGTGACCCGAAGGGACGAGCCGAGCGTCGCGCCGTCGCCGCCGAGCGCTCCCGAGTGGGGATCGGACGTCGTCGCCGAGATGCTGCGCCGGCTGCGCATCCCGTACATCGCGCTCATGCCCGGGGCGTCCTTCCGCGGACTGCACGACAGCATCGTCAACTACCTGGGCAACGACGGACCCTCGATGATCCTCTGCAATCACGAGGAGGTCGCCGTCGCGGTCGCGCACGGGTACGCCAAGATGACCGGCCGCGCCATGGCCGCGGCCGTCCACAGCACGGTCGGCCTGATGCACGCGACGATGACGATCTTCTGCGCCTGGTGCGACCGTCAGCCCGTCCTCATCTTCGGCGGGACGGGGCCGATGGACGCCACGGCGCGCCGCCCGTGGATCGAGTGGATCCACACCGCCGACGACCAGGGCGAGCTCGTGCGCGACTTCACGAAGTGGGAGCACCAGCCGGCGAGCGTCGCGGCGATCCCGGAGGCCGTTCTCCGCGCCTGGCAGCTCGCCCACGTCGAGCCGCGCGGCCCGGTCTACGTGTGCCTCGACGTCGCGCTGCAGGAGCAGAAGCTCGCGTCGCCGGTCTCGATCCCCGAGGTCTCACGCGTCGCGGCGCCGACGCCGCCGGCGCCGGACCCGGGTGCGCTCGAGCGCGCCGCGAAGATCCTCGTCGAGGCCGAGCACCCGCTGATCCTCCTCGGCCACACGAGCGCCGGCGAGCAGGTGTGGTCGGACCTCATCGCGCTCGCCGAGTCGTGCGGCGCGGCGGTCACGACGGACCGCTCCGGCCCGACGTCGTTCCCGACCGACCATCCTCTCCACCAGGGCTCATGGCGATCGCAGTCGCACGATGCGGTAGTGGAAGAGATCCGCGACGCCGATGCCATCCTCTCGCTGCAGAAGCTGGACGTCGCCGGCGCCCTGCGCTCGCGGAAAGGCACACCGGTCCGGCTCATCAACGTCTCCCTCGAGCCGTACATCACGCGCTCGTGGTCGGCGGACTACCAGGCGCTGCCGCTGGCCGAGATCGCGCTCACCGCGGACGCCGATCTCACGGTCGCGGCGCTGAAGGACGCCGTGGCGCGCCTCCTGGCCGACGCGCCCGCGGCCCGTCGCCGTGCCGCGGACCGGGCGAAGGCCCTCGCCGCGCGCTCGCGCGAGCGGCGCGCCGCGCTCACGGCCGGAAACGAGAAGCGCCGCGACGACGTGCCCATCCACCTCGCGCGCGTGCTGACGGAGCTGCGGTCCGCTCTCGGCGACCGGGCGGCGGACACGATCGTGGCGCAGGCGCCGCTGGGGCCGTGGCCGACGACCGCGTGGGACTTCTCGCGCCCCCGCGCGCACCTCGGGCACGACGGCGGCGGCGGCGTGGGGTCCGGACCGGGGATCGCCGTGGGGGGCGCCCTCGGCGCGCGCGGCACGGGCCGTCCGGTCGTCGCGATCCTCGGCGACGGCGAGCTGCTCGCCGCGCCGACGGCGCTGTGGACCGCGGCGCACCACCAGATCCCGATCCTGTTCGTCGTGAAGAACAACCAGAGCTACTACAACGACGAGGAGCACCAGGACCGCGTGGCGCGCGACCGTGGCCGCCCGCCGGAGAACCGCTGGATCGGACAGCGCATGGACACGCCGCCGGTCGACTTCGCGGGCCTGGCGCGCGACATGGGGGTCGAGGGCATCGGCCCGATCGCGCAGCCCGCGGAGCTCGCCGCGGCGATGAAGCGTGCGGTGGCGATCCTCGACGAGGGCCGCCCCGCGGTCGTCGACGTGAGGGTCGCGGCGAGGTAGGGGTATCAGCGCTCGGGCGGGTGACGCACCCGGCTGGGCGGCGCCGCATCTCGCTCGAGGCCGCCCGCACGACATCACCCGCCCTCGCGCTGATCGGCTATCGCCGCGGTGGCGGCGCTCTCCGAGGGTCGACGTCATCGGGCGGGAGCATCGAGACGATCTCGCGGCTCAGCCCCGCTTCGTCGACGAGCACGCGGGAGCGGTCGTCGACGTAGCTCTCCGAGAGGTGCCCCGAGAGATCGCGGAAGGTGCGCTTCGTCCCGTTCAACGTGAGGAGACCGGTCGGCAGGTTGCGCACGAGAGTGACGAAGTGGCTGAACCCCGTCTCGCGCGAGAGCTCGTAGCGTTCGCGGTACTCGTCGGCGCTCACGTCGTCGCGGAGCAGGACGCAGTCGATCTCGCGGTCGCGGCCCTGCAGGCGCCAGCGGATCGTCCACAGGCCGTCGCGCGGGATCGCTCGCGCCGGATGCAGCACGTCGGCGATCTCGGTCGGCGCGTCGCGACGCAGCGGCAGCGCGCGGCCGAGGAGCATCGAGGAGTCGACGAGCAGCTCCTCGCCGTCGAGCGTGACGATCACCGAGGCGTGGTTGATCTCGTCCGGCCAGCGCGTCGGATCCATCGTGCCGTCCAGGCGGCGCGCATCGAAGCCGCACGCCACGAGGAGCGCGTGCAGCGCACCGCTGCTCGGCCAGCACGTGCCGCCCGTGCCGTCGCGAAGGAAGGCGTGGAAGAACTCCTCTGCCTCGGCGCCGCCAAGCGGGCGGCGTCCGGTGACGACGGTGATGCGCTTCTGGACGTTATCCCACGGGACGCGCGCGGACCAGGCCGCGTACAGCGCGTCGAGGCCGGCGCGCGAGGCCGGCGGCGCGGATCGCAGGCCGAGACGCGCGAGCACGCGCTCGACGAGCGGCGGCTGGAGCACGTCCGGAGCCTAGAGGGGTCGGACGGCGTGGAGGAACTCCTCCGCGAACGCCGCGATCGGGCGCAGGAGCGCGTCGGGCGCGATCCCGCCCGCCAGGAGCACGGCGAACAGCAGCATCCCGGCGATCCCCGCGATCGGCCGTGGCTCGGGCCGCCACGAGGGCAATCCGTCGGCGAAGAGGGCGATCGCCATGCGGAGCTGCGCGAGGAGCAGGAGGAGCGTCGCGAGGACGAGCACGCCGCCGAGCCAGCTCGCGAACGCGTACGCCATGAGCTCGACGAAGAAGTGTCCGGGGAACGCGACGATGGGCGGCGCGCCGACGAGACCGACCCCGCCGCAGACGAAGGCTGCGGCCGCGAGGGGCGCGCGCGCCGCGCGAGGGGGCCCGCCCGCGGCGCGCCGCTCGAGCGTGCCGGCCGCCAGGAGCTGCTGCGTCGCACTCGCGCCGGTGGCGAGGGCGATCACGATCGCGCCGACCAGTCCCGGGCCCGAGAAGCTGCCGACGCCGACGACGGCCATGCCGAGGTCCGCGATGACGGACGACACGACGAGCCGACGGAGGTCCGCGGCGCCGACCGCGAGGATGGCGCCGCCCAGCGCTGAGAGCGCGCCGATCCCGAGCAGCAGATCCTGCACCTTCGTGAGCTGCACGATCGATGGAAGGAGGCCGGTGTCGGTGAGGATCTCGGCGAACGCGATCACGACCGTCGGCGTGAGGACGCCGAAGGAGAGCGCGAGCGCCGTCGCCGGCGCTTCCGCCGTGAGCAGCGCGGCGTGGGTGTGGAAGGGGATGAGCGCGAGCTGGAGCGCGAACGCGAGGTACAGGATGACGACGAGGAGGACGAAGGTCGACTGCGGCTGATCGTGGGGCAGTCCTGCCGCGAGCGCGAGCGCGGCGAGGCCGATCGTGCCCCCGAGCGAGACGAAGGCGAAGTGCCGGATCGCGGCCTCGACGCTCCGATTCCGGTGGACCTGGAACGTGAACGAGCCCACCGGCAGGAGCAGGCCGACGAGCAGCGCCGCCTCGGTCGCCAGCGCGTTCTGCAGGAGCAGGACGGCGACGACGACCGCGCCCACGCCGAGCGCCGTCGGGAAGAGGTTGTAGGCCGGCTCGTCGAGCCAGACGTCGACGACGATCACGGCCAGGATGCCGAGGAGCGCCACCGCCGCGAGGCGCGCCAGCGGCGTGAGCACGAGATCGAGCGAGAGCACCTGACCGTGCGTCTCGGGAGCGAGGATCAGGAGCGCGGCCGCTCCGGCGAGCGCGCAGAGCGTCCCCACCGCCGCGATCGCGACGCGCTTGCGGAGCGCGAACACGAGAGGTGCCGCGAGCGCGAGCAGGGCGACGGGGGCCGCGAGCTCGCTCATTCGCGCACCGCGCGCTCGTTCACGATGAGGAACGCGCCGACGAGCGCGACGACGACCTCGACCCACGCGATGCCGATCGTGAGCTCGAGCTGCGGACCCGGCGCGAGGCGCACCAGGAGCTGCACGCCGGTGAGGAGGAGGAGGGCGCCGAGCGACGTCCGCACGGCGCTCCGCGCGGTGACGAGGATCGCCGTGCCGGAGCTGAGCAGCCAGAACGCCGCGACCTCGACCAGGACCTCGCTCGGGACCGGCATGAACGCGGCGAGCGACGTCGCCGAGAGGTCGGCGCTGCGGAACGACACGAACGCCGCCGGTGTAGCGACGGCCGCGATGAGCGTCGCGACCCAGAGGCGCCACTCCGGGTCCTCCCCGTAGTCGCCGTCACGTGCCGCGACGAAGAGGATCCCCGAGGCCGCGAGGCCGGCCGCGGCGAGCACGGCCAGCTGGGCGATCGTCGTCGCGCCGGCGGCGATCGCGTTCGCGGCGATCGAGACGGCGAGGAACGCGACCGCCATCGCGCGGAGGCGGGCCGCGCTGTTCGCGATGAGCGTCGTGAGCGCGACGCCGGCGAGGAGGACCACTCAGCGGACCGCCCATACGAGAAGCGCGACGATCAGGAGGGTCGCCAGCCAGACGCCCGCACGCTGCTCGAAGAGGCCGAAGGCCGCGCTCGCGCGCTCCGCGACCGCGCCGAGCGCGCCG
This sequence comes from Chloroflexota bacterium, assembly GCA_021787445.1. Taxonomy (GTDB): domain Bacteria; phylum Chloroflexota; class Limnocylindria; order P2-11E; family P2-11E; genus JACPOT01. Next base: position 6,743 of record JAJYLV010000037.1, on the reverse strand, counting down.
AACGCACCGACGCCGATCGGAACGGGATCGAGCGCGCGCATGGCGGGGCCCGAGCGTGCGGCGACCCTCTCCAGGAGCGGCAGCAGCGGACGCGCGGTGCGCGCGAGGATGACGGCCGCCGCGGCGATGTCGGCGACGGCGCTCACGCCGATCGCGTCGAGCGGCTGCCGTGTCGGCACGACCGACCCCACGACGTCAGTGATCGGCACCGCGACCATGGTCGCGAACGTGGCGAGGAGGATCGCCACGATCGCCGAGACGACGGCGAGCCCCAGTGGCACCTCGTTCGGGGGAGAGCGCCGTGCCAGATGCGCGAGCTCCACGGCGACGACCGCGACCGTCGCGACGACGCCGAGGATCCGCGTGGCCGCGTCCGGAGCCGCCAGCGCGCCCTCTCCCGCCGCGATGGCACCGGCGACGAAGATCGCCGACCCGCCGACGAGAGCGACGTGCTCACGGTGCGGCGCGTGCCACGACGAGCTGGCGATCGCCGAGGCCGCGCGCGCGGCGAGCGCGACGAGCCCGCCCGCGACGCCGAGCGGTGATCCGGTCGCGATGCCGATCCACAGCACGACGAGGCCGAGGTCGGCCCGCACCGTCTCCCACTGATCCGCCATCGCGAGCGACACCGCTCCCGCGTAGGCGGCGGTGAGGACCGCGGCCGCGAGGACCAGCTGCGACCAGCCGACGAGCGGGAGCGCGGCGATGAGGATCGTGACGACCGCGCCGACGACGATCCATCGCGCGGGCACCCGCCTGCTCGTCCCGACGGTGACCGCGAGGGCGAGGAGCACGATGACGATGGCGGCGAGGCGCACATCCGGCGCGACCTCCGGCAGCGCGATGGTCCCGGCGGGGAGCCCGCTTCGCCCGAGAAGACGGAGCACCAGGAGGGTCGCCCCGATGCCCGCCGGCATCAGCACGAGGCTCCCCAGCGGGCCCGGATCGCCCGCGTCCCGGCTCTTCTCGATGCTCCACGCGACGACGGGATAGAGACCGGAGAACAGCAGACCGCCGATCGTAGCGGCGAGGAGCACGCTCGGCGTGATCGCTCCCCGGGGCAGGTCGCCGAGGAGGTATCCGCCGGCGCCATACGTCGAGATGAGCAGCGCGGAGAGGACCCACGCCTGCAGTCCGACCGCGAGGTATCCCGCCGCGCGCGCCGTCGCCGCCGCCGGTGCGACCGCGAGCAAGGCGAGGACCGTCAGCGCCGCGACCACAGCGAGGACCACGGTCGCCGCGACGAGGTCGTCCGTCACGACGAGCGCCATCGTGACGAGGCCGACCGCGAGGATGAGGCCGGCGAGGGCGGGGTGCCGTCGCTGCATCTGCTGCGCCGTCGCGAGCGCCGCGGCGGTGAACGCGACGGTCAACGCGAGCGCGATCACGGCGAGCGGATCGACGTCGTACGACGCTTGGACGGCCGGTCCCCCGATGGCGGACCATTCCCACAGCGCACGTCCCGCGGCGCGCGTCGGATCGACCAGGGGGTCGAGCGCGACCGGAAGGACGGACCCGAGCAGGCACATGACCATCCCGAGGCCGCGCGCGAAGCGAACGCGCTCGGGAAGGAAGATGACGAGCCCGCCGGCCGCCAGTGCTATCGCCGAGGGAACGAGCGGAAGCTCTGCTGGCATGCGCGCTGCATTAAGGTAGCCGATAGGTGGACATTCGCCTTCTTCCGCAGCAACAGCTCAAGGTCACTCCCAAGCAGATCGCCGCCAACTACATCTTGCAGCTTTCGTCCATCGAGCTTCAGGAGGTCATCGACCAGGAGCTCGTCGAGAATCCCGCGCTCGACCTCGAAGAGGTGCAGGTGTGTCCGCTGTGCGGCGGTGAGCTGCAGGGACGCGTGTGCGTGCGCTGCTTCGGCACGGGATCGAAGCCGACCCACACGCCCTACACGCAGGAGGATGAGCCCCTCGAGGGGACGAACCTCAGCGTCCGCGACGAGGACGACGAGGAGTTCGACCCCATCGCGAGGGCCGAGGCGGAGACCACGCTCGCGGAGTACCTGAACTGGAACGTCCGCGTCCTCCTCCCCAAGAGACTGCACACGGTCGCGGAGGAGATCATCGGCGACCTCAACGACCTCGGGTACCTCGCCGTTCCGCTGGAGGAGGTCGCCGCGGCGGCGGGCGTGAGCGTCGCGGACGCCGAGCGCGCCCTCGACGCGGTCCGATCGGTCGAGCCGTGGGGGCTCGGCGCCCGCGACACACGCGAGTGCCTCCTCATCCAGATGGATCGGCTCGCCGAGCTCGGCGAGGAGGTCCCGCCGCACGCCCGGTCGATCGTCGCCGATCACCTTCGCGAGCTGGGGGAGCACAAGTTCGGCGACGTGGCGCAGGCGCTGCGGATCTCACGCGAGGAGGTCCAGGGCGCGTGGGAGTGGGTGAAGGCGAACCTCAACCCGTACCCCGCGAACGCTTTCGCCGCGGGTCCGGCCGGCGATCTGGCGGGCCAGCGAAGCGCTCTGCGCCCCGACGTCCTCATCTTCAAGAACGAGGAGAACGAGTTCGAGGTCGAGGTCGTGGAGTCGCGCCGCTTCTCCCTCCGGGTCAACCCCGTCTATCGCCAGCTCGTCGGACAGCTCCAGACGGCGCGCGCGAGCGTCGCGTCGGCTGCGCCGGAGATGAACGACCAAGAGCGGCAGCACATCCGCGAGTACGTGACGCGCGCCAAGTTCTTCATCGACAACATCAACCAGCGGCGCCAGACGATGGGCCGCATCACGCAGGTGATCGTCGAGTGCCAGCGGGAGTTCCTCGAGCACGGCATCCAGCACCTCCGGGCGCTCACGCGCGCGGAGGTGGGGGAGCGCATCGGGATGCACGAGTCGACGGTCAGCCGCGCCACCGCGGGAAAGTTCGTGCTCCTTCCGAGCGGCCAGGTCGTCCCGTTCTCGCTGTTCTTCACGGCCTCGCTCGGGGTGAAGGACGTGATCAAGAACATCATCGACGCGGAGGACCGCTCGCGGCCGTTCTCCGATCAGGAGATCGTCGAGAAGCTGCGCGAGGAGCACGGGATCCGCCTCGCCCGCCGGACCGTCGCGAAGTACCGCGAAGAGCTGCAGATCCTGCCGGCGAGGCTGCGGAAGCAGTCCTAACGGCGGGAAGAGTTCCCCTTCGCTGGGGCGGGGCCGAGCGCGCCGCTGATGGCGTCCACGGCGCTTGCGTCGATCTTGTATCCGAACGCCGTGCGGTGGACCCCCTCGAGGTCGTGGTCGCGCAGGGCGTCGCGGAGGCTGTGCTCGCGCCAGCCGATCTTCGTCGCCAGCTCCGCCGTGGTCATCCAGTCGCGGTCCGCGCTCTTGGCCTTCTCGGCGGCTGAGGCCTTCTCCTGCTTCTTGGGGGACTTCTGTCCTGGCATCACGGGGAGCCTAGCCGGTTTGCGGGGGCGCGGTCTTTCCCGGTAAGATGACGTTCAGCGCTGCGGACCCCTCCGTCGGGTCGGGCGCTCTCTTTTTGCACGTTTTATTCATGAGGGGGAGGGCCTCCGCCTTTTGGACACACCGCTCACGTGGATCGTTCCTGTCTCGGGCCTGATCGCCGTTCTCGTCGCCGCGTACTTCGCTTACGACGTGCTCCACTCACCGACCGGGACCAAGGAGATGCAGGACGTCGCGGAAGCGATCTACGTCGGGGCCGTCGCATTCATCAATCGCCAGTACCGCACCATCGCGCTGCTCGCCATCGCCGCGTCCATCCTCATCGGCGCGGTCGTCTACTTCTTCGAGCAGGCTCCCGGCGTGTCTCCGACCGAGCTCGCGATCCGGACCGCGATCGCGTTCCTCGTCGGCGCCGCGGCGTCGATGCTCTCCGGGATCATCGGCATGTTCGTCGCCGTGAAGTCGAACCTCCGCACCGGGGCGGCCGCGCAGACCTCCCTCGGCGACGCCCTACGGATCTCACTCCGCGGGGGCGCGGTGTCCGGGATCCTCGTCGTCGGCCTCTCGCTCATCGGCGTCTTCACCATGTTCACCGCCTACAACGGCCTCGCGCACCCCGGGCAGGCGCCGTTCCTCATCGTCGGCTTCGGGTTCGGCGCGTCCTTCGTCGCGCTGTTCGCGCAGCTCGGCGGCGGCATCTACACCAAGGCCGCCGACATCGGGGCCGACCTCGTCGGCAAGGTCGAGGCGGGCATCCCCGAGGACGACCCGCGCAATGCGGCCGTCGTCGCGGACCTCGTCGGCGACAACGTCGGCGACTGCGCCGGCCGTGGCGCGGACCTCTTCGAGTCGACGGCCGCCGAGAACATCGGCGCCATGATCCTCGGGGTCGCCATCTTCGCGAAGACGAACGAGCCGGCGTGGATCCTCTTCCCGCTCATCGTCCGCGGCTTCGGGATCATCGCCAGCGTCGTCGGGATCTTCCTCGTCCGTGGGCGCGAGAAGGGCGACCCGATCAACTCGCTCAACAGGGGCTTCTACGTGACCACGGCGCTCAACATCGTCTTCATGTGGTTCGTCACGCAGACGCTGCTCAACGACAAGGGTGCCGGCTACTGGTTCTTCCTCGCCGGCCTCGTCGGCATCCTCACGAGCCAGGCGTTCGTCTACATCACGCGCTACTACACGTCGGGCGGCTGGCGCCCGGTGAAGGAGATCGCGAACGCCGCGCGGACGGGCCCCGCCACCGTGATCATCGCCGGAACGGCGGTCGGCTACGAGACGACGGCGCCGTCGGTCATCACGATCTCGCTCGCGCTCTTCCTCTCGTACCTGTTCGGCTCGCACTGGGGCGACGCGACCGGCCTCCCCAACGGCGGGGTCTACGGCACGGCGGTCGCGACGATGGGCATGCTCATGAGCGCGGCCTTCATCCTCGCGATGGACACCTTCGGTCCGATCACCGACAACGCGGCCGGCGTCGTCACCATGGCGGGCGCGAGCGAAGAGGTCCGGCACCGCATGGACACCCTCGACGCGGCCGGCAACACCACGAAGGCGCTCACCAAGGGCTACGCGGTCGCGTCCGCGGCCCTCGCGGCGTTCCTCCTCTTCTCCGCGTACCTGGACCGCATCCAGGAGCTCACGGGACGCGCCTTCGACGTCACGCACACCGTGAACCTCGCGAACGTGGACGTGTTCCTCGGCGGCTTCCTCGGCGCGATGCTCGTCTACCTCTTCTCCTCGCTCGCGATCCGCGCGGTCGGCCGCGCGGGCAGCGCGATCATCGAGGAGGTCCGCACCCAGTTCCGCGAGCATCCCGGGATCATGGCCGGCACCGAGAAGCCCGACTACGCGCGCGTCGTCGACATCACGACCGCGTCGGCGCTGCGGAACATGATCGCCCCCGGCCTCCTCGCGGTCTGCGCTCCGGTCGTCGTCGGGATCCTGCTCAAGTCGCAGGCCGAGGCGGCGTTCCTCATGGTCGGCACCATGGCGGGCGTGATCCTCGCCACCGTCCTCAACAACGGCGGCGGCGCGTGGGACAACGCGAAGAAGTTCATCGAGCTCGGCGACCTCAAGGACGAGTCGGGCAAGGTCATCGGCAAGGGCACGCCGACGCACGCGGCCGCGGTCGTCGGCGACACCGTGGGCGACCCGTTCAAGGACACGGCCGGCCCGAGCCTGCACGTGCTCGTCAAGCTGCTGTCGACGATCACGCTCGTTCTCGCGCCGCTCTTCATCTAACGAAGCAGCGGGCCGCTCAGGCGGGTGACGCACCCGCCTGAGCGGGGCTCAGCCCTCGGCCGGGTGGCGCACCCGGCTGGGCGGCGCCGCATATCGCTCGCGGCCGCTCCTGCCGTCTCCTCTAAGGGCGTACCCGTTCCGCACCGGCGTCGTCGCTTTTCCCGCTCGCGAGATCGCGTCGCCGCCCGCACGACACCACCCGGCCTCGGGCTGATCGGCTCGCGCCACAGCAGCGGACAGCGGCCGGGAGCCGGCCGCTACGGGCGTGGGTTAGCGTTCGTGCCGTGCGGATCGACCTCAACAGCGACCTCGGCGAGGGCGTGGGCACCGACGAGGAGGTCATGCCGTCGATCACCTCCGCCAATGTCGCGTGCGGAGCGCATGCGGGGGACGAGGCGACGATGCGGCGCACGATCGCGCTCGCGAAGGAGCACGGCGTCGCGGTGGGAGCGCATCCGGGATATCGGGACGCCGCCAACTTCGGACGGGTCGCGCTCGACCTGACGCGCGAGGAGCTGCTCGCAGACCTGCGGGCGCAGCTCGAGGCGATCCGGGCGGTCGCGGGCGCGGCGGGGGTGAAGCTCGCTCACGTGAAAGCGCACGGCGCGCTGTACAACCGCGGCGAGCGCAACGATGCGGTCGGCGAGATCGTCGCGGAGGCGGTGCGCGCGTTCGACGAGGATCTCGTCCTCTTCGCGCCGCCGGGGTCGGCCATGGAGCGCGCGGCGCGGACGATCGGGCTGCGGGTCGCGCGGGAGGGGTTCGCCGACCGCGCCTACGAGCCGGACGGGACGCTGCGGTCGCGGAAGCTCCCGGCGTCGGTGCACGCCGACCCGGCGGTCGCCGCGGCGCAGGCCGTGTCGATCGCTCGTGACGGCCGCGTCACGTCGTCCGACGGCACCACGCTCGCGCTCGAGGTCGACACGCTGTGCATACATGGGGACACCCCCGGCGCGGCGGCGATCGCCCGGGCCGTCCGCGTCGCGCTCGCGTCCGCCGGGATCGACGTGCGCGCGGCGGGAGAGCGCTGACCGCGGCCACGCCGCCGCCGCGCCTCGTCCCGTTCGGCGAGGCCGCCCTCCTCGTCGAGCTGGAGCAGCGCATCGAT
>JAJYLV010000036.1 GCA_021787445.1 Chloroflexota bacterium | reverse complement strand
ACGCAGGTGCTCTGCCTCGCGACGGTCGAGGACCGCGTCCCGCGCCACCTCGAGGGCAAGGACTCGGGCTGGGTGACGGCGGAGTACGCGATGCTCCCGCGCTCGACGCCCGAGCGCAGCCAGCGCGAGAGCCTCTCCGGCCGTCCGGGAGGGCGCACGTTCGAGATCCAGCGGCTCGTCGGACGCGCGCTCCGCGCGGCAGTGGACCTCAAGACGCTCGGCTCGCGCAGCGTGATCATCGACTGCGAGGTCCTCCAGGCCGACGGCGGCACGCGCACCGCCGCGATCACGGGGGGCTGGGTCGCGCTGCAGCACGCCCTGCGCTACTTCACGCCGCGGCCGGTGCGACGCCACGTCGCCGCCGTGTCCGCGGGCTTCGTGCGCGGCGAGCTCGTCCTCGACCTCCCCTACGCCGAGGACTCGATCGCGGACGCGGACGTCAACGTGGTGGCGACGGACGCGGGCGAGCTCATCGAGGTGCAGGGCACCGCCGAGAAGCGCCCGTTCTCCCGCGCCGACTTCGACAACGTGCTCGCGCTCGCGATGCGCGGGATCGACCGGCTCGTCGAGGCGCAGAAGCGGGCCCTCGAGACGTTCTGACCCGGTGCGGACCCTTCTCATCGGGAGCGGCAACGCCGGGAAGGTGACGGAGTACCGGCGCATGCTCGCCGGGCTCGACCTGCGTCTCATGAGCCCCGACCAGCTCGATCCCGTTCCGCCGGAGCCCGACGAGGACCGCGACACGTACGCGCGCAACGCGCGCGACAAGGCCGAGGCCTACGCCGCGGCGACGGGTCTCGCGACGGTCGCCGACGACAGCGGGCTCGAGGTCGACGCTCTCGGCGGCGCGCCGGGGGTGCGGAGCCGCCGCTACTTCGGCGAGCGCGCGACCCCCGAGGAGCGCAACGCGCGGCTCCTCGCGCTCCTCGAGGAGGCGCCGCAGCGCGACGCGCGGTTCGTGTGCGTCGTCGCGCTCGCGACACCCGGCGAAGAGACGCGGATCTTCGAGGGCGTCGTGCGCGGCGAGATCGCGCCCTCTCCGCGGCGCGGCGAGCGGGGGTGGGGCTTCGGCTACGACCCCGTGTTCATCGTCGGCGGCGACGGCCGCACCATGGCCGAGCTGCCGCCGGAGGAGAAGGACGCGATCTCGCACCGCGGTCTCGCCGTCGCGAAGCTGCGCTCATTCCTCACGGGGGAGCCGCGCTGAGGCTCGCGGGACCCCTCAGCGCGGCGCCTCCTCGATAGCGAAGAGCCGGTACCCGAGCCCGCGTACCGTGAGCAGGTAGCGCGGCTCGCGCGCGTCGTCGCCCAGCTTGCGGCGCAGGCGCGAGATGACCTGCTCGATGCTCTCGTCGCTGACGGCGCCGCTCGCCTCCGGCCAGACCGCGCGCGCCAGATCGTCCTTCGTGACGAGCGCTCCGGGATCGGCCGCGAGAGCGGCGAGGGCGAGGAGCTCGCGCGCGGTCACCGGGATCTCGCGGTCGCCGACGCGCACTTCGGCCCGCTTGACGTCCACGCTGAGGCTCGGCGTGCGTGAGAGGCGCAAGGTCAGCGTCTCCTCCGTCCGGCGGTAGACCCACGCGCCGCCGGGGATCTCGATCTCGTCGCCCTCGTGGAGCACCGTCTCGCCGGCGAGCGGCGCGCCGTTCACGCGCGTCCCGTTCTTGCTGCCCAGGTCACGCACGACGAGCCTCCCGTCGCGCTCGGCGACCTCGGCGTGGCGTCGGGACGCGTGCTCGCTCGCGACGACGATCGTGCAGTCGCGGCCCCGTCCGATCAGCAGAGGGACCGTGTCCAGCGGATATCCGTGACCGGGCCGCGCGCCGCGGATCTCGACGAGCCGGTCGCCCACAGCGCGACATTCTGCGCACGGGCGGACTCCCGGTCGTTGCGCCGCGATCGATACGCGCCGTCAGCCGTCCATCAGCAGGTCGTCAGGACGATCCGCGCGTCCGCGATGAGGATGCGACCGAGCGTGGAGAGAGAAAGGATGCCGAAGGCTTCCCAACGGACGTACCGATCAGTAGCATGCCTGCTGTCTAGGCGGCAAGGCGGTCGCGAAGCGGGAAGGATGAAGACCGAGGGGATGCGGTCAGGCGGCCTGTCCGCGCACGGGGTCCCATGACCCTCCTCCCGGGCACGACGGTCGGGCGCTACCAGATCCTCGAGCCGCTGGGTCAGGGCGGCATGGCCACGGTATACAAGGCCTTCCAACCCTCTTTGCAGCGGGAGGTCGCGCTCAAGGTCCTGCGACCTGGCTACGCGCAGGACGCCGAGTTCCGGGAGCGCTTCGAGCGCGAAGCGATCGCCATCGCCAAGCTGCGCCACCCGCACATCGTCCAGGTCTTCGACTTCGAGGTAGCGCCTTCGGGCGAGTACGTCCTGGCCATGGAGTTCCTCGAGGGCGGGACGCTCAAGGACCGGCTGGCGACCCTTCTCGCTCAGGGCCGCTGGCTCGAGCCCACCGAGTCGGTCCGCATCGTCGGCGAGGTCGCGGAGGCGCTCAGCTACGCGCACGAGAAGGGCATCGTCCACCGCGACGTCAAGCCCAGCAATGTCATGCTCACCCACAAGGACTGGGCGGTCGTCACGGACTTCGGCATCGCGCGCATCCTCGGCGCGACCGCGCACACGCAGACCGGCGTCGGCATCGGCACCCCCGAGTACATGGCCCCCGAGCAGGGCCAGGGCGCATCCGTCGACCGGCGCGCGGACATCTACAGCCTCGGCGCGATGGCCTACGAGCTCCTCATCGGGCGGGTCCCTTACAGCGCGGACACCCCGCTCGCCGTCGTCGTCGCGCACATCAAGGACCCTCTGCCCCTCCCCTCGAAGGTGAACCCGACGATCGGACCGGGTGTCGAGAGAGCTCTGCTCAAGGCCCTGGCCAAGGACCGCGAGCAGCGCTTCGTCTCGGCGAGCGCCTTCGCCGAGACGCTCGCCGCGGGCCTGGCCTCGGACTCGAAGGGCGGGACGCTGCCCACGGTCGTCGTGCGCGGGGCCGCGAGCGCCGCGGCCACATCCGTGGGTGCCGCGGCGACGCGCGGATCCGGGGCCGCGGCCGGCGCCATGGCGTGGCGCTCCCGCCTCTCGCTGCCGCCCGTGCTCTCACGGCACCCGGTCCTGACCGGCACCGCCGCCGGCCTTGCCGTTCTCGTGATGGTCGGCGGGGTCCTCGCGGGCACCGCTCTCCGCATCGCGCCCGCGGCCGCGCCGCGGCCCGCGGCCACGGCCGCCCTGGGCGTGCCGTCCGCGTCCGCCGCACCCTCCGCGTCGAGCGGCCCGAGCGCCTCGGCGGTGGCCACCCTGCGCACGGGTCCCCTCCTCTGGAGCGCTCCGCTCGACGCCACAGGCAGCGCGTTCACGTCGCCCGACGTGGGCGGCGATCCCGCGGCGAGCAAGATCGTCATGAGCGCGGGAGCGATCGAGATCGACGCCCTGAAGATCGGCGGGGACAGAGGCCTCGGAACCCAGCGCCGCGTGCCGCCCGCTTTCGTCGGGGAGATCGACCTCCACGTGCGCCCCGGCTCGGACATGCACTTCAGCTGGGGGTTCCGGAACGGGCCCTCGCCCGAGGTGGGGGGTTACGCGCTCGTCCTCGACACGCTGGCGAGCACGCTTCAGGTCTGGCACAACGTTCCCGCCTCCAACAGCTCGACACTTTTGACCGCCCCGGTGGTCGTGCCCGGCATCGCGTCGGGCCGCACCGTCACTCTCGCCGTCGTGGCGGACCCGCCGCGCTACCAGGTCTACGCCGACGACCGGCTCATCACCGCATTCACCGATCACGCCCTCGACTCGGTCGCCTCCGCTCTGTGGGTCGGCGGCGGCGACGGCAGCGGCGGCCAGGTCGTCGTCACCGGCGTCCGCGCCTACGCCCTGCCCACAGGGCCGAGCGGGGCCGCGCCGGGTACGACCGAGGCGACCGCGCCCGCGATCGACGGGCGATCGATCCACCGCCCCCTCGACCGGTCGCGGATACTCCGTGCGGGGTGAGGCGTTGAGCCCGGCTGGCCGGGCGGTATCCCGGCCGGCCGTCGGCGTTCCGAACAGAGGACAGGGTCGGCAGGGACCCCAGCGCCCGCCCGGGCAGAGGTCGTCGTCGACCGAGGAGGGAAGGTCATGAGCGTCGCAGTCGCGGCACAGCGCCCCCTGGCGTCACGGCGGGTGGGGATCGGCTTCATCGTCGTCGCGCTCGGGCTCGCGCTGATCGCCGGGTACGCCGCGAACAGCTACCTCGCGGGAGAAAGGAGCAAGGTCGCGGCCCCGCTGCGCGACGTGTGGGTCGCATCGCACGCCATCGCCGCCGGGACGCTCGTCGGCGCGGCCGATCTTACCATCGCGCGGATCCCCGTCCCCGACGCGATGCGCGCCCTCTACCTCGGGCCCGCGGCGCCGAGCGGAGCGGGCGGGACCGCGACGACCGCTGGCCCCACCGGTGTCGCCGCGAAGGCCATCCCCCAGGGCGAGCCGCTGACGCAGGGCGACCTGCTGGCCGCGAGCTCGGCCAACTCCGTCGCTCCGCTCGTCCCGCCGACCGTCCAGGTGGCCGGCAAGGCCGAGGCCGTCGCCGGCGGCCTCAACGTGCCCATCGGGGCGTTCGTGGCCCCGCCGCCGAAGTTCACCGTGGGCGACCGGGTCGACATCTGGGCGGAGACGGTCGCGAAGGGCGGCCAGGCGACCAGCACGCAGGTCGTCCTCGAGGATATCGCGGTCATCGCGTTCACCGGGTCCGCGCAGTCCCCCAGGGGGATCGTCTTCGCGGTCACGCCGGAGCAGCTCGACCGCTACCTGTTCTTCGCGTCGACGGGGTCGCCGATGATCCTCACCGTCCGTTCGTCGGAGGCGAAGTGATGCAAGACCGACACGGGAAGACCATCGCGTTCGTCGGCCCGCGCGGCGGGACCGGCACGACCACCGTCGCGACGAACGTCGCTCTGGCCATAGCGAGCTACTCCCACGCGAGGTCCGCCCTCCTCGACCTCAACGTGGGCCGGACCATCACCGACCACCTCCTCGACCTCCCCGCCGATGGCGGCGCGACCGTCGTCGACCTCGTGCCCGTCCTCGCGGAGCTGGACGGCGAACCGGTCAGCGACGAGATCCTCGGCCAGGCGCAGGTGACCCACGCGAGCGGCCTTCGGGTCATCGTCGCCTCGCGCGGGATCGACGGCGGCGTCGGCGCCGACGCCGTACGCCAGCTCGTCCAGGGTCTCGCGCGGGCCAACGACGTCGTGATCCTCGACCTTCCCTCGACCTTCGACGAGCCGACCTTCGCGGCCATGGAGGCCGCGGACCGCGTGCTCATCGTCGCGACCCCGGATGTCCCGAGCCTCAAGCGCGCCAAGGCGCTGCTCCAGCGCGTGCGCGAGATCAAGCCGGAGCCGGGCGCCGTGAAGGTCGTCCTGAACCAAGCGAGTCGCTCCGGTGACCTCACGCTGCAGCAGATCGAGGACTTCATCGGCGAGCCGGTCTGGACGCTCATCCCGTCGGCCGCGGCGGAGGCGACGAGATTCCACGACCGCCGTGTCGTGCCCGTGCTCGACCTCGGCGGTCCGCTGGGCAAGGCCCTCTACCTCACCGCGTACAAGCTCCACCCCATGAAGGGACTGGCGAAGCCGAAGAAGTGATCCGCCCGCCCGACCTCCGACAGCTCGAAGACCAGCTGCACGAGCGCGTCCTGCACGAGCTCGGCGACGTGCTCGCGAGCGCGAAGGACCCCGCCGAGAAGCGGAAGAACCTCGCCACCGAGGTCCTACGGATGATCCGCGAGACCAAGCGGATCCTTACGCCGAGCGCGCAGAACGACCTCGTCGAGGCGGTGATCAACACCGTCCTCGGCTTCGGACCCCTTGAGCCGCTCCTTCGCGACGAGACGGTGACGGAGATCATGGTCAATGGGCCCGACCGCGTCTTCATCGAGCAGGGCGGCAAGATCCGCAAAGCGGACGTCAGCTTCCGCGACGAGCAGCACGTGCGCGACATCATCGACCGCATCGTCGGCCCCATCGGCCGCCGGATCGACGAGAGCGCGCCCCTCGTCGACGCGCGCCTGCCCGACGGGTCGCGCGTGAACGCCGTCATCCGTCCGCTCGCGGTCTCAGGCCCGTCGATCTCGATCCGCAAGTTCGCGAAGAAGGCCTATCACCTCGAGGATCTCGAGAGGTACGGCACGTTCTCGCCGGAGATGAAGGACTTCCTGCGCGCGGCGGTGAAGGCCAAGCTGAACGTCCTCATCTCCGGCGGCACGGGCTCGGGGAAGACGACGACGCTCAACGCGCTCTCCTACGAGATCCCGCTCGACGAGCGCATCGTCACCGTCGAGGACTCGGCGGAGCTGCAGCTCCACCACCCGAACATGGTCAACTTGGAGTCGAAGCCGCCGAACGTCGAAGGCCGGGGCGCGTACACGATCCGCGACCTCGTCAAGAACGCGCTGCGCATGCGCCCCGACCGCATCGTGGTCGGCGAGTGCCGCGGCGGCGAGGCGCTGGACATGCTCCAGGCGATGAACACCGGGCATGAGGGATCGCTCACGACGGCGCACGCGAACAGCCCCTACGACGCGATCGGTCGCCTCGAGACGATGGTCCTCATGAGCGGCGTCGAGCTGCCCCTCGCGGCGATCCGCCGTCAGATCGCATCGGCGATCGACCTCATCGTCCAGCAGAGCCGCCTCCTCGATGGTTCCCGCCGGCTCACGAGCGTCACCCACGTGACCGGGCTCGAGGGGACCGAGGTGAAGATGGAGGAGATCTTCACCTTCGACCAGCGCGGGCTCGACGCCGACGGCAAGGTGGTGGGCGCGTTCAGGCGGACCGGCTACCACCCGGAGGAGATCCTCCGGCGATTCCAGATCATGAACGTGGTGTTCGATGCGTCGGCATTCGCCGCGGCTTCGTGACCTCGCGCTGACGGTGGTGATGGCGGTGTCGCTCACGGTCGTCCCGCCGCCGCGGCCGGTCGCAGCGGGCACCGCGGCCTCGATGTACGGATCCTGCGGCACGGACTTCTCCGAGACCGTGACCGACGGCACGGCGACCTTCTACTGGAGGCTGCTCGGCGGCCGGGGAGCCTACGGCTCGGTCTACCTCGCTCCCGCGGGAACGTTCGCCTGGACCGACGTGTGGAACGCCTACATGACCCCCGGCGTCTGGACCACGGTCAGCTTCAGCGTGGCCGGCTACCGGGACGGCTACTACGACATCGGGCTGCACGCCCCCGGGTATAACGATCACTGCATATCTCGGGCGGTCCACGTCATCAACGCGCCGACCGCGCCGTACCCGGTGGGCGTCTCGCCGACGAGCAGCCCGACCGACAACTTCACGTTCAGCTGGGGCGCGAGCCACGACAGCTTCGGCATCGCCTACTACGAGTACGGCTGGGCGTCGATATACCCCCGGGGGACCACCACCGCGACGTCGGTCACCCTGTCCGGAGGCGATCCCGGACCGGGGACGTACACGTTCTGCGCGCGCGCCGTCAACACGCAGGGCGATCGGAGCGCGTGGGGTTGCGCCTCCTACATCTACTCGAGCTACCGGACGGTGTTCACGGCCTTCTCCTGGTCGGGGCCGATCGTGGCCGGCTGTCCCGCGACCGCGACCGCGACGCTCGCGTACGTGGACGCGTCGGGGCGTGAGGTGCCGCTCGCAGGAGAGAGTGTGGTGTTCGCGTTCGAGCTCCCCTTTGGATCCCCCGGGGTCCCGGGTCTGCGTCTCGGCCGAGGATGGACGGACGGCACCGGCACGGCGACGGTGAGCGGGCTCGTGCCGAGCGCTGGGGCGGGCTTCTTCTCCCTGGGACCGAGCACCGTTTATGCCCTGTTCGGCGGGGACCGAGCCTATCAGTATGCGAGGGCCTCCGCGACCGTCCTGATCTTGCCGGACTCGAGCCCCCCGACGGTCCCCGACGTGACCAGCGTCCCGGTCGCGTCCACGACGAACGACTTCACGGCATCGTGGCCCGCCTCGGTCAGCGCCTGCGGCGTCCGCTCGTACCGATATCGGATCGACGGCGGCGCGATCTCCTCCGTCAGCGGCACGAGCGTGAGCGGCCCGCTCGCTCCCAGCCAGGGGACCCACCAGATCGAGGTCGCGGCCGTGGACTGGAACGGCTTGGCCTCCGCCTGGAGCGCGCCGGCCTCGTTCACCTATGCGCTCCCACCGAGCGTCCCTCTCGTCACCGTGGCGCCCGCGATCTCGGCCACCAACTCCTTCACGGCCTCGTGGTCGGCTTCGACGTCGGCCCTCGGAGTGTCGTATTACCGCTACCGCGTCGACGGCGGCCCCGCGTCGAGCACGACCTCGACCAGCGTCACGGGTCCACTGGCTCCGAGCCTGGGGACGCACGAGATCGAGCTGTCCGCTGTGGACAGCGCGGGGAACGTCTCGGCCTGGAGCGTCCCCGCCTCCTTCACGTATACGAGCCCGCCGAGCGTGCCGGTCGTGACCGTGACGCCGGCCACATCCACCACCGATTCCTTCACCGCCTCGTGGCCGGCGTCGACCTCTTCCGTGGGCGTCGCCTACTACCGCTACCAGATCGACGGCGGCCCGGTCTCAATAACCACCCGGGCGAGCGTCGCGGGTCCCCTGGCACCGACCTACGGCACCCACACCATCCGGGTGCTCGCGGTCGACGGTGCCGGCGACGCCTCAGCCTGGAGCGCGCCCGCGAGCTTCGAGTGGAGGCGCGCGACGACCGATACCGTCTTCACCAGCCTCCCGACGAGCGTCGCTCGCTGCACGAGCATCGACCTCTCCGCCGAGCTCA
Source organism: Chloroflexota bacterium (assembly GCA_021787445.1). Classification (GTDB taxonomy): domain Bacteria; phylum Chloroflexota; class Limnocylindria; order P2-11E; family P2-11E; genus JACPOT01. The sequence continues at coordinate 9,206 of JAJYLV010000036.1, read as the reverse complement.
CGAGCGAGGGGACGCCTCTCGCCGGCACGACGCTCTCGTTCGCCGTGGGCACGTCGGCGGCCACCGCGACGACCAGTGCGAGCGGGGTCGCGAGCGTGGCCATCCCCTTCGACGGCGCGCCCGGCTCGTACACGGCGACGGCCACCTACGCCGGTGACGCGACCCTTCCGGGCAGCACGGCGACGGCGACGATCGATGTGACCGGCGACGCCAGCGCGTCGTGCACGCCGACGGGCGGCGGCGGCTCCGGTGGATCGGGCGGGGCGTCCGGATCCGGCGGGTCCGGTGGGTCGAGTGGCGCATCTGGCGGCAGCGGCTCGGGCGGCGACGGTCGGTCCGTCGACATACCGACGAGGTGAGATGACCCGATGGACGTCTTGATATCCGCGCTGGCCGCCGGAGCGGCCGCCTTGGCTTTCGGAGGCGCCGCCGTGTACCTGCGCGCGCCGGCGCCCGCCCGAGCGATCGACATCCTCACCGAAGGAAGCGGGCCGCAGCGGCAGCGCACCGACCTGCGCGAGCTCATCGAGGCGACACCCATCGGCCAGCGCCTCGACGCGGACCTGCGGCAGGCGGGGATGCGCACACGTGGAGGCGATCTCGCCATCGTCCTCGCTCTCGTGCTCGTCGCCGCGCTCATCGCTCTCCCCGCGGTCTTCGGCCCGACGATCGGCGTGGTGCTCGCCGTCGCGGCGGTCGCCGTGCCGTATCTCGTCATCCGGCGCCGCGCGGGCCGCCACGCCCGGGAGTTCCTCGACCAGTTGCCGGCGGTGCTCGATCTCATCGCCAGCGCCCTCCGCGCGGGGCAGACGGAGCCCCAGTCATTCGCCCTCGTCTCGGAGCAGATGAAGGGCGCGCCCCAGGAAGAGTTCGCGCGCATGAAGAGGGAGATCGACCTCGGCTCGAACGTCGACGCGGTCACGCGGTCGCTGCTCGATCGTCTCCCCAGCCGCGAGCTCGAGCTCGTCGTGGACGCGGTCCAGCTGGCCCACAGGGTCGGAGGCGATCTCGCCGAGATGCTCGCGGGCATCGCCGCGGCCATGCGCGACCGGACGCGCCTCGAGGGCGAGATCCGCGCCCTCACGGCGCAGCAGCGCGCGTCGGTGTGGCTCGTGACGGCGCTCGCGCCCATCGGCCTGGTGTTCATCAACCTCATCAACCCATCCTGGGGCGCGCTCCTCTTCGGCACGGCGCTCGGGAGGATCGTCCTCGGGATAGCCCTTTTCCTCGAGATCATCGGCTTCCTCGTCGCGCGACAGGCCGCGGTGGTGGAGGTCTGAGAGATGGAGACGGTCATCGTCATCACGGCCCTCGCCGCGGTCGCGGCGATCCTCTTCGTCGCCGGGGCGGCGATCTTTCTCACGGCACCGCAGGAGCGCAGCGCACGGGACCTGCTCGCCGACGACGCGCGCGGGACGGAGCGTCGCGAGCGCGGCGAGGGGATGATCGTCCGGAGGCTCCTGCCGCCCGCGCCCCCGTTCGTGCTCGCGCGAAGCGACCTCGGGGCGATCGACCGGCGGCTGCGAGAGGCCGGGCGCCCCTACGGCTTCAGCGCGACCGAGTTCGTCCGCTTCCGCCTCCTCTCGGCGATCCTCGTCGCGGTGATCGCGCTCCTGCTCTTCAGCGGCTCCGAGCCGCTGGTCACGATCGTCGTCGTCATCGCGTTCGCGGCCGGCGGATACGCGCTCCCGCAGCTCTGGCTGGCTGGCGTGGCCCAGGGACGCACGAAGCAGCTGAACGGCGCCCTCCCGGACATGGTCGACTCCCTCGCGCTCGCCCTCGACGCCGGCATGGACCTCGAGGCGGCGGTCCGGCGGGTCGGTCCGAAGCAGCAGGGGCCTCTCGGCGAAGCGTTCGCGGACGTTCTCGCCGAGCTGAGCGCGGGCTACTCGCTCACGCAGGCGCTCGAGCGGCTCGCCGCGCGCACGACGTCCAACGCCCTCGGCGACCTCGTCAGCCTCATCCAGCAGAGCCGCCGCCTCGGCGTCGGCCTCGCGTCGAACCTTCGCGTGCGCGCGGAGGAGATGCGCGCGCTCCGTCGCATCAAGGCGCACGAGGAGGCGCAGCGCGCGCCCCTCAAGATGACGATCCCGCTCGTCCTGTTCTTCCTGCCCGCGCTCATGATCGTCTTCCTCGGTCCGGCGATCCTGTCGTTCCTCGGGGCGAAGTGATCGCACGGCTCCGTTCGCTGCATCGCGACGACGAGGCACAGGCCGTCGTCGAATTCGCGCTGACCCTGCCCATCTTCGCCCTGCTGCTGCTCGGGCTCGTCGAGTTCGGGTTCCTCGTGAACACGAAGCAGGAGCTCGAGGGGGTCGCCCGCCAGGGCGCGCGGACGTTCGCGCTGACGGGCGACGGCACGGCGATGGTCGCCGCGATCGACGCCGCGGGACGCCAGCTTCCCGGCTTCGCCGCCCGGACCACGCTCGCCGTGGACGTCACCACGCCGGACCATCCGCCCACGCACGCGCTCTACGCGGCGGGCCGCCTCAGCGGGATAGCCATCCCGCCCGGCCTCGCGAAGCGCACGGAGTGGGTGAGCGTGACGGTCACCTACGACTTCGCGGATCCGGTGCAGGCGAGCGTCCTCGGACGACACATCCTCCCGCCGAGCATCCCCCTCGCGACGACGGCCGTCGCTCGGATGGAGACGGACCAGCCATGATCGACCGTGACGAGGGCGGGCAGGCGGTCGTGCTGCTGGCGATCTCGCTGCCGCTCGTGCTCGCCCTCCTGCTCCTCGTCATCGACGGCGGCCGCCTCTACGTCGAGCGCGAGCGGCTGCACGACGCGGCGCAGCTCGCGGCGGAGGCGGGGGTGTCGCTGGCGGCGGACAGCCCCGGCACCACGCCCAAGCCGACCGACGTGGACGCGATGGTCAAGGACGCCCTCGACCGGAACCTCCCCGGCGACGCGTACACCTTCAGCGTCGCGATCCCTGGCCAGAGCGCCGTGCCTGAGTACAACATCCAGGTCCGCGTCAGCGAGCCCTTCCACGCGTCGATCGCCGCCGTGACGTTCACCCTCGGCGCGGCGGCCGCGGCGAAGCTGGGCGGCTCGGCCGCGAGCACGCTGCCCCCGCCGTCGACGCCGACCCCCACGCCCACTCCGACCCCGCGTCCGACGCCCTCCCCGACGGCGACCCCCACATCGACACCCAAGCCGACCCCCACGCCGCGCATCAGCGTGACGATCTCCGGCGTGTTCTACCCAGCCTCCTATCTCGCCCGGAACGGGTGGACCTGCTCGACCGCCGCGGTCGGGTGCTACGCGCCCCGCCTGAAGTACTCATTAGCCTCAGGCTGGTCTTCCGCCTACTTCGACACCGACGGGGTCAACGTCGGGATCGGAGCGCTGGCCGGAGCGGACGAGACGCACGACTACAGCGTCACCGTCCAATGGCGGAGCGGCGTTCGGGAGGTCGTGCACGTCATCGTCACGTGGCCACTGGACGGGCGCCCCTACGCCTCGAGCCCGTACTCACGGACGGTCACGCGGCCATGAGGCGCAGGGACGACGCTGGGCAGGCGCTGGTCGAGTTCGCCCTCGTCCTTCCGGTCATCCTGCTGCTCCTGTTCGGCATGACCCAGCTCGCGCTGGTCCTCAACGCTCGGCAGACGGTCGCGTACGCGGCCGAGGCCGCGGCCAACGGGTACGCGCAGACGCTGGTCCGCGCGACCGCGGACGGCGACGCGTACGCGGCGGCGACGGAGCTGCGTCCTCGGCTGGCCGGCAGCGGACGCGTGAGCTACACGCTCATCCACGGCGCCACCGAGTCGCCGATCACGACGGACGGGGCCGGCGTGTTCGGCGATCTCGTCGCCGCTGACGTGACCTACGACTACCCGTCGCCGGTGCGCGCCGGGATCGGCGGCTTCCATTTCCCGGACACCGTCCCGGTCACGGCCGAGGCGGTCGCGCGGATCGAGAAGCCGAGCACGAGCGGTGGTCCGGCGGCGTTCGCTGGTCCTTCGCCGGCGATCCCACGGCTGCCGGCGGTGCCGGTCTCTTCCCCTGCGGCGGCGCTGCCGTGCTGGGCGGTCGACATGGCAACGTGGAGTCCGGAGTACGTCAGCCCGTTGCAGGTCGAGGTGTTCGTCGATGCTCGGCTCGTGCCCCGCGGTGGGGGGGCGATCGCAGCTGCGGCCGGAAGCACGCACTCTGTGTCCGCGGAGTGGGTATGGCCCCCAGGCACAGCTTCTGGGCCGACGCGCACGCGCACCAGTGTCCAGTCGTTCCTGCTCCCACCGAAGGGTGGCTCGACGGTCCTGCGGTTCCCGGGTGGGGGCTGGATGTCGGGCGGACCTGGACAGGTCTTCTACGCGTTCGACGACGGCGCTGTAGACCCGGCAGGTCATCCGCTCTGGTGGTCCATTTACGTTCGACCTGGATCGAAGGGGTGCGGTGCGTGAGCTGGCGGACGGCCGGCGACGGGTCATCCGGATGACATGAGGGAGGGACATGTACATGGCGGCTGAGACACCACGGCTCGTGTCCGACGCGGGCATCGAGTTCGCGCTGAAGGAGGGGCTCGTCACGATCGGGCGGCCCGATCGCCAGAGCGGCTGGGAGCCGACGATCGACCTCTCGAGCGTCGACCACAACCGCCGCTCGTCGCGGCGTCACGCGGAGATCCACGTGGCCGGAAATACGGTCACGCTGCGCGACCTGGGCGCGGCGAACAAGACGTTCCTCAACGGCCAGCCGCTCGAGCCGAACAAGGACTACCCGCTCGCGGAGGGCGACACCATCACGTTCGGCGGCGAGGCCAAGCTGCGCATCGAAGGGCTCGCCAGCGGCGCGCCGGGGCTGCGCTGCCCGAAGTGCGACGAGGCGGTCACGCCGGACATGGCCATCTGCGCGAGCTGCGGCGCGAACCTCACCTCGTCGACGATGACCATCGAGCTCGCACCCAAGCACCCCTGCTTCCGCTGCGGCCGCCCGACGCGAGGCGAGGAGCTCTGCGGCGAGTGCGGGGCCGCCGTCGCGGAGGCCGACCAGGAGCTGCTGACCCTATCCGGTCTCAAGAGGAAGAGGTAGATGAACGCCATTGCCCTGATCGTCGTTCTCGTCGCGCTCGCCATCGTGGTCGCCGCCGCCGTCCTGGCCACGCGACGCCGCCGCGCGCCGGAGCCTCCAGCGCTCTCCGCAACGAGCGCGGACCGCACCATCGTGGGGCTCGCCGCGCCGGGGGAGGTCTCGGACGCGACGATGGTCGGGCCAATGGTGGCGCCGTCGGCGTCCGCGGGGCCCGCGGCCGCACGGCCCGCGGCCGAGACCTCGCTGGACATCCCCGTCGCGGCCACTCCGGCGACCCGGGTGGCGCCGCCGGCATCCGCGGAGCCTGCGCGTCCGGACGAGACCGAACCGACCCTGCGCATCCCCAAGCTGCGCGCCCTCGTCACAGTGATCAGGGGCGGCAGCGGGACATACGAGCTCAGCGCGCGCGAGTACACGATCGGGCGCTCGACGCGCTCGGACATCGTCCTCGAGGACCCGAGCGTCTCCGGGCATCACGCGCTGCTCGTTCCCCACGGCGAGGCCTTCGCGATCAACGACCTGGCGAGCACGAACGGCACGACGGTCAACGGACGTCCCGTGACCGCTACGCAGGTCCTCCACGGCGAAGAGACGATCGGGGTCGGCGACGCGCTCCTGCGGTATGAGCGGATCGGGTAGATGACCTGGCCATTCACGGCACGGCGAGCGGGCGTCCATCACGCCGCGCTGACGGACGTCGGCCGTCGCCACGAGAAGAACGAGGACGCCGTCCTCGTGATCGTGCCTCCGGACCGCCAGGAGTGGGGCTTCGACGTCGCGGCGATCGTCTGCGACGGCGTCAGCGGCCAGCCGCGCGGAGAGGTGGCCAGCAAGATCTCCATCGACGTGTTCCGTTCCACGCTCTCCCGCTCCGACGAGCGCTCGCTCGCGGAGCGACTCCGGATCGCGGCCGCCGCCGCGTCGGCGGCCATCCTCGACTTCGCGAAGCGAGAGGTCGAGGGCGCTCCCGTGGCGAGCACCGTCGTGGCGCTCGCGCTCCATGGCCACGCTGCGACCATCGGCCACGTTGGCAACTCGCGCGCGTATCTCCTGCGCGCAGGCGAGCTGATGCAGCTCACGAACGATCACTCGTTCGTCGCGGAGCAGGTGCGCCAGGGGATCATCCTCGCGAGCGAGGCCAGGCGGCACCCGATGCGGTCGCGTATCAGCCGGGCGCTCGGGACGCCCGGAGCCGACGGCATGGACGTCACCGACGTGAGCGCCGAGGCCGGCGACGTGTTCCTCCTGTGCAGCGACGGCCTGCACGACTTCGTCGAAGAGGCGGAGATCGCGAAGGCGATCTCGGGCGATCTCGAGCGCAGCGTTCACCGCCTCATCGACCTCGCGAACGCGGCCGGCGGAGCCGACAACATCACGGTCGCGTTGTGCGAGGTCGCGTGATCCCATGACCGATCCGGTGCGTTGATGACCCTCGAGACCGGCAGCACGCTGGGCAAGTACCAGATCCTCGGTCGCCTCGGCCAAGGGGGCATGGCGACGGTGTACAGGGCCTTCCAGCCGTCGCTCGAGCGCGACGTCGCGCTCAAGGTGCTGCGCGCCGGGTTCGCCGAGGACGAGGAGTTCCTCGACCGATTCCGGCGAGAGGCCAGGGCCATCGCGCACCTGCGGCATGCGAACATCGTCCAGGTCTTCGACTTCGAAGAGGTGGACGGCCGTGCGTTCATGGCCATGGAGTTCCTCGAGGGCGGGACTCTCAAGGAGCGCATGAACGAGCTCGCGGAGCGTGGTCAGCGCCTGCCGCGCGACGAAGTGGTGCGGATCGTCCAGCAGGTCGCCGACGCTCTGGCGTACGCACACCGCCTGGGGATCGTGCACCGCGACGTCAAGCCGTCCAACGTGATGCTCCTCGCCGACGGGCGGGCCGTCGTGACGGACTTCGGGATCGCGAAGGTGCTGAGCGGAACGCGGCACACTCAGACCGGCGTCGGCGTCGGAACGCCCGAGTACATGAGCCCCGAGCAGGGGCAGGGCACGGGCGTCGACCAGCGCGCCGACATCTACTCGCTCGGCGTGATGACGTACGAGATGCTCACCGGGCGCGTTCCGTTCACCGCGGACACCCCGCTCGCGATCGTGCTCGCGCACATGCGCGATCCGCTCCCTCTGCCCTCGACCATCGAGCCGTCGGTGGGCCCGGCGACGGAGCGCGTTCTGCTGAAGGCGCTGGCCAAGGACCCCGGGCAGCGGCATGACTCCGCGACCGCGTTCGCGGACGCACTCCGCGCGGGAGTGGCGGAAGACGAGGCGGGCGGGACCATGCCCACGATCGTCGCGCGCACCGCGGCGCCGCCCGCGGCCTCGGGGATCGCGGCGGCCACGTCGCGGGCGGTGCCGCTGCGGAGGCCCGCTGTGATCGGCGGCACGGCCGTCGCCATCGTCGCCGTGGTCGTGATCGGGGCGGTGATCGCCTTCGCGCGCGGGCCGGCCGCGTCGCCACCCTCGCCCGCGAGCGCGCCAGCGTCATCGTCGGCCTCAGCGGCGACCACACCGTCGGAGGCGCCGGGCGCCCGCACGGAGATCGCGCAGCTTGAAGGGGACCTGCTCTTCGAGGCGAAGCTCGATCCGACGAGCACGGACGCGACTGAGCCGCCGGCCCCCCCGGGGATCCAGAACGGGACGGCGGTGATGAAGGCCGGCGAGGCGGACCTTGTCGTCGCGCAGCACCCGCCGTCGACCCCGGAGGCACCCACGCTCCTGTACTGGCGCCGTGACTTCCCGACGCAGTACGTCGCGGAGACGCAGCTCAGCGTCGATGCCGGGTCGCAGATCGAGCTGTGGTGGATCCTTCGTCAGGGTCAGCAGGGTCAGGACGCGATCCAGCTGGCCACGTACGACGAGACGATGCGGTTCATCCACCAGGACTACTCGGCGGGCCCGGTCGGACAGCAGACCTTCGCGCCAGCCGCGTCGATCCAGCCGAGCGCGTCAGGAGGACAGCAGTACTGCCCGCCCACGTGCCCCGGTCCTCCGGCGCCCGGGACGCTCGGGCAGGGCACCGGACCGCAGTCCTCGTTCGCCGTACCCACGCAGACGACGATCGGTCCGGCGGTCCCGGTCCCCGGCCTGCTTCGTGGTGAGCGCGTCACCATCGGCGTCGCCGCGCGCAGCGACGGCCACTTCACGCTCTTCCTGAACGGCGCGAAGGTCGCGGACATCACCGACACGAAGCTCCCCCCCGGTCCCTTCGGGACCGGGGGTGCGCCCCTGGGCTTCGACGCGCACGGTCAGGGCGGCACGGTGCGCATCACGTCGTTCCGCGTTTACACGCTCAAGTGACGCCGTGCCCCGGTCCAGCGTCGTAGACCAGGCGCCCGTCCTCGACGCGCGCGACGTCCCAGAGGCGGTGCGGCTCGGTCTTCCCCGGGCCGAGGATGTGGACCACCTCCCAGCCGTCGAGGGTGAGGCGGTCGGAGATCATCCGCCGGTGGCAGCGCCACCACAGCGTCTCCGAGCACATGTACGCGGTCGGGCGCTCGCGCGCGAGCTCCTCGAGCCGCGCGAGGCCCGCGCGGAACGCGTCGCTGGCCATGTGGTCGGCGTACGCGCGGAACGCCGCGACGCGGATCGCGGTGTGGCGCGAGCCCGCGACCTCGCGGCGGCGCCCGCCGAGCTCCACGACGTGCACGTACGCGACGCCGGCGGTCGAGAGCGCGGCCGCCAGCGCCTCCTTGCCGAAATGCGGGTAGCGCCGCGATCCGGGGAAGCTGCGGACGTCGGCGAGCGTCGCGATGCCGTTCTCGCGCAGCAGCGCGACCAGCTCGACGAGGCTGCGCTGGCCGTGCCCGATCGTCCAGATCCGTGCCATCTGCATGCATTTTTCCGCCTAGCACCATTCCGCAACCTTTTCGGCCTTTGCGTCGCGGGCACGTTCCGGTAAGGTCGCGGCACGGTGATCAGCGATGTAGCGACCGCACCCATTACCACCGCGGCAGCGGAGGTGGGAGGCTAGGTCGCGTCGCCGGTCAGCGCAGGCGATTCCGATGGAGCCTCCGGGGAGCCCGGAGGCTTTCGCATATCTAGAGGAGGTGAGCGCGTGGTCGAAGAGCCCGTCGAGCACGACGCCTGCGCGCTCGTCGCCGTAGCCCGCAAGGACGGACGGCCGACGCGCGACCTCCTCGACCTCGCCCTCCACGGCCTCGTGTGCC
>JAJYLV010000158.1 GCA_021787445.1 Chloroflexota bacterium | reverse complement strand
GAAGAGGAGCAGCACGAAGGGGCCGCTGATGAGGACGAATCTCCGCTCGTTCGACATGAGCGCCGGGTCGATGTAGGCGTAGACCTCGTAGAGGAGGACCGGCATCGCCAGCGCGACGCCGGCGAAGAGAGCGACGCGCAGGAACGTCGTGAAGTTCTCCGTCGGGCTGAACGCGACGCAGCGCTGGATGCCGGCGGGGACGAGCAGGAACCGCACGATCGACGACGAGAAGAAGAACGCGGCCGCCGTCGTGATGACGACCGCGACGGAGGAGACGATCAGCCGACGCCGCAGCTCGTCGAGGTGTTGGACGAGCGACAGCTCGGCGTCGCGCGGGTTCTGGCTCACGTCCGACAGCCTAGTGCTCGCATCCCGCGTCGCTCCATCGGCGGGCGATCGTCATGCGACAATGAGCGCCGGGCCCCCATAGCTCAGTGGATAGAGCGACGGCCTCCGGAGCCGTAGACAGGCGTTCGACTCGCCTTGGGGGTACAGGTCGTCGGGCTAAGGGTGTTCCTCCGCGGGACGGAGCCGCGTCACGTGGATCCAGAAGCGTCCCGCCTCGTTCTCCACGAGCCACTCCTCGTTGTTCGGCATGGGGCGGATCAGCTTGCCCTCGCGCCACTCGTCCGTATGCACCGGCTGCCAGCGCACGCGCGCTCCGGCGCGGAGCTCGAGGCGGGGGGGACGCATGCTCACCGCCCGAGAACGATAGCGGGGACGGCGTCCAGGCGGCGCACATGCTCCGCGAGCATCGGCTCGAGGTATTCGTAGCGGCCCCTGCCGGTGCGCACGACGAGGCCACGCGCGCGCAGCGCGGTAACGGCCCGCAGCACCTCCGCGCGCGGTACGTCGCCGTCGGGTCGCGCGGCGTAGAGCGGCTCGCCGCGCGCGATCCGCTTCGCCACAGCCTGCAGGTACTTCTTCTCCCCGAGGTCGGACCAGTGGAGCGTGAACGGGCGCTCGAGCTCGCGGAGGGCGATCTCGAACGCCGCGTCGACGAGCTGGGCCGTCACGGCGCGGAGCGCCTGGTCCTGCATGAAGTGGTACAGCGCGGCGCAGAGCTGCATGGTGTCCTGGGGGTGCCCCCCGGTGAGGTCGACGACGCGGTCGACCTCGGCCTCGCCGATCGTCATCCGCTTCTGGGCGAACTTGCGGCGGAGGTACGTCTGCCAGTCCGAGGGGTCGATCCCGAAACGGTGGCCCCCCGCCTCCGCGAGGTCGTGCGCGACGGCGAACCGGTACAGGGCCTTGCCCTTGGCGCTGAAGAGCTCGTGGATGATCCCCTCCTCCGAGCCGAGAAAGGCGTACGCGACGCCGCGCTGTGCCTGAAAGCGCGCACGCATCACGTCGAAGACCCGTGGTCCGAGGCGGCCGGCGGCCTGGAACTCGTCGAACGCGACGACGACGCGCCGGCCCGCGCGCGCCGCGATCGATCGCGGCAGATCGAGCGCGGCGTCGAACGCGCGCTGCGCCGACGGCTCGCGCACGATCGGCATGACGAGCTCGAGGTGCTCGACGCGGATCCGTCCGTGCGGCCGCATGCCCGCGGCGATCGCGCGCGCGTCCTCCAGACCGCCCTCGTGCCCTTCGAGCGAGGTGAGGAGCGATGCCGCGAGGCGTTCCCCGAGCCCGCGCAGGTCCGTCGCCCCCAGGCAGTCGACGTACGCGGTCACCGCCCCTTTCCGCCGGAGCCGGCGCAGCACCTCGAGCATCACGGAGGTCTTTCCGATGCGGCGGGGCCCGGCGACGAGGAGGTGCTCGCCGTCCTCGAGCCGCGACGCCGTCCGCCGGATGTACGGCTCCCGCCCGACGAGGTCCTCGGGGGCGACGGGCCCGCCGACCGGGAAGTGCGGGGCGAGGGCCCTGCGCTTCCGGACGAGGAGCGGTGCCATCCGCGCGAGCATACACGCAGTGCGCCATTTGTATACGCCTGATGCATATAGAAGGCGAGGCGCTACGTTCGATCCGTGCCGCTCTTCGTGGGGATCGCCGTTCTCGCCGTCGCGGGCGGCGGCGTCGCGCTGTACCTGCGAGGGACCACGCCGACGCGGAGCGCGGCATCGCAGGTGGACCTCGAGCGCGCGGTCGCGGTCGTCGACCGCGAGCTCGCGGCGGACCTCGAGCTGATGAGCATGTTCGACCAGACGAAGCAGGCGTTCGTCCTCGAGAACGCCGGGTTCCTCGCGACGCGGCACGTGATCGAGCGCGAGGCGGCCGACGCGTACGACCTCGTGGCGGACGTGTACGAGCGGATCCCCGCGACCGAGCGATCGATGGAGCGGCGCGGCCCGGCGGGTTCGATCCCCGACGCCGATCGTGCCGTCGTGCACGAGTGGGAGGGCGACGCGCGCGAAGCGCAGCGGCTGCTGAGGGCCGCCGCGGCGCCGACCACGCGAACGCGGTGGGAGAGGCTCACCGAGGGTCTGCGCCGGCGCTGACCGAGCGGCACACCAGCCCATGGGTCGTTCCCTGGCATACGGCGTGCACCCCGACCCGCGCGTATGGCCACTCGCCGCGGGATGACCCCCGGCCGCTACCGGGCATACCGCTTCCCGCATCATGACGGCCGCACCAGCCGGCGCCCGAGCGTCGGTGTCAGCCGCGTGGGCACGATGGCCGGCGCGCTGGGGATCTTCGTCGCGCTCTTCGCGCTGTTCGCGGGGACCGCGGCGGCCAGCGCGATCGACTTCTTCACGTCCGATCTCCCCGCCGTGAGCGACCTCGCGACGACACCAATGCCGCTCTCGACGCTCATCTACGACCGCAGCGGGCAGCACCTCCTCTACCGTCTCGAGGACCAGCGGCGCCAGCTCGTGACGCCGCAGCAGGTCCCGCCGCTGATGGAGGACGCGACGGTGGCGATCGAGGACAAGACCTTCTGGAGCAATCCCGGCATCGACATCGGCGGCATCGTCCGCGCCGCCCAGACCGACCTCGCGAGCGGGGGCATCCAGGAAGGCGGATCGACCATCACGCAGCAGCTCATCAAGCAGCGCCTCGTCGGCGATGCGCCGACGTTCACGCGGAAGATCAGGGAGGCGCTCCTCGCGCTGCAGGCGGACCGCCTCTACACGAAGCAGCAGATCCTCAATATGTACCTGAACCAGGTCTACTACGGGAACCAGGCGTACGGGGTCAAGGCCGCGGCCGAGACGTACTTCGGCATCAGCGATCTGAGCCAGCTGTCGCTCGCGCAGATAGCGCTCCTCGCGGGCCTCCCGCAGGCGCCGACGCAGTACGACCCCGTCGTGAACCCCGCTACCGCGCGCGCGCGGCGAGAGCAGGTCCTCCAGGCGATGGCCGACCAGGGCTACATCACCGACGCGCAGGCGGCGGTGGCGGAGCAAGCCCCGATCGAGGTCCACCCGGTCACGACGCCGATCTCGGCGCCGTGGTTCGTATGGAAGGTGCGCGACCAGCTCGTCTCCCTCTTCGGCGAGAAGGGCACGTACGAGGGCGGCTACACCGTGTACAGCTCGCTCGACTGGAACATGCAGCAGCTCGCCGTCGACCAGCTTCGGAGCCACGTCAAGGCGCTCGGCTACACGAACATGCACAACGGCGCGCTCATCACCATGGATCCGACGACGGGCGAGATCCTGGCGTACGTGGGGAGCGTGGACTACGGCGACCACTCGCCTCA
>JAJYLV010000157.1 GCA_021787445.1 Chloroflexota bacterium | reverse complement strand
CCGTCGTCGACGACGATGAGCTCCCAGGACCGGCCCTCGAGCGCCGCGGCGAGGCGGCGCGCGAGGACGGGGATCGTCGCGGCCTCGTTGTACGTGGGGACGACGATGGAGATGAGTCCCACCGCTGCCCGATAGTACGTGCGCGTGCGTGTCATCTTCGACGCCCGGCATCTGCAGACCGTCAGCCGGACGCGCGGCATCGGCCGCTACTCCCGCAACCTCCTCGCGGCGTTCGCGCGCCGCGCTAGCGACGATCCGGGCTGGACGCTCCTGCGCCTCCGGAGCTTCCCGCCGGCCGATCCACAGCCGCTTCCGCCGCACCGCGAGCTCTCGGTCCTGCGACCACGGCGGCCGGAGCTGGCGATGCTCGCGCTCGACGCCGTCCTCCTCCCCTTCGAGATGGGCTTCCGCTCGGCGGACGTCTACCACTCGGTGCAGCTCGGCCTTCCCGCCGTCCGCCGCATGCCCGCGGTCCTGACGATCCACGACCTCGCGCCGCTCCGCTGGCCCGCGCACTACCTGCGCCTCCCGCACGCGCGCGTCGGGCACATGTGGCAGTACGCGCTCGCGCAGCGCGCGGACGCGATCGTCGCGCCCTCGCGCTCGACCGCGCGGGACGTGGTCGAGCGGCTGCGCATCCCCGCCGCGCGCGTCCACGTCATCCCCGAGGCCGTCGACGCGTCGTTCGCGCCGCCGTCGCGCGGCGAGGGACGCCGCCTCGCCGGCGAGCGGTTCGGAGTCCCCGCTCGGTACGTCCTTTACGTCGGGCAGTTCGACCCGCGCAAGAACATGGACGGCCTCCTCGCCGCCTTCGCCCGCGCCGCCGACGCCGAGCCGGACCTGCGCCTCGTCGTCGTCGGCGACCTCGGCAAGCTCGCGACGCACCTCCGCGCGGCCCTCGACCGCACGCGCGCGCCGCGTGAGCGCGTCATCGTCACCGGCTTCGTCGACGACGCGACCCTCGCGGCCCTCTACGCCGGCGCCGAATGCCTCCTCCACGCGGCGCTGCTCGAGGGATTCGGGCTGACGCCGCTCGAGTCGCTCGCCGCGGGGACACCCGTGGTGGGGTACGAGGCGGGCGCGGTGGAGGAGGTCGTCGGCGACGCGGGCGTGCTCGTCGACCCCTCGGAGCCGGAGGCGCTCGGAGAAGCGCTCGTCAACGTGCTCCGCTCGGAGACCTTCGCGTCGCAGCTGCGCGCGCGCGCGAAGCCGCGCGCCGCGCTGTTCTCGTGGGAGCGGGCCGCCGAGCGGACGATCGAGGTGTACCGCTCCGTGACCTAGACTGATCGCACGAGGGACGCGACGCGTCCCTTTCCTATATCGGAGGATCTGTCGGTGGCCCGGCGCGTCCCGATCCCGCGTCTCACCCAGCGTCAGCGCATGGCGCGCTGGCAGCGCGAGCGGCGCCAGCAGGCGGTCGTCATCACGGTCTTCACCGCCGTGCTCGTGTTCGTCATCGGCCTCGCCGCGTGGGCGGCGGCGAACCACTACTACAACGCGAACGTCGCCGCCGCGGCGGAGGTCCACGGCACCGTCATCCCCAAGCGCGAGTACCGGCAGCAGCTGAAGTTCGATCTCGTGCAGCTCTACTACCAGTACGGCGTACCGAAGGGGTCGGAGAACGACCCGCAGCTGCAGAGCGCGATGGCGCAGTACGAGGACAAGGCGATGGCGGACGTCGTGGAGCAGCACGTCCTCGACCTCGCGGCGCAGCAGGCGGGGATCACCGTGACGCCGCAGCAGATCGACGCGCAGTACCAGATCGACTACGGCCAGTTCAAGGTGCGCCACATCCTCGTGCAGGTCGACCCGAAGGCAAAGGACCAGGCGGCCGCCGACGCCGCGGCGAAAGCGAAGGCAGAAGGGATCGCGAAGCAGCTCCAGGCGGCTCCCAACGACCAGAACCTCTGGAACACGCTGGCGAAGCAGGATTCCGACGACCCCGGTTCGAAGGACTCGGGCGGCGAGCTGGGCTGGGCGTCGCACGGGCAGTACGTGCCGGAGTTCGAGGACGCCGCGCTCGCGCTCAAGGTCGGGCAGGTCTCGGATCCGGTGCGGTCGCAGTTCGGCTACCACGTCATCCAGCTCGAGGCGAAGAAGGACGCGTCGCAGTCGGACCTCTTCGCCAAGTACCAGAGCTACGGGTTCGGCGTCGCCGACCTCAAGGCGCAGGCGCGCTACGACGTCCTGCGCGACCACTTCGGCAAGAGCGAGCAGGCCGCGCTGCTGAAGTCGCCGCAGGAGCAGGTCCACCTCGCGGTCATCTCGATCAACATCCCGACGCCGTCGTCGACGGACCCGACCGCGTTCACCGACGCGCTCAAGAAGCAGACGACCGTGCGCGAGGGTCTCGCGAAGGGCACGTCGTTCGCCGATCTCGCGAAGGCCAACTCGGACGACCCGTCGAAGGACAACGGCGGCGACATCGGCTGGGTGACGCGCGGGATGATGACCGACCCGCAGGCGGAGCAGGACGTGTTCAACACGCCGGTCGGCAAGGTGACCGACGGCATCACCACCGCGACGAGCTGGACGATCTACGACGTGCTCGAGAAGTCCTCGTCGCGCGCGCTGACGGAGGACCAGACGCTGCAGATCAAGGACGGCGCCTACACCTACTGGCTCGAGCGCCAGAAGAAGGCGTACGACGTCAAGAACGTCCTCCCCGGAGCCTACGCCGGCCAGTAGCGACGACTTCGCCCGCGTGGGCGACGCCGTCGCGGAGCTCGCGCGGATCGCCGACCGCCTGCGCGCGCCCGACGGCTGCCCCTGGGACCGCGAGCAGACGCACGCGTCGCTCCGCCCGTTCCTCCTCGAGGAGGCGTACGAGGCGCTCGACGCGCTCGACGCCGGCGACCCCGCGAAGCTGAGGGAGGAGCTGGGCGACCTCCTCTTCCAGGTCGTCATCCACGCGCAGCTCGCGCGCGAGGAGGGCGAGTTCGACCTCGGCGACGTGGCCCGGCTCCTCTCGGAGAAGCTGGTGCGCCGGCATCCGCACGTCTTCGAGGGCAAGGCCATCGAGGGCGACGTCCTCTCCCAGTGGGAGAAGATCAAGCGCGACGAGAAGCCGAAGGACGACCGGACGTCGATCCTCGACGGCATCCCGGCCGCGCTCCCGTCGCTCTTCCGCGCCGAGCGGCTGCAGGAGCGCATCGAGCGGGTCGGGCTCGTGCCGGCGCGCGTCGATCTCCCCATCGACATCGACGACGAACGCTTCCTCGGCGACCTCCTGTTCGAGATCGTCGCGACGGCGCGCGACCTCGGGTACGACGCGGAGACGGCGCTGCGCGGCGCGAACGAGCGCTTCAGCGCGCGCGTGAGGCGCGTCGAGGAGCGGGCGCGCGAGAGCGGCCGCGACCTCGGCGCGTACGAGCCGGAGGAGCTGAGCCGGATGTGGGAGGAGACCGCATGAGCAAGCGCTACGAGCGGCCCGACGGTCGCGCCTACGACGCGCTGCGCCCGGTGAAGATCGAGGTGGGGGTATCGAAGTTCGCCGAGGGGTCCTGCCGCATCTCGTTCGGCGACACGCAGGTGCTCTGCCTCGCGACGGTCGAGGACCGCGTCCCGCGCCACCTCGAGGGCAAGGACTCGGGCTGGGTGACGGCGGAGTACGCGATGCTCCCGCGCTCGACGCCCGAGCGCAGCCAGCGCG
>JAJYLV010000035.1 GCA_021787445.1 Chloroflexota bacterium | reverse complement strand
AAAGTCATTGTCTTCAACGCCGTCTCGCTGGATGGCTATCAGACCGGGCCAGGCAATGATCCCTCGGTCATGTTCCCGATGATGGGCGGCGCCTTCGACACGTACACCGCGGAGCGGCTGCGGGAAGCCTCGACCTTTCTCATCGGGCGCGTTTCCTTCGAGCTGTTCAACAGCTTCTGGCCGAAGGTCGCGGCCGATCCCGACTCGGACGAATGGACCTCAGGGCAGAGGGAGATCTCGGAGGCGGGAAGGTCGATCTCCACCGTCGTCATCTCGGACACACTGCCCGACTGGCTTCCGACGAAGCTGCGCGATACCCATCTCGTCAGGAGAGCGGATGCCTACGAGTACGTCGCCGGGCTCAGATCCGAGGAAGGCAAGGACATCCTGATCACCGGAAGCCGGACCCTGTGGAACGATCTCCTCGCCCACGGCCTGGTCGACGAGATCCACCTGATGATCGGCGCTCGGGTCTTGGGAGAAGGCATCCCCGCGTTCACACGCAAGCCCGATGCTGAGCTGGCCCTCATCGACGTGCGCACCTGGGAAGGCTCCGACAACGTGCTCGTGCGCTATCGGGTGCTCTACCCGCCGGACCGGACGTGAACGTTCGGGCGTAGCGCCCTCGATAGAAAAGATGGCCAAGCGACCATGTGAGCCCGCCGGGATTCGAACCCGGAACCAAGGGATTAAAAGTCCCCTGCTCTGCCATTGAGCTACGGGCCCCAAGAGCCATCCATGAAAGCTCGCGCTCATGAGCGGCCACGACGAGCCCGCGGGTGAAGCGATACGGGCCCGCGAGGTCAGAGTGTAGGTTGAGCACGTGCGCGCGGCCGTCGTCCTCTTCCTTCCCATGCTCCTTCTCGGTCTCGTCGTCGGCCTCCAGTGGCAGACGCAGTCGACGCGATCGCCGATCGCGTCGCGATACAGCGCCGACCTCGCCGAGTCAGCGGTCGAGATGCAGCACGAGCAGGATGGGCTCAAGGGCCAGCTCACCGACCTGCGCTCGCGGCTCGATGCCATCCAGCAGCAGGCGTCGACGCTCGACTCGAGCACGGCGTCGCTCGCCAAGCGGATCGAGCTGCTGCGCGATTCGAGCGGCCTCACCGCGAAGACGGGGTCCGGCGTGGTCGTGACGCTCGACGACGGGCGCATCCCGGCGAGCGCGCCGCGTCGCTCGATCGAGCTCGCGATCGTCCACAGCCAGGACGTCGCCGACGTCTTCAACGCGGCGTGGAAGGCGGGGGCGGTCGGGATCGCCGTGAACGGGGAGCGCGTCACGTCGGCGACGGCCTGCGTCGGCTCGACTATCCAGATCAACGGCCGCCTCATGTCGCCGCCGTTCGTCGTGAGCATCCTCGGCCGGCCCGACCAGCTCATGCGCGCGCTGTCCGACACCTCGACGCTCCGCGACCTCAAGCTGCGCAGTGACGTCTACGGGCTTCGGCTCTCGATCGACCGCGCAGCGACCGTCACGCTCCCCGCGTACACCGGAGCCATCCCGGTGCACGAGGCCGTCCCCGCGACGGACTAGATCCCGCGCACCAGGTCGGCGATCGTGACGCCGAGCCGCTTCGCGAAGTGCGAGAGCGCGGCGAGCGATGGCGCGACGCGTCCCGTCTCCATCTTCCAGACGTACTGACGCTCGAAGTAGACGCGCCCGCGTCGGTCCATGCCGAGCTCGGCCATGGTGAGCTTCTTCTTCGTTCGCAGCTCGCGGATGCGCCGACCGACCCTGCGCAGGAGCTTCGCCTCCCCCGGCACGTCCGGGTTCACGCGCGCGGGCATCAGAGGCCTGCCGCCACGAAATCGACGATCGCGGCGACGGCGTCGGGTGCATAGGGAGCAGTGAACATGCCTCTGGAGTGCTCCTTCCCGCCGAACAGCAGGAGCCGCTTCACTCCGGTCAACGCGCGGAAGCTCGCGATGATGTTCGGCGTCGCTCCCTGCGCGTCGTCGCTCGTACCGACGTACAGCTTCCGCCCGCGCACGCGCGCGCTCATCTCGTCCGGCACCGGCGTGACGGGCGCCGAGATCGAGACGACGCACTCGACCCCTTCGGCGAGGGCGACGCCGAGGACGGCGTGCCCGCCGAGGGAGGACCCGACGAGGGCGATCTCGTGGGCGCCCCGCTCGAGCAGCAGGAGCGCCGCGGCGTGCACGTCGGTGATCGGCGACCACGGACGCCCGGGGACGTACTCCTCCGTCCGGCCCGTCGAGCCGTCGTAGCCACGGAGGTTGATCGCGAGCGCGGGGACGCCGCGCTCGACGAAGAGCGGCGCGATCTCGCGCCATCCGAGGGCGTCCCAGCTCTCGCCGTGGCACAGCACCGCGGCCCGCCGCGCGGGCAGCGCTCCATAGAGGTCGCCCTGGAGCACTTCGCCCGCGCTCGGGACAGCGACCGTCAGCGGCATCGTCATCGGGACGCGGCCAGGATAGGCGGGCCGACCGTGCTTAGTGCTCGGCCTCGCCGTTCCCCGGACGTCGGCCGCTCATCTGGGGCATCCGTCGCGAGATCTCCTCGCGCATCGAGCGGCTCACTCCCGAGTACTGCCCCAGCGTCTGGTCGACCTTCCGCAGGAGGACCGGGACGTTCACCGCCCAGCCGACCCCGACGACCTTGTCGGTGAAGACCGTATCGCTCGACGGATCCCAGTAGGCCGCCTTCACGCGCGCCGGGGTCGGGATGCGGAAGTCGTACGGGATCAGGCCCCCGACCTTGCCGTGCCACGTGCGCTCCGCCGGAGGCTTCTTCAGCTCCTGGTAGATCGCGGCGATGACGGCGACCCACGCGAGGGTGCGGATCGTTCGAGCAAGGTCCTTCATCTGACACGCTCCTTTGCGGCAGGTGTCGTGCCGGGCTTTCGGACCGGCTCGCCCGCGGCGCACTGCGGGCACGACGCGGGATCGTACGTCTCGATCTCGACCTCCCACAGGGCCACCAGGGGTATGCCGGCGAGGCGCTTCGCCGCGGCGCCGCCGGAGCGGTCGACGAGGACGGCCACCCCGGCCACCGCCGCGTCCGCGTCGCGCACCGCCGCGATCGTCTCCTCGACCGACCCTCCGGTCGACATGATGTCGTCCACGACGAGGACGCGCTCTGCCTCGCGCAGCTGGAAGCCGCGCCGGAACTCGCGGCCCGTGCCGCCCTCCTTCCGCTCGGCGTAGACCGCCCGCGTCCCGAGCTGGCGAGCGACCTCGTGCGCGAGGATGATCCCGCCCGTCGTCGGTCCGGCGACGGTCTCGATCCCGAGACCGCGCACGCGTTCGGCGATCGCCCCCGACAGCGCCTCGGTCCGCGCCGGCCACTGCAGGACCTGGAACTTCTCGAGGTACTTCGGTGAGTGCCGCCCGGAGGAGAGGACGAAATGTCCTTCGAGGAACGCTCCGGCCTCGCGAAAGGTCCGCTCGACCTCTTTCGGCGTGGTCCCCATCGAGGCGCACACTATCCGGTATGCGCATCCACGACGTGATGGTCACGCTGCGTCCGGACATGCCTACATGGCCGGGCGAGCAGGGGCCTCGCGTCGAGCCGCTCAAGCGGATCGCGCGAGGCGACAGCGCGAACGTCTCGCTCGTGACGTTCGGCGACCACACCGGGACGCACGTCGACCCACCCGTCCACTTCGTGGAGGGCGCGAAGGCCGTCGACGAGCTTCCCGTCGAGGCGCTCGTCGGTCCGTGCCGCGTCGTGGCGTACGACGAGGACGACCCCATCTCGGCGAAATGGCTGGCGGCGGCCGGCATCCCGCGCGGAACGGAGCGCGTGCTGTTCCGGACGAAGAACAGCGAGCTGTGGCGCGCGCCTCACCCTTTCAACGAGGACTTCATCGCGCTCGATGAGACCGCCGCGCACTGGCTCGTCGAGGCGGGCGTCAAGCTCGTCGGCATCGACTACCTCTCGATCGAGCCCTTCGGGTCCGGGAAGATCGGACATCCCGTGCACGTCACGCTGCTCCGCGCACAGGTCGTGATCATCGAGGGGCTCGACCTCCACGCCGTGTCGCCGGGCGAGTACGAGATCTTCTGCGGCCCGCTCAAGATCGCCGGCGGGACCGGATCGCCGGCGCGCGTGCTTCTCGTCGAGCGCTAAGCCCGAGCGCGGCGCCGCGACGGCGTCAGGCGAGAACCCGTACCATCGCCACGTGGCCATAACGCAGCGTCCGCTCGCGACGCGGCGCGACCTCGTCCGGATCTTCTCGGAGGACCGCATCGTCGCCGTCATCCGCGTCGGGAGCGCCGAGCTCGCGGAGCGTTGTGCCCGCACTCTCGCGATGGCCGGCGTGCGCCTCATCGAGATCACGCTCACCGTGCCGGACGCCTTCGAGGTCATCCAGCGCCTCGCCACGGACGAGGAGATCGCCGACCGTGGCGGCGTCATCGGCGCCGGGACGGTGCTGAGCGGGCGCCAGGCCGAGGACGCCCTCGCCGCCGGCGCGCGGTTCCTCGTGAGCGCGATCCTCGTTCCGGACATGATCGCCGCGGCGCGCGCGCGCGACGCGATGTCGATGCCGGGCACGATGACTCCGACCGAGGTCGTGCAGGCGGCCGAGCTGGGCGCGGACTTCGTGAAGATCTTCCCCATCCAGATGCTCGGCGGCCCGGCGTACATCGCCGCCGTGCAGCGCGCGATCAAGGGCATCCCCCTCGTGCCGACCGGGCCGATCCAGCTCTCCGAGATCGCGGAGTACGAGAAGGCCGGCGTCGCCGGCTACGGCCTGGGCGACCCCTTCCTGCGCCCGGACCTGATCGAGAAGCGTGAGCGCGAAGCCGCCATCACCAACATGAAGCGCTTCATCGAAGCCTGCCGCCGCTGATATAGCCTCGAGGTCATGCCGCGCGATCTGCCCGTCGGGAACGGCGAGCTCCTCATCACGTTCGACCGGCTCTATCAGCTCCGCGACGTCTACTACCCCTATGTCGGGATGGAAGACCACACCGAGGGTGATCCCTGCCGCTTCGGCGTGTGGGTCGACGGCGCTTTCCACTGGTCGTCCGACGACGTCTGGCGACGCACGCTCCGCTACGCGGCGGACACGCTCGTCACGGAGGTCCGCCTCGAGAGCGCGACGCTCGGGCTCATCGTCGACTGCCGCGACGTCGTCGACTTCGACCGCGACGTGTACCTCAAGGAGGTGACGGCGACCGACACGAGCGGGCGCGCTCGCGAGGTCCGTCTCTTCCAGCACTTCAATGCGCACCTGTACGGCAACGACGTCGGCGACTCCGCGTACTACGACCCGCGCAGCAAGGGGCTCGTCCACTACAAGGCGCGGCGGTACTTCCTCCTCGACGGGAGCGGCCCGAGCGGACCGGGGGGCTTGGCGTCGTACGCCGTGGGACGGAAGGAGACGGGCACGGCGGTCGGGACGTGGCGCGACGCCGAGGACGGCGTCCTCTCGCGCAACCCCGTCGCTCAGGGCTCGATCGACACCGTCGGCGAGCTCGACCTGCGTCTCGCGCCGCACGGAGGCGCGACGGCGACCTTCTGGATCGCGGCCGGACAGACGTACGACGACGTCCGCATCCTCGACCAGCTCGTCAAGGACCGCGGACCGGCGTCGTTCGTCGAGCGCACCGAGGCGTATTGGCGCCTCTGGGCGAACAAGAACGGGGGCGACGTCGCCCGCGTCCTGCCGCCGGACCTGTACGGGCCGTACAAGAGGTCGTGCCTCATCGTCCGGACGCAGACGGACGAGCGCGGGGCGATCGTCGCGGCGAACGATTCCGACGTGCTGCGGTTCAACCGCGACACCTATTCGTACATGTGGCCGCGGGACGGCGCGCTCGCCGCGCGCGCCATGGACCTCGCCGGATACGTCGAGATCCCCCGCCGCTTCTACGCGCTGTGTGGCGAGCTGCGGACGCGCGAGGGCTACCTCCAGCACAAGTACGACCCCGACGGATCCGTCGGCTCGTCGTGGCTGGCGTGGACGACGCCCGACGGGAAGCTCCAGCTGCCGATCCAGGAGGACGAGACGGGCCTGCCGCTGTGGGCGCTGTGGCTGCACTACCGGCGGCTCGGCGACCTCGAGTTCATCAAGCCGCTGTACCGCAAGCTCGTGCGCGCCGCGGCGGACTTCATGGTCTCGTACCGCGAGCCGCGCACGAAGCTCCCGGCGCCGAGCATCGACCTGTGGGAGGAGCGCCGCGGCATCCACGCCTTCACGACCGCCGCGGTGTGGGCCGGGATCACCGCGGCCGCGGAGTTCGCGCGCGCCTTCGCGCAGGACGAGCTCGCGGCACGCTACGCGCGCGCCGCCGACGAGATCAAGGCCGCGGCGCTCGAGCACCTGTGGGACGCCGAGCGCGGGCGATTCCTGCGGAGGATCGACGTCCTCCCCGACGGCACGATCGCGAAGGACCCGACGTGCGACATCTCTCTCGCCGGCGTGTGGCTCTTCGGCATGCTGCCGCCCGACGACGAGCGCGTCGTCGCGACGATGCGCGCGATCGAGGACGGGCTCGCCGTCCGGACGGCGATCGGCGGCATCGCGCGCTACGAGAACGACCGCTACATGCGCGACGACGCGGTCCGGCCGGACGTGGCGGGCAACCCCTGGTTCGTCGGGACGCTCTGGGTCGCGGAGCACCACGTCGCCTGCGCGAAGACCGCCGCGGACCTCGAGCCGGCGCGCGCGATCCTCGAGTGGTGCGTGGCCCGGGCGCTGCCTTCGGGCGTCATGGCCGAGCAGCTCCACCCCTACACCGGCGAGCCGCTCTCCGTCTCGCCGCTCACCTGGTCGCACGCGACGTTCGTCGAAGCGGCGCAGATGTACGCGCGGAAGGCCACCGAGCTGCGCGCGGCCGCGGCGGCGCGCGTCATGCGCGCCGGCGAGACGATCTCCTAGCCCGCGGCCCCGACGCGGTCGATGACGCGCCGCAGCCGCTCCTTCGCCTCGGCCGCGACCGGCGCGAGGTCGGGACGCTCGCCGACGACGCCGAGCGCGACGTCCGGGTCCATGGCCTCGACCACGCTCCCCCCGTCGTCCGTCGCGTACACGACGACGTTGCAGGGCAGGAGGAGGCCGATGTCGATCTCCGCCTCGAACGCCTTCTCCGCGAGCGGCGGGTTGCACGCCCCGAGGATCACGTAGGGGCGGAAGTCGATGCCGCGCTTGTCCTTCATCGTCCGCTTCACGTCGATCTCGGCGAGCACGCCGAAGCCCTCCTCCTTCAGCTTCTCCTTCGTGAGGGCGACGGCCTCGTCGTAGGGAAAGCGGGTGCGGACGCCGAAGCCGTACCGGACGTCGTGTCGCGTGTCGCTCGCCATGGGTGGAGCTCCTTTCGCTACGGGAGGCGCGCGAGCAGAGAGATCGCGTCGCGCACCGCGCTCTGCGCGCGTGGCCGCGACAGCGTACGCACGCACTCGTCGACGTGCGCCGAGACGACCTCGGCGGCGGCCCTGTCGACGGCGGCGCGCACCGCCATGAGCTGTGTGACGACGTCCTCGCAGTCGCGGCCTTCGTCGATCATGCGCACGATGCCGCCGAGCTGCCCCTGGACGCGCCGGAGCCGGTCGCGCACGGCGGCGTCCTTCGCGGAGCTGTCCTTGGGGTGGACCGCACGGGCCACGGCTAGGCCGCTCAGGTGAAGCCACCAGCCGAGCCGCAGTCGCCGCCGACGGAGGCGACACGGGACACGAGGCGGCGCGCCTCGGCGGAGCCGCACGTCGGACACGTCGCGGTATCGGAGGCGCTCATGGGGCGGAGCTGGTCGAAGAGCATGCCGCAGGCCTCGCAGCGATACTCGTAGATCGGCATGGCCGCCATCATAGCGTATACCCTCAGGGGGTATACGAGACGGCTTAGGCGAGACCCCCGAGGCCGACGAGGGCGCGCGCGTGCTCGAGCTCGCCGACGTGACGGATCGCATGCTGGTACACCCAGGCCTCGCACGCGTCGATCACCCGCGGCGGGGCGCCGTCGACGAGCAGAGCGAGGAAGGCGGTGCCCGTCGGTCGGTCGGGATGGATCTCACCGAGCTTCTCGAGCGTCGCCGTCGCGATGAGGTGCTCGCTGCGAGCGAAGACCTCGTGCTGGTAAGCGCGCCAGGCGTCGACGTCGCCGATGCGCACCTTCTCGGCCTCGGCCATCGGCGTGCCGCGGAACGGCACGGGTCCGTCGAGGCGCACCTTCCCCGCGTGCGCGTCCCACAGGAGCGGAACGCCGAACAGCCGCGTCATGCCGCGGTCCTCGGAGATGACCATGTGCGCGAGCGAGAACGCGATGGGCAGGACGCCTTTGCGCTCGAAGTGGTCCACCTGCTCCTTCGTGAGGTCGGTGACGCCGAGCTCGAAGAGGCGGTGCGCGGCGCGCACGCGCCGCAGCAGCGACGCGCGGTCGGACGACGTGACGGCCGGGAGGCTCTCGACGCTCATTCCACGTACTCCGTTCCGGCGTCGCGCTTCCGCCCGCGCTGCGCCGCCCCGACGATATCGCGGATGGACGCGAGGCCGTTCGCGCGCACGTACGCCGCGAGGCCCTCGACGATCCTGATGGGAGCGAGCGGGTCGGCGAACGTCGCGCTGCCGACCTGGACCGCGGACGCGCCGGCCATGAGGAACTCGAGCGCGTCCTCCGCGCACGTCACGCCGCCCGCGCCGACGATCGGGATGGCGACCGCCTGCGCCACCTGGTACGTGATGTGGACGGCGATGGGGCGGATCGCGGGGCCGGAGAGGCCGCCGCTCCCCGTGCCCAGGACGGGCCGGCGCCTCGCCACGTCGATCCGCATCCCGGGGACGGTGTTGATCGCGGTCAGCGCGTCCGCGCCGGCCTCCTCGCAGGCGCGGGCGACGGCGACGACGTCGGGCGCGCTGGGCGTGAGCTTGACGATGACCGGCTTGTCGGTCTCCGCCTTCACCGCTCGCGTGACCTCGGCCGCGAGAGCGGGGTCGCAGCCGAAGAGGGTGCCGCCCTTCACGTTCGGGCACGAGACGTTCAGCTCGTACGCGACGACGCCGGGAGTGCCCTCCATCTCGAGCACGACCCCGACGTAGTCGGCGACGGTGTGGCCCGCGACGTTGACGATGACCGGCAGCCCGAGGGCGGGCCACTCCCTCGCGTACCGCTTCGCGACGGCAGCGGCGCCGGGGTTCTCGAGGCCGATCGAGTTGAGGATGCCGGAGGGCGTCTCGGCGATGCGGTACTGCGGGTTGCCCGGGCGCGCGTGGAGCGTGGTGCCCTTGTTCACCATCGCGCCGAGGCGCGAGACGTCGATGAGCTCCGCGTACTCGACGCCCTGCCCGAAGGTGCCCGAGGCGGTGAGGACCGGGTTGCGGAGGCGAAGGCCGCGCGCGACCTCGACCTCGAGGTCGATGCCGTCCTCCGGATGCGGCTCCGGCCCGGCAACGACGGGCACGGCGGCCTCGGAGGGCGGCGCCGCGCGGACGCGGCGGGGCGGGGCGCGATGCTCGCTGAGGGCAGGCAGCTCGACGCCCTCCACGGCGGCTCCGAGCTTCGCCGCGAGATCGCTCGGCGCGTGGTCGTCCTCGGGCTCCCCCGTCGCCGCCTCGACGATCGACGCGCCGTCGATCGCGGCGAGCTCGACGGCCTCGTCCTCCGCCGCGTGCTCCGCCTTCTCCTCGAGCGCCTCCTCCTCGGAGCGACGGATCTCGCGCGCCCGGTCGACGTGCGTCCGCGGTCGGCGCCAGGGCACGAGCTAAGCGGTGAGCCCGACCGTCGCGGGCTCGCCTCCCTCGAAGCGGACGTCGCCGAGCGAGAAGACGGGACCCTCGCGGCACACGCGCGCGTTGCCGTGCTCCGTCACGATCACGCACGCGCGACAGACGCCCATCGCGCAGCCCATGTGCTGCTCGACGGCGATCTGCGCGTCCATCACCACGTCCTTCCCCGGGACGACGGTCGTCGCGCGCGCCGCCTCCTCGCGAAGCCGTCCGATCGCCGCGAGCATCGGCCAGGGCCCGCACGCGCATAGCTGGTCGGCCCACGTCAGGTACGACGGCAGCGCGTCGGTGACGCGTCCGCGCACGCCGAAGGAGCCGTCCTCCGTCGTAGTCACGTACTCCACGGCGAGAGGCAGCCGGTGCGCGGGCCACAGGTGATGGATCGTGCGGCCGCCCATGACGAGGGTGACGTTGCGCCGCGCCGACTCCTGCTCGGCGAGCACCTTCATGGGCGCGATCCCCGTCCCGCCGGCCACGAGGAGCAGGTGTGTCGTCGCGCGCCGGACGACGAAGGACGTGCCGAGGGGTCCGAGCAGGTCGAGCGCGTCGCCGGGGTGCCGCTCCGCGATCCACCCGCCGCCGGGCCCGAGCGGCTTCACGAGGAGCTCGATCTCGCCGGCGCGGCGGTCGATGCCGTTGAAGGAGTACGGGCGGCGCAGGAGCGGGTCGAAGCGCTCACCCGGCCGGACATGGACGAACTGCCCGGCGTGCGCGCGCGACGCGACGAGCGGCGCGCTGACGACGATGAGCGTGCCGAGATCGGCGACCTGCTCCGTCGACACGACGCGCCCCGTCTCGAGGATCACCCGGTGGCGATCCCAAGCGACGGGTCCGCGGGGACCGCGGCCTCCGCCGTCCCCGTCGTCGCGCCGGAGCGATACGCCGAGAGCGGCGCGACCTCGTACGTGAGCGAGCTAGCGCGCAGTGCCGTGACGACGGCGAGCGCGGTGTCGAGCGACGTCAGGCACGGGACGCGCGCTTCGACCGCGGCGCGGCGGATGAGGAAGCCGTCGCGGTCGACGGTCTTTCCGACCGTCGGCGTGTTGATGACCGCGGCGCACGTGCCCGAGCGGATGAGGTCGAGGATGGTGCGGTCGCCGTCGGCGAGCTTCGGCACCTCGGTGACGGCGACGCCGAGCGAGCGCGCGAGCGCGGCGGTCCCGCTCGTCGCGGCGACCTCGTAGCCGAGCCAGTGGAGCCCCTCGATGATCGCCTCCGCCTCGGGCTTGTCCTTGTCGGCGACGGTGACGAGGACCTTTCCGCTCGGCGGAGGCGCCATGCCCGAGGCGACGAGCGACTTCCAGAGCGCGGGCGCGAACGACCGATCGATCCCCATGACCTCGCCGGTGCTCTTCATCTCCGGCCCCAGGAACGTGTCGACCTCGAGGAGCTTCGCCATCGAGAAGACCGGCGCCTTCACGGCGATGAGGCTGTCCTCCGGCCAGATGCCGTCCGCGCGGGCAAAGCCCTCGGCGCGGAGCGTCGAGCCCATGCCGACGGCGACCGCGAGGCGCACGAGCGGCACGCCGGTCACCTTCGTGAGGAAGGGGACGGTCCGGCTCGCCCGCGGATTCACCTCGAGGACCCAGACGCGGTCCGCCGCGTCAACGATGAACTGGATGTTCAAGAGGCCCTTGACCGGCAGCGACGACGCGATCCGCCGCGTGAGCGACACGATCTCGGCGCGATCCTCGGGCGAGAGGTTCTGCGCCGGGTACATGGCGAACGAGTCGCCGGAGTGCACACCCGCGCGCTCGATGTGCTCCATGATCCCGGCGACGAGCGTGTCGGTCCCGTCGGAGACCGCGTCGACCTCGACCTCGCGCCCGCGCAAGTACTTGTCGACGAGAACGCGGCCGGTGCCCGCCTCGAGCGCGCTCGCGAAGTAGCGCTCTAGATCGTCCGCGCTGTACGCGATCTCCATCCCGCGTCCTCCCAGGACGTACGAGGGCCGGACGAGGACGGGATAGCCGACGCGGGTCGCGATCTCGACGGCCTCGGCGAGCGAGTCCGCGGTGCCGCCCGGCGGCTGGGGGATCCCGAGCGCGCCGGCGAACTCGTGGAAGCGGCGGCGATCCTCGGCGAGGCCGATGGAATCGGCGCTCGTGCCGGCGATCCGCCCGCCGACCGCCTCGATCCGCTCGGCGAGGTTGAGCGCGGTCTGTCCGCCGAACTGGGTGAAGACGGGGGCGGTGCCGCCCTCGTTGCGGAGGACCTCGGCGATGGACTCCTCGTCGAGCGGCTCGAAGTAGAGGCGCGCCGAGGCGTCGAAGTCCGTCGACACCGTCTCGGGGTTGCTGTTCACCATGATCGAGCGGACCTCGCGCGTCGCGAGCGATCCGGCCGCCTGAACGCAGCAGCAGTCGAACTCGATCCCCTGCCCGATGCGGATCGGCCCCGACCCGAGGACGATGGCCTTGTCGCCGTCGAGAGCCGGAGCCTCGTTCTCCTGCTCGTACGTGGAGTAGAAGTAGGGCGTCACGGCCTCGAACTCCGCCGCGCACGTGTCGACCATCTTGTAGACGGGCAGGACCCCCCACTGTTCGCGCAGGCGCCTGACGTCCGCGGAGAGGAGCCCCGTCAGCGTCCCGACGTCGGCGTCGGAGAAGCCCATGCGCTTGGCGCGCCGCAGCGACGCCGGCGTCGGCGTCGCGCCCTGCATCGCCTCCGCCGCGCGGACGATGGCGCGGAACCGCTCGAGGAACCACCGGTCGATGTGCGTCGAGCGGTGGATGCGCTCGACGTCGGCGCCGCGTCGCAGCGCGGCGAACACGCGCCACAGCCGCTCGTCGGTCGGCGGACCCTGCAGCGTCTGGTCGACGAGCTCGTTCGGATCGCGGATGGCCGCCCAGCTCTCCGACTCCCACAGCAGACCTTGGCCCTTCACCTCGAGCGAGCGCAGCGCCTTGAGGAGCGCGGCCTCGAAGGTGCGGTCGATGGCCATGACCTCGCCCGTCGCCTTCATCTGCGTGCCGATGCGGCGGTCGGCGGTCGGGAACTTGTCGAATGGCCAGCGCGGGATCTTCACGACGACGTAGTCGAGCGTCGGCTCGAAAGCCGCCGTCGTGCGCTTCGTCACGGCGTTCGGGATCTCGTGCAGCCTCTTGCCGATCGCGATCTTCGCCGCGACGCGCGCGATCGGGTAGCCCGTCGCCTTGGACGCGAGCGCGGACGACCGCGAGACGCGCGGATTGACCTCGATGACGTAGTAGGGCACGCGGCCGTCGGCGTGGTCCTCCGGCGTCCGGTCGGGATGGAGGGCGAACTGGATGTTGCAGCCGCCCTCGATCCCGAGCGCGCGGATGATCCGCAGCGAGGCCGAGCGCAGCTGCTGGTACTCCTTGTCCGAGAGGGTCTGGGACGGCGCGACGACGATGGAGTCGCCGGTGTGGACGCCCATCGGGTCGATGTTCTCCATGTTGCAGACGGTGATGCACGCGTCGGCGCCGTCGCGCATCACCTCGTACTCGATCTCCTTCCACCCCGCGAGGCTGCGCTCGACGAGGACCTGGCCGATCGGCGACGCCCCGACGCCGTAGCGGACGCGCGCGACGAGCTCGTCGCGGTCGCGCGCGAAGCCGCCGCCCGTCCCGCCGAGGGTGTACGCGGGGCGGATGACGAGGGGATAGCCGATCTGCTCGCCGAAGGCGAGCGCGTCCTCGACGCTCTCCGCCGTCACCGACTCGGGGACGGGCTCGCCCATGGCGACGAGGAGCTGCTTGAACGCCTCACGGTCCTCGGCCTGCTTGATGGAAGCGATCGGCGTGCCGAGGAGCCGCACGCCGTGGCGGTCGAGGATCCCGGCGTCGTGGAGCGCGACGGCGAGGTTCAGTCCCGTCTGGCCGCCGAGCGTCGGTAGGAGCGCGTTCGGCTTCTCCTTCGCGATGATGCGCTCGACCACCTCGGGAGTGAGCGGCTCGAGGTAGGTGATGTCCGCGACGCCGGGATCGGTCATGATCGTCGCCGGGTTCGAGTTCACGAGGACGGTCTCGACGCCCTCTTCGCGCAGCGCCCGACACGCCTGCGTCCCGGCGTAGTCGAACTCCGCGGCCTGCCCGATGAGGATCGGTCCGGAGCCGATGAGGAGGACCTTCACCGTGCCCCCACGGCCTCGCGCACATCGGTGAGAAAAGCGTCGAAGACGGGCTCGTTGTCGTGCGGCCCCGGCGCCCCTTCGGGGTGGTACTGGTACGTCCGTATCGGCAGGGAGCGGTGCCGGAGACCCTCGACGGACCCGTCGTTGAGGTTCCGCGCCGACACGAAGAAGGGCGACGCCTCCGGGAGGCTGCCCTCGTCGACCTGGAACTCGTGGTTCTGGCTGGTGATGACGACGCGCCCCGTGCGCGTGTCCTGGACGGGGTGATTGCTCCCGTGATGCCCGAAGCGCAGGCGCGACGTCGTCGCGCCGAGGGCGCGCGCGAGGAGCTGATGGCCGAGGCAGATCCCCAGGATGGGGAGCGGTCTCGCCGAGCCCCGCTGGAGCGCCGCGTCGAGGATCACCTTGACGCTCGTCGTGACCTGGGGGATCGCCGCCGGGTCGCCGGGCCCGTTCGTGATGACGATGCCCTCGGGCGCCCACGACAGGACGTCGCGCGCGGTGGAGGTCGCGGGGAACACCTTGACGCACGCCCCGCGCCGGGTGAGCTCGCGGATCTGGTTCTCCTTCACGCCGGTGTCGATGAGAGCGACCTTCACGCCCGATCCGACCTGCCGCGGGCTTCCCGTCGCCTCCTGCACGAGCGGGAGCTGCGCCAGGGGCCGGCACGTCCTCGCTTTCGCGACCGCCTCGCTCGCGACCTCCTCGCTCCCCGCGAGGTGCGGCGCGACCTGGAGGATGGCGCCGCGGACGGTGCCCGCGGTGCGGAGCCGTCGCACGAGCGC
Organism: Chloroflexota bacterium; assembly: GCA_021787445.1. GTDB lineage: Bacteria > Chloroflexota > Limnocylindria > P2-11E > P2-11E > JACPOT01. The sequence continues at coordinate 3,623 of JAJYLV010000035.1, read as the reverse complement.
GCGCGTGTCGATGCCCGCCAGCCCGGGAACGCCGTGCGCGCGCAGGTACGCGTCGAGCTGGCCGAGCCCGCGCTCGTTCGACATGAGCTCGCGGACGACGAGCGCCTCGACCCACGGCCGCCGCGACTCGGCGGCGAGCTCGAACGTGCCGTAGCTGCCGATGAGCGGGAAGGTCATGACGACGATCTGGCCGTTGTACGAGGCGTCGGACGACACCTCCTGGTACCCCGTCATCGCCGTGTTGAACACGACCTCTCCGGCGGCCGTCGACGCGTCGCCGAAGGCCTCCCCCCACCAGGTCGATCCGTCCTCGAGCCCGAGGACCGCCGCTCGCGCCATAGGTGAATAACTATACGGTTCTCTTGCATAAAGATGCATCTGGCGCTCGCGGCGGAGCTCGCGCCGGTCAGCCGCGCGCGATCGCCTCGGCATGTCCCCTCCTCCTCCCCTTCAGCGCCCCGTCGTCCCGGTAGCGGACCTCCCCGCCGACGACGGCCGCGACGACGCGGCCCCGCAGGCGTCGGCCGAGGAGCGGCGTGTTCTTGCCTTTCGAGGCGAGCGCGTCGGCGCCGACGATCCACTCCGCCGTCGGGTCGACGAGCACGGCGTCGTCGGCGTAGGGCGCGATCCCGAGGACGCGGGCGGGTCCCGACGCGAGCGCGCGCACGACGCTCCCGATGTCGCCCATCCCCGCCTGCACCGCCATGAGGAGGACGGCGAGCGCCGTATCGAGGCCGCTGATGCCGAAGGCGGCTTCGGCGTACTCGACCTCCTTGCGGATCGACGCGTGGGGCGCGTGGTCCGTCGCGATCGCGTCGATGGTGCCGTCGACGAGGCCGCTCCACAGGGCGCGCACGTCCGCCTCCGTTCGGAGGGGCGGGTTCACTTTCGTCGTGCTGTCGTATGGCACGCCGGTCGAGCTCTCGTCCTCCCACACGAAGGCACGCGATCCGGCGACCCACGCGTCCGTCATCGAGAGGTGGTGCGGCGTCACCTCGCACGTGACGGCGAGGCCGTCGCGCTTCGCCGCGCGCACCAGCTCGAGGGCTCCCGCGGTCGACACGTGCTGCAGGTGAAGCCGCGCGCCGGCCAGGCGCGCGACCGCGAGGTCGCGCGCGACGGCGGCTTCCTCCGCCGCCGCCGGGATCCCCGCCAGGCCGAGATCGGCGGAGACGCGGCCTTCGTGCATGACCCCCCGTCGCGACAGCGACCGATCCTGGGGGTGCTCGAGGATCGGGCGGCCGGCGGATCGCCCGTACTCGAGCGCCATCCGGAAGACGTGCGCGTCCTCCACCGGGTCGCCGTCATCGGAGAACGCGACCGCGCCCGCCCGCGCGAGCTCGACGAGGTCGGCGAGCTCCTTCCCCTTTCGTCCGCGCGTGATCGCGGCGACGGGGAGGACGCGCGCGCCGCGCGCCGCGTGGCCGCGCGCGACGAGCTCCGCGACGAGCCCGGGCGCGTCGATCGCCGGGACGGTGTTGGCCATCGCGCACACCGCGGTGAAGCCACCGCGCAGCGCGGCGCGCGCGCCGGTCGCGACGGTCTCGGACTCCTCGAAGCCCGGCTCGCGCAGGTGCGCGTGCAGGTCGACGAGGCCGGGAAGGGCCACGAGGCCGCGGCCGTCGACACGCTCGTCGCCGTCGCCGAGGCGCACGTCGCGCGCGCTCTCGTGCCCTTCCGGGTCGATGGAGCGGACGCGCTCGACGATCATGCGGGCACCTCCGCGGGCGAGGCCGGCGAGGCGGCGGCGTCCCCCGCCTGCTCCGTGCCCGCGCCGGCGGTGGCGAGCAGGTAGAGGAGCGCCATGCGCACCGCGACGCCGTTCGTCACCTGCCGTTCCACCAGCGAGCGTGGCCCGTGCGCGACGGACGCGTCGATCTCGACGCCCTCGTTCATCGGACCGGGATGGAGGATCGGGACGCCGGGGCGCAGCCGCGCCGCACGCTCCTCCGTGATGCCCCAGGTGCTCCGGTACTCGCGGAGCGACGGGAGGAGCCCGGCCTCCTGCCGCTCGCGCTGGAGGCGCAGCGCGATGACGGCGTCGGCGTCCGCCAACGCGCGATCGACGTCGGGCTCGTACGCGACTCCGTCGGGGACGCTCCCCCCGCGCCACGCCGACGGCACGAGCGTGGGCGGACCGCAGAGGACGACGCGCGCGCCGAGCGGGACGAGCGTGTGGACGTCGGAGCGCGCGACCCGGCTGTGGAGGATGTCGCCGACGATCGCGACGCGCTTTCCGTCGAGGTCGCCCAGCGCGCCGCGCAGCGTCAGCGCGTCCAGGAGCCCCTGCGTGGGGTGCGCGTGCCAGCCGTCGCCGGCGTTGATCACGGACGCCGAGACGCGCTCGGCGACGAAGTACGGCGCGCCGGACGCCGAATGGCGTAGGACGATGATCTCCGCGCCGAGCGCCTGGAGCGTGCGCACGGTGTCGTAGAGCGTCTCGCCCTTCTCGACCGACGACCCCGATGCGGTGATGATCGACGTGTCCGCGGAGAGCGACTTGGCCGCGAGCTCGAACGACATGCGCGTCCGGGTCGACGCCTCGGCGAAGAAGAGCACGACCGTCCGGCCGCGCAGCGCGGGGGTCCGGCGGATGGGGCGGGCCAGGACCTCGAGCATCGCCGTCGCCTGCTCGAGGACGAGCTCGATCTCGTCGCGCGACCAGTCCTCGGTCGAGAGCACGTGACGCCGCTGCCACCTCATGCGGGCACCTCCGTTGTGACGAGCTCGACCTCGTCGCGCCCGTCCACCTCGCGCAGATGCACCCGCACGTCGTCGCGCGGCTGCGTCGGAACGTTCTTGCCGACGTGGTCGGCGCGAATGGGGAGCTCGCGATGGCCCCGGTCCACGAGGACGGCGAGGCGTATCGCCGTCGGACGTCCGTAGTCGACGAGCGCGTCCATCGCCGCCCGGATGGTGCGGCCGGTGAAGAGGACGTCGTCGACGAGCACGACGATGCGGTCGTCGACGGGGAAGCCGATCTCCGTCGTGCGCACGATCGGCGCGCTCGCGACGCGCGTGAGGTCGTCGCGGTAGAGGGTGATGTCGAGGATCCCGAGGGGGAGCTGGACGCCTTCGTTCGCGAGGACCGCGGCACGGAGCCGCGTGGCGAGGAGGTCCCCGCGCGAACGGATACCCACGAGGGCGATGCGGGTGGGATCGCCGTCGCGCTCGACGATCTCGTGGGCGATGCGCGCGATCGCTCGCCGCACGTCGTCGGCGCCCATGAGGATGCTCATGTGCCTCTCCCTTCCCGGCCTCTCGGGACCGGTCCTTAAAGGGTCGTGGGAACGAGTCTAGCGCGATCGGCGCGCGCGCCGGTCCACTAGCCTTCGGTCCATCAGACGCGGGGTCGTCGTCCTCGTGCTCGCACTGCTCGCGCTCCTCGGCGCGCTCGCCGGGGTCGCGGGCGCGAGCGCGGTCGCCCGCGTTCCCGACGCGGGCCGGCCGCGCGCCGCGACGACCGTTCCGCCCGCGACGCCGTCCCCGCGCGCCACGTACATCGCTCCGGCCGGTCCGACGCTCCCGCCGGCGAGGGAGGATCCCGCCGTCGCGCGCCGGCCGCCGAACGTCCGCGGCCTGCTCGTTCCCATCGCCGGTGCGCGGATCCCCACGGATCCGAT
>JAJYLV010000156.1 GCA_021787445.1 Chloroflexota bacterium | reverse complement strand
GCCGATTCGGCGGCCCCCTGCCGGAGGACGGCGTCGGCGCGATGCCGGCGCTCGAGGAGCTCGTCGCCGCACGCGACGCCGCGCTCGCTTCGTCGGGGCCGCGCTTCTTCCACTGGGTGACCGGCGGCGGGACGCCGGCAGCGCTCGCGGCGGACTGGCTCACCTCGGCGCTCGACCAGAACGCCTTCGCGCACGACTCGACGCCGCTCGGTACGCGCGTCGAGACCGTCGCCATCGAGTGGCTCAAGGATCTCTTCGGGATCCCCGCATCGTGGGGCGGCGTCCTCGTGACGGGCGCGACGATGGCGAACTTCGTCGCGCTCGCGGCCGCGCGGCGGTGGTGGGCGCAGCGGCACGATGTCGACGTCGACGACCGCGGCTTCGCGGGCCTCCCGGCGGTCCCGGTCCTCTCGAGCGGCTACATCCACGTGAGCGCGACGAAGGCGCTCGCGATGCTCGGCATCGGTCGATCGACGGTCCGGCGCTTCGCGCGCGACGCGGTCGGACGCCTCGACCTCGACGCGCTCGACGCGGCGCTGCGCGACCTCCGCGGCGCGCCCGCGATCGTCGTCGCCAACGCCGGCGAGGTCAACGCCGGCGACTTCGACCCCATCGCGCTCATGGCCGACATCGCCGAACGGCACGGCGCGTGGCTCCACGTCGACGGCGCCTTCGGCCTCTTCGCCGCGGTCAGCCCGCGCACGCGTCCGCTCGCCGAGGGCATCGCGCGGGCGCGCTCCGTCATCGCCGACGCTCACAAGTGGCTGAACGTCCCCTACGACTGCGGGTTCGCGTTCGTCCGCGACGCGTCCGCGCTCCCGCCCATCTTCGGGATCGGCGCGCCCTACCTTCCCGACTCCGGCGTCATGTACGGCGTGCTCGGGCCGGAAGCGTCGCGCCGCGCGCGCGGGCTCGCGGTGTGGGCGACCCTCCGCGCCTACGGCCGCCGCGGCTACCGCGAGATGGTCGAGCGCCACCTCGACCTCGCACAGCGCGTCGCGCGGCGCGTCGACGCCTCGCCGGAGCTCGAGCGTCTCGCCGACGTGCCGCTCAACATCGTGTGCTTCCGCGTCCACCCGAAGGGGCTCGACGACGAAGGCGCGCTCAACGAGCTCAACACGCGGGTCGGCGCGGCGCTCCTCGAGGACGGGCGCATCTACGTGGGCACGACGCTCTACTCGGGGAAGGTCGCGTTCCGCCCGGCGATCGTGAACTGGCGTACGACCGACGCCGACGTTGACACGATCGTCGACGTCATCCGCGACCTCGCCGCGCGCCCCACGGCCGCTCCGATACATTGATCGGCACGGACCGGATCCCGCCTCTCATCCGCCGCAACACCATGCTGCTCGCCTCGACGCAGGCGCTCGTGAGCGCCTGCACGCAGCTCGTGCCGACGCTCGCGGCGATCGTGATCGAGCGTCTTCTCGGCTCGATGCTGCTCGCGGGGCTCGGCAGCAGCGTTGTCTACGTCGCCCGGCTCCTCATCGCGTTCCCGATCGGGTGGGTCATGGACGCCTTCGGCCGGAAGGCAGGGCTCCTCCTCGGCTTGGCGCTGCTCTTCGGCGGCGCCTTGGGCGTCGGTGCGGCCATCTCGGTCCGGTCGTTCCCCTTCTTCCTGCTGAGCCTCCTCGTCTTCGGACTGGGGGTCGGCGCGGGACAGCAGCTGCGTACGGCCGCCGCGGACATGTATCTGCCGCAGCGACGCGCCGAGGGACTGGGGTACGTCCTCACGGGTGCGGTCGTCGGCGCGCTTGGCGGTACGGTGCTCGTTTCGGTGGCGCAGCTCGGGGCGCCGGCGCTCGGGGCCGATCCGGTGGCGCTCGCGTGGCTCTTCGCGCCGCTCGTCATCCTCCCGAGCATGGCGCTCGTGCTCCTGGTCCGTCCGGATCCGAGGACGATCGCCGCGGACCTCCCGCGCTTCTACACCGGGTACCGTCCCTCGGCGGAGCGCGAGGAGGTCATGATCGCCGCGGGTGCGGGGCTCGCCGCGTGGCTGCGGCATTACCCGCTCCTCGTCGCGTTCCTGTCGATGTTCGCCGCGCAGGGCGTCATGGCGATGCTCATGGCGCTCACTCCGCTCGTCATGTCGCATCAGGGACAGGCGTTGACCATGATCTCGATCGCGGTGTCCCTTCACGTCATCGGGATGTACGCACTCTCCGTCCCGCTCGGCCGGCTCACAGACCGCATCGGCCGTCGCGTCGTGATCCTGCTCGGCCTCGGGGTCGCCGGGATCGGAGCCGTTCTCGTACCGATCACACCTGAGTACTGGGTCGCCACGCTCGGCCTCGTTCTGGTGGGCGTCGGCTGGTCGTGCGTCAACGTGGCGGTGACGGCGCTCATCGCCGACACGGTGCCGGTCATCGAACGCGGACGCGCGATCGGCGTCGTCGACAGCGCCGGCGGGCTCGCCTCGGTCGCTCTGCCGCTCCTCGGAGGTCCGCTCGTGCAGGGGCTCGGACCGATGTCGCTCGCCGCGCTCGCCCTTCTCCTCGTCGCGGCCCCGGGCGTCCTCGCGCTGCGATTGGGTGAACCGATCCCCGGCGAGTACGCGCACGCGCTTCCGGCGTGAGAGGTCAGTGGAGGATGCATCCATGAGCACGATCGTCTGCGTCCCCGTCGCCACCGACGGATCGATCGACCCGCGCTGGGGTCGAGCCGACCGGGTCGCGATCGCCGAGGTCGGCGACCGCGGGATCGAGAAGTGGCAAGAGCACGAGGTCGGCTGGGGCCGGCTGCACGACGCCGGACCCGAGGGGCAGCATCACGCGCGCGTCGCGACCTTTCTTCGCGAGGAGAAGGTGCGCGCGGTCGTCGCCCACCACATGGGCGGCGGGATGGAGCAGATGCTCACGCGGATGGGGATCGACATGCACCTCGGCGCGTCGGGCAACGCGAAGGACGCCGTCACGAGGGCGCTCGGCCGCTGACGCGCGAGCGAGCGGGCGTTCCCTCTCACCGCTCCGCCACCACGCGCGGCGCGCCGCCGGCCGTCCGATAGCGTTACACGCTCAGCGTGATGACCCTCGCACCGCGCGCTCTCCCGCTTCTCGCGGCGATGGTCCTCGCCGCCTCGTGCGCGAGCGCACCGGTGGCCACCGCCGGCCTCCCGAGCGCATCGCCCGCGGCCGCGTCGCCGTCGCTCGCGCCCACGCCGACCCCCACAGCGTCACCGAGCGAGACGCCGGTGCCGAGCGCTTCGGCGGCACCCGACTGGAGCAAAGACCCCGTCGCCGCCGACGATCCCGGCGCTCTCGCGCAGCAGCTCGTCATGGTCGAGCAGGCGATCCGCGACCCGAAGGTGACGGGGCCGCACCTGGTGTGGATGGGTCACCTCGAGCAGCTCATCTACAGCCGTCTCGCGGACTACCCCGACTGGAAGGCCCAGGTGCTCGCCGGTCTCACGGATCCCGAGCGAACGGCGGTGGCGGCGAGCCTTGATGCGGGCAAGGAGCTGCGCACCCTGCAGGGGCCCATCCCGAAGGACCTCCCGGACTGGCAGATCGTCGAGCCCGCGCCGCCCGAGCAGCTCATGAGCTACTACCGCGAGGCCGAGCAGAAGTACGGCGTTCCCTGGTACTACCTCGCGTCCATCAACCTCGTCGAGTCGCGGATGGGGCGCATCCGGGGGCTCTCGAGCGGCGGCGCGCAGGGCCCGATGCAGTTCATCGCGTCCACCTGGGCGCAGTACGGCACGGGCGACGTCAACGATCCGCACGC
>JAJYLV010000155.1 GCA_021787445.1 Chloroflexota bacterium | reverse complement strand
ATCCCGAGGCCGGTCCCGAAGCGCGCGCCGAGGCCGTTCGCGTTCACCGCGATGCCCGCGGAATTCGCGCCGTGCCGCCCGACCTGCCCCGCCTCCGTCTGCATGACGATCGTCGGCTTTCCCGGCTGCGTGATGCGCAGGACGATGACGGTCTCCGCGGTCTCGGAGCGCCAGTCCCAGTTCTGGCCGCAGTACACGTGGCCGTCCCCGCTCGCCGGCGGAAGGAGCGCGTAGGACGAGCAGTCCTCGTACTCGCCGCCCTGGAAGGGGTTCCCGCTCGAGAGCTCGCCGCGGCCGTTGAGCGCGAGGATCTCGGCGAAGCTGACGTTCGCGCCCTCGGCGATCCCGCGCACCTCCTCGGTGATCCCCGGGCTGTACTCCTCGACGAGGGGGACCCAGCGCGGCGCGAGCTCGACGACCTTGTCCCACGTGAGCTTCGCGGTGTGCTCGAAGGAGCCGCGGTAGTACGCGATGGAGCGGTGGATCTGCTCGCGCGCGCCCTCGCCGTGCTGCCGCCCGCGCTCGCGCGCGTCGCCCGAGACGTCGAGGACCGCGAGCGCCATCTTGACGCCGCAGTATACGCTACAGCGTCGGGTGCACTCGTGAAGCGCGGGCTACAGGGACCCGGCGTGACCACGTGAGCGCGTCCGCCGCTCCGCTCCTCGACGAGCGCGTCGCCGCGCGCGGAGGGGACCTCAGCCCCGCCGAGGAGCGCGTCGCGCGCTTCTTCGCCGAGCACCGCGAGGAGGCCGCCTTCCTCTCCGCCGCCGAGGTCGCCGCGCGGCTCGAGGTCTCCGACGCGACCGTCGTGCGCGCGGCGCAGGCCCTCGGGTACGACGGCCTCCCGCAGCTCAAGGACGAGCTGCGCGCCGCGCTGCGCACGCGCGCGACGCCCGCGCTCCGCCTCGGGCGCCGCCTCGAGGAGCTCGGCGACGACCCCGCGGTCATCCTCGAGCACAGCCTCGCCGCGCACGTCGAGCTCGTCGAGGAGGCCCGCCGCACGCTGCGCGCCGACGACTTCGGCCGCGCCATCGAGCTGCTCGCCGGCGCCGATCGCGTCGCCGTCTTCGGCCTCGGTCCCAACGGCACGCTCGCGGAGTACCTCGCGCTGCGCCTCCGCCGCATCGGCCGCGCCGCGGTCGCCCTCACCGGGCGCGGCCCCGGCCTCGCCGACGACCTCCTCGGGCTGCGCCGCGGCGACGTCATGGTCGCGCTCGTCTTCGAGCGCGCCAACGTCGAGGCGACGGCGGCGCTCGCGCAGGCGCGCAAGCGCCGCGTCCCCGTCGTGCTCCTCACGGACACCCTCGCTCTCGCGCTGCAGGGCCAGTACAAGGTCGTGCTCTCGGCGCGGCGCGGCGGCAGCGGATCGATGCAGATGGCCGCGGTCTCGCTCGTCGTCCTCGAGACGATCCTCTTCGCGCTCGCCGCGCGCGACCGCGCGCGGGCGCTCGAGGCGCTCGAGGAGATGAACGAGCTGCGTTCGCGGATGTCGGGCGACTGAGGTAGGGAGGCGGAGACGGTGAACGAGCGACGGTTGTTCGAGCTGAGCAGGCGGGAATTCCTGCGCCGGAGCGCGCTCGCGGGCGCGGCGATGGTCGCGGCATCGTGCGCGCCGACGGCGACCCCGGCGGGCACGGGCGCGCCGAGCGCGAGCGGGAGCGGCGCGGCGTCGGCGGCCGCCCTCAGCCCCCGGAAGGGCGGCACCCTCACGTGGGCGCAGTGGGACAAGAATGAGTCGATCGATCCCGCGCTGCCCACGGGCGCGGCGGCGGGCGAGATCATCCAGAACGTCCTCGACACGCTCGTCACGATGGACGCGGAGCAGAAGTTCTACCCCGCGCTCGCGTCGAAGTGGGCGATCGAGGACGGCGGCAAGCGCTTCACCTTCACGCTGCGCGACGGCGTCACCTTCCACGACGGGAGCGCGCTCACCGCGGCCGCGGTGAAGGGGAGCTTCGACCGCATCCGCGACCCCAAGACGAAGGCGGGCGGCGTCATCAGCCTCCTCGGGCCCCTCGACACGATCGCGGCGCCCGACGACCACACCGTCGTCTTCACCTTCACGAAGCCCTACTACGCGTTCATGCTCCAGATCTGGCGCTACTTCTTCGGCATCCTCTCGCCTACGCAGCTCGCGTCGCTCCAGCCGGGCGAGAAGGTGACGACCCCGATCGGATCGGGCCCCTTCAAGGTGGTGGGGCGCTCGGCCGACGGCGTCTGGACCCTCGAGGCCTTCCCCGGCTACCGCTGGGGGAGCTCGCTCTTCCACAACGCCGCCGCTCCCTACCTCGCGGGCGCGGCGTTCCGCGGCGTGACCGAGGAATCGACGCGCCTGGCGACGCTCGAGTCGGGCGAGGACCTCGTCATCGACGAGGTGCCGGAGGCCGACTACGCGCGCCTGAAGGCCGACGCGCACTACGCCTTCCTCGAGTCGCCGCGCGCGAGCCACACCATCGGCTTCTCCATGAACGTGAAGAAGGCCCCGACGGACGACCTCGCCGTGCGCCAGGCGGTGAACTGGGCCGTCGACCGCAAGTCCATCGTCGACAAGCTCTTCTTCGGCGTCGACAAGGTCTCCGTCGGCCCGCTGTCGTACGGCGTGTGGAGCCGCCTCGCGGACCTCGAGAAGAGCTACGGCTTCGACCCCGCGAAGGCCAAGCAGATCCTCGACGCGGCGGGCTGGAAGGCCTCGGGCTCCGACCCCATCCGCGCCAAGGACGGCCAGAAGCTCCAGATCCTCCTCGCGACCTTCCGCAACCCGTGGTCGCAGATCGCCGAGGCGATGCAGTCGATGCTCCGCGACGTCGGCATCGACCTCAAGGTCCAGAAGATGGAGCGCGGGCCGTACCTCGCCCTCGTCCGGGCGCACGGGCACAACATGGCCGCCACCTCGGCGACGAGCATCGACCCCGACGGCATCCTCCGCGTCTGCTACCAGTCGTCGGGGGTGAAGGGCGGCAGCAACTTCGCCAACGTCACCGACCCGCAGCTCGACGCGCTCCTCGAGAAGGGCGCGGCGATGGAGCTCGGCACCGCCGAGCGGCGCAAGGTGTACGAGGACGCGCAGCGCCGCGTCATGGAGATCCTCCCGTTCGTCGGCGTGCTCAGCCAGGTGCGCGTCACCGGGATGTCGGCAAAGGTGCACGGCTTCGCGAGCTCGCCCGACGGGCTCACCGCGCAGCCGCTGCACGACGTCTGGCTCGCTCCGTAGCTCCCGCCGATCTCGTCCTGCGCGGCGGGCGGGTGTGGACCGCGGATCCCGCCCGCCCCCAGGCCCGCGCGGTCGCCGCGCGCGGCGAGCGCGTCGTCGCCGTCGGGTCGGAGGACGACGTCGCGCCGCTCGTCGGCCCCGCCACGCGCGTCGTCGAGCTCGGCGGGCGCCTCGCCGTCCCCGGCTTCATCGACGCGCACACGCACTTCGGCAACGCCGCGGCCTGGGCGTTCCGCGTCGGCCTCTACGACGCGCCCGACGCGCGCGCCGCGTGCGCGCTCGTCGCGGAGCACGCGCGGCGCGTCCCCGCGGGGATGTGGCTGACGGGCGGCGACCTCGGCGCCGCCGCGGCGTGGGACGCCGACGCCGCCGCGCGGCCGCGCCCCGCGCCGTTCGCGCTCGACCGCCGCGCTCTCGACGACGCGGCGCCGCGCCACGCCGTCCTCCTCCGCCGCGTCGACGGCGCGTACGTCGCGAGCTCGCTCGCCCTCGCCCGCGCGCGCTTCGGCGCGGACACGCCCGATCCGCGCGGCGGGCGC
>JAJYLV010000154.1 GCA_021787445.1 Chloroflexota bacterium | reverse complement strand
AGAGAGGCGGTCGTGAGCAGCGGCTTGCCACTGCCGTGGGGATCGACTACCACGACACGGGCTTCCGCGTGCGTCTCAGCGACGGGCGCACGCTGGACTTGGACTACGACCATTTCGAGTTCCTGCGACAGGCGAGCCCAGAGATGCGGATCCGCGGGATCGTCGATGACAAAGGCACCGTCCTCTGGTGGGAGGACCTCCTCGAGGGCATCAGCGTCGCCGGCATCACCGGTGTCTCAGAGAGCGAGCTGGAGGAGTTCGCGGGCGTCTATCGCTGACACCCGCGATCTCGCCCGGGCCGTCGACCGTCTGGACCTCCTGGACCGGACGTGACGGCGCGACCGACTCCTTTTGGCCCACATCGTGATACGGTGTGTGACATGCCGCGTCAGCACTTCTCCGTCCGCCTCTCGGATGACGACCGCGGTCGCCTCGCCGAGCGATCGCGCGAGACACGTGTCAGCGAGAGCGAGCTGGCCCGACGCTACGTCAGCGAGGGTCTGCGTCGCGACCTACATCCCGCGATCACCATGCGCCCCGGTCGCGTCGGAGGTCGCCCCGCTCTCGCCGCCAACCCCCGGCTCGAGGTCGCGGTCGTCGTCGAGACCTGGCAGCAGAACGACCGCGACATCGGGGCCACGGCCCGCTATCACGCGATCTCGACCGCGGATGTCCAGAACGCTCTCGCCTACTACACCGACTTCCCCGAGGAGATCGACGAGATCGTCGAGCGCAAGCGCAGGATCACGGACCGGTGGGAGCGTGTGTTCGCGGCGCCGATGCGCCGCGGTTGAAGCTCCTCCTCGACGAGATGTATCCACCACGCCTGGCGCAGGAGCTGGTCCGGCGCGGGCACGATGTCCGAGCGGTCGTCGATCGCCCCGAGCTCCGAGCGCTGGACGATGAGGTGCTCCTCCTGGCCGCGACCGCCGAGGGTCGCGCGCTCGTCACGGAGAACGTCGTCGACCTTCCGGAGATCGCCGCAGCGCTCGAGGCCGAGGGGCGGGAACACCGTGGGATCGTTCTCGTGTCGTCGCGGACGTTCCCGCGCACGGAACGGGGCTTCGGTCAGCTGCTCCGTGCGCTCGACGCCTACCTGACCGAGCACGAGCGCGACCCGGCGGTCGGTGGCGGCGTCCACTGGCTCACCGCGCCGAAAGGTCGACGGCGGACGTAGCGGCGCGGCCGGGCTTGGCCGGCGATGGTGAAGGCGCCTACGCTCCGTCCACTTCGATGAAGCCCGCATACGCGAGCGAGATCACGCGCGACGCCGCGTCGCGGCGCGGCCTCGGCCTCCACTGGAGCGAGTTCGTGGCGATCCTCGCTCTCGTCGACGCGGCCATCGTCGCCGTCGTCATGCTCGCCGTCGTCGCGGCCTGGGACCGCGTCGCGCGCGGCTTCATCCCGACCGAGTACTACGGCGCCTGGCTCGCCGGGACGTGGCTCGTGTGGCTGCTCGCGCTGCGCGCGAGCGGCTCGTACGACCTCCTCGACCCCACCGCGGTCCGGCGCCCGGCGGCGTCGCTCGTCCGCGCGCTCGCCATCGTCGCCGGCGTCACGCTCATCGCCTACTTCTTCGCGCCGCGCTCGTTCCCGCGCAGCACGACGCTGCTCACGCCCGTCCCGGTGTTCCTCGGCCTCCTCCTCTGGCGCGAGGCCGCCGCGGACCGCCTCCCGCGCTGGCGCGCGCTGCACCGGCGCGTCCTCCTCCTGGGTGTCGGCGAGACGACGACGCGCCTCGCGTCCGTGCTCGCCGCCGAGGCGCGGCACGTCCCCTACGACTGCGTCGCGTTCCTCACCGAGCGCGCCGACGCCCCCGCGACCGTCGCGGGCCTCCCCGTCCGCCGCGACGTGGCGGCCCTCTGGGACCACGTGCGCGAGCTCGGCGTGCAGGAGATCGCCGTCGCGCGCGAGGCGCAGCTCTCGCCCGAGACGCGGGCGCTCCTCCTCGACTGCTTCCACGCCGGCGTCAGCGTGAGCGACGCGGCGCAGCTCTACGAGGACCTCACCGGGCGCGTCCCCGTCGCGCAGATCGCGCCGACGTGGTACGCCGAGCTCCCCTCGCTCCCGCGCCGCCTCTACCGTGTCCTCAAGCGCGCCATCGACCTCGTCGGCGCCGCGGTCCTGCTCGTCGTCCTCTCGCCTGTCCTGCTCGCGGTCGCGCTCGCCGTCGTCGTCGACGACGGCGGGCCCGTCCTCTACTCGCAGGTGCGCCTGGGGCAGCGCGGCCGCCCCTTCGTCGTGCGCAAGTTCCGCTCGATGCGGCGCGACGCGGAGACCGAGGGCCCGCGTTACGCCGAGCGCGCCGACCCGCGCTCGACGCGCGTCGGACGCGTCCTGCGCCCCTCGGGCCTCGACGAGCTCCCGCAGCTGTGGGACGTCCTCCTGGGGCGCATGAGCCTCATCGGGCCGCGCGCCGAGCGCCCCGAGTTCACCGAGCACCTCGCGGCGCTGCTCCCGCTCTACCGCGCGCGGCTCCTCGTGCGCCCCGGGATCGTCGGCTGGGCCGAGGTCCACGTCCGCCACGCCGCGGACCTCGAGCAGCACCTCGAGCGGCTCGAGTACGACCTCTACTACATCAAGCGCGCGGACCTCCTCCTCGACGTCGACATCGCGCTGCGCGCGGTCGCGCTGGCGGTCAGCGGACGGCGCTGATGCGCGTCACGCACCTCTACAAGCGCTACCTGCCCTCGCCCGGCGGCGTGCAGAGCGTCATGCACGCGCTCGCGCGCGAGACCGCGCGGAGCGGGCACGAGGTTCGCGCCGTCGTCTGCGCCGGCGGCCTGCGGCCCGCGCGCGGCGCGATCGACGGCGTCGACGTCGTCCGCCTCGCGAGCCTCGGCGAGCTGTGGTCCATGCCGCTTTCGCCGACGTACCTGTGGCTCCCCGCGCGCTCCGGCGAGGTCCTCCACGTCCACGAGTCGTTCCCCCTCGCGACGGCGGCCGCGCTCCTGCGCCTCTCACGCCCGCCGCGCGCGAGCGCCGTCGTGAGCTGGCACTTCGACGTCGTGCGCCAGCGCGCCCTCGCGCCGCTCCACCGCGCGCTCGCGGCGCGCCTGCTCACGCGCGCCGCGGCCGTCCACGTCGCGACCGACCTGCACGCGCTCTCGCCGGTCCTGCGGACCTTCGCCTCGAAGGTGCGCGTCATCCCCTACATCGTCGACGTCGACCGCTTCCCGCGCGACCCGGCGCACCCCTTCGCCTGGATCGTCCGCGACTGGGCCGGCGACGCGCCCGTCGCGCTCGCCGTCGGGCGCCTCGTCTACTACAAGGGGATCGACGTGCTCCTCGACGCGCTCGCGCTCGCGCCGCGCGTGCGGCTCGCCGTCGTCGGCGACGGCCCGCTGCGCGACGCGCTCCACGACCAGGCGGCGCGGCTCGGCGTCACGAAGCGCGTGCTCTGGCTCGGCGAGGTCTCCGACGACGAGCTGCGCGGCGCGTACAGCGGCGCCGACGCCTTCGTCCTGCCCTCGAGCGCGCCCACGGAGGCGTTCGGCGTCGCGCAGGTCGAGGCGATGGCCGCGGGGCTCCCAGTGATCTCGACGCGCCTCGGGACCGGGGTCGAGCGCGTGAACGTCGACGGCCAAACGGGCCGGCTCGTGCGGCCGCGCGACCCCGCCGCGCTCGCCGCCGCGCTCGGCGAGATCCTCGGCGACGAGAAACTCCGCGCGCGGCTCGCCGCCGGCGCGCTCGAGCGCTCGCGCGACTTCTCGTCGCAGCACCTCCTCGAGCGCTACATCGCGCTCTACGCCGAGGCCGCGGGGTGACCGAGGCGCCCGGAGCCGACGAGCTC
>JAJYLV010000153.1 GCA_021787445.1 Chloroflexota bacterium | reverse complement strand
CCCCTTTCGCGGACGGTCTTCCACGGACGGAGAGGATGCCGGGCGCACGCGTGCGCCCCTATCCACCTTTGGATGCATCTTTGGTCAGGCGGGCGATCCATCGCGGGTGCTCCCGCTGTGCATCGTCCCGCCGAACGAGGCCCGTGAAGATCGAGGTGTTGAACGGGAAGACGTGCGGCGCGAGGTGCGCGTAGAACATGTGGACGACGAGGATCCAGCCGACGGCGAGGACGGCCTCGTCGCTGTGCGCGACGAAGGACACGGGGACGACGTACCCCGGGAAGATCGTCGTCACGGCGACCGGGAAGAGCAGGACGAGGCCGGAGCCGCCGATGATCGCGATGCCCCAGAAGACCGCGAAGTAGTCGAACTTCTCGAGGTACGTGAACAGGTCGTACGCGGGCTTCCGCCTCGAGACGCCGAGGAAATACAGGAGCGTCTTCCAGGCGTCGACGAAGTCGCGCGGCGTCGCGAAGGCGCCGAGTGGCAGGCGCCGCTCCATGACGGCGCGCCCGGCCAGGTACACGACGTGGTAGGCGCAGTCGAAGAGCATCACCCAGGCGGCGGTGTGATGGATGAAGCGGACGGCGTCGAGGCCGCCTACGGCCGCGATCGCCCACTGGCTGAGGGGCAGGCTGTCGAACTTCTGCGGCAGCCCCGTCAGAGCGAGGACGGTGAACGACGCGAGCATGAGGACGTGCTGGATGCGCTCGTGCACGTCGAACCGCCGGACGTAGCCGCCGCGGACGGCGCGGGCGGGGACGGCCGGGGCCGGGCGTGGGAGCGCGACAACGGGCGGCGCGGGCATCGTGATGGGAGCCTTCACTCGTTCTCCTCCTTGCGGCCGCGGATCTTGTTCGTCGACCAGCGCAGGAGATCGAGCTCGACGTGGACGATGCCGACGCCGAGCGTGAGCGCGGTCAGGGCGACGAAGAACTTGCCGGCGAAGAACACCATCGGGAACCACCCGAGCGACGGCTCGGTGTGGCCCATCCAGCCGCTCGCGAACGACGCCGTCGCGCCGGTGTGACAGGTCGCGCACTGCGTCGCACGCTCTTCGAGCGTCCACTGGGCGGGTGCCTTCACCGCGTGGGCGGTGTGGCAGTCGGTGCACGTCGCCGCGCGCGAGACGCCGAGCCGCGCGGCCATGCCGTGGAAGCTCTGCTCGTACGAGGCCGTCGCCTCCGCGTGGCAGCTCTGGCAGACGTTCCCCATGTCCTGCTTGAAGGCCCGCAGGTCGGCCGCGCTGAGCGGCGCGTGCGGGATCGTCGCCTGCTTGGGGTGGCAGACGGTGCACGAGAGGTCGCCGTGGACCGACGAGCGGAAAGCGTCGACGTCGACGGAGACCTGCAGCGTCTCGCCGTCCGGCAGCGTCGTGACCTTCCCCTTCTGCGCGTGGCACGTGGCGCACCGCGAGTACGAGGGGGTCGTCGGATCCTGCGCGACGACGGTGGCGTGGCACGAGACGCAGGTGTCGGCGGCGTAGGCGGCGTGGTCGGCGGGCGGGGCCGGGGCGACCATCCCCGCAGGGATGGCGGATGGGACGGCGCCAGGCCCGTGGCACGTCGAGCACTGGTAGGTCCCATCCGGTCCCTGGGGCACCAGAGGGTGCGCAACGCCACGCAACGACGGACCGAGGAGCGTCGCCGCGAGCACCGCGACGGCGACGATCCCGATCGTGAGGAGAAGACGCCTTACCACGGCACGGCCCTGATCGCCTGCACGAGGCCGACGCCGAGGAGCGCGAGGGCGAGGACGAAGGGCAGGGCATAGAGCGGGCGCCAGGCCGGCTGGCGCCCGACGCCGGCGGCCGTCGGGTGCAGCGCGCGGAACGATCCGGTCGCGACGAAGAGCCCGAGGCCGACCGCGAGCCACGCGACCGTGAAGCGGACGGCGATCTCGACGACGTTCATCGGAGGATCACGCTCTCTTTCCAGCGCACGATGGCTCGGGACCCCACCGGCCGGCATCCACACACCGGGCCAATGTGGGTGACGCTCGACCCGCCCCGCGGGTCCATCGAGCGCGACCGGAGGATGTACATCCGTGCCTCACTTCCCCCGCTCGATCGCGCCGACGAGCGTGCGCATCTGGTCGAGCCGCAGCGTTCCGATGTGGACGTCGCGCACCACGCCGGTGCGGTCGATGAAGAAGTGGGTCGGGAACGCGAGGACGGCGTAGCGGCGCGACGCCGACCCCTGGGGGTCGGCCGCCCACGGATACGACAGGCGGACGCTGCGGACGTAGTCGGCGATCGAGGCGGGTGTCTCCTCCACGCCCACGGCGAGGAAGGCGAGGTCGCTCCCGGCGTCGCGCTGCTCGCGCACGACCCGGTCGATGTCCGGATCCTCCGCGCGACAGTTGACGCACCAGGTGGAGAAGAAGGTCAGCCACACCGGGCGGCCGCGGAGATCGCTCAGCCGGACGGGCGAGCCGTCCGCGCTCGTCGCGACGAAGTCGGGGCCCGGCGCGCCGACGTAGCGCGACGGCGGCGCGGCCTCGTGCGGACCGAACGCGCTGACGAAGAGCGCGCCGACCAGGATGAGCGCGAATATCCCGAGCGCCTCGCGGACGCGCCGGGCGCGGGCCTTAGCGACCGAGACCGGCATAGGAGTGCAGCCCTCCGAAGAAGAGGTTGCCGAAGTACGTGAAGAGGACCGCCGCGAATCCGAGGACGAGCAGCGCCGCGCTGCGGTCTCCCTTCCAGCCGCGGAGCGTCCGCGCGTGGAGGTAGCCGCCGTAGATGAGCCAGGTGACGAGGGACGCGGTCTCCTTGGGATCCCAGCTCCAGTAGGCACCCCAGGCGACGTCGGCCCACAGCGCGCCGAGGACGATGACGAGCGCCATGAAGGGGAAGCCGACGGTGATGGAGCGATAGCCGACGTCGTCGAGGACGTTCGCGTCGGGCAGGATCCCCGCGGGGACGTGGTCGCGCAGGAGGTACAGGACGGCCGCGCCGAAGGAGACGGCGAACGTACCGTAGGCGACGATCGAGACGGCGACGTGGGCGGTGAGGAGGAGGTTGTTCTGCAGCGCGGGGACGAGCGGCGCCGCGTCGGGAGAGATCGTGCTCGCGTACCAGAGCACGGCGAGGGCGGCGGGGATGACGACGGCGCCGATCGCGCGCACGCCCGTGCGCACCTCGGCGTACAGGTACGCCGCGACGATCCCCCAGGCGAACGCGGCCGCGAACTCGTGCATGTTCGAGAACGGCCCGTGTCCGGTGTAGATCGCGCGGAAGACCATCCACAGAGTGAGGAAGGCGAGCGCGTTCCACGCCAGGAGGCTCGCGTACTTCCCCGTGCCGAGATCGTCCGTGAGCACCGCTGCCTGCGCGCCCGGACCCGCGGCGGGCGCGACGCGCGCGGTCGCGAGGGCGCGGCGTCCGAATATCTCCCACACGTAGAAGACGCTCGCGATCGCGAGCGCGATGAGCGCCGCGACGAGCATGTACTGCGACATCTTGTCCATGCGCTACTCCTTCGGGGCGGCCGCGGCCGCCTCTCGAACGATCTCCGTGAGCTCGTCCCTCCCCTCGCGGGTACGGCGCCCGACGGTGAGGGCCGCGATGCGCGTGCCCGCGTCGTCCACGCTCACGCGCGCCCACAGCCGCCGGTACGGCAGGGCGAACACGGTCGCGAGCCCGAGAACGAAGAGGACGCTCGCGGCCGCGACGAGCGGCAGCGTCGGATCGCGCGCCACGCGCAGACCCGTGAACTGCCGCTCGCGCACGAACGCGAACCGCAGTCCGGCGAGCTCGACCTCGCCGCCCTGCGTGACGTTCCGCATCCCGACGGGCGAGGACGATCCGCTCCGGTAGAGCTCGA
>JAJYLV010000034.1 GCA_021787445.1 Chloroflexota bacterium | reverse complement strand
TGGTTGCACGCCCTACGCGCTCAACGACCAGCTGGTCTCAGCGGTTTACCAGCGCGGTGAAGGAGTCGTAGGTGCAAGCAGACCGGGGTGCTCGGCGACGCCGAGTTTGTTGGACACATATGTGTCCCAGTCCCAGAGCGATGATCGGCGCTCGCCAGTTTGGCGCGGTAGACGTCGGACAGAGAGCGCTCCTTCAGGTGAGGAGCAGCTGCCGCACCGCCTGACCGTAGTCCGCTCGTAGCAAGTCGCCGACGAGTGCAGGTGCGCCGATCGTCTTGGCGGCCTTACGCCGGCGACCCGTCTTGACCTCGACCTCCGTGACGCCGTCCTCGTCAAAGAAGCTCCAGTCGGCGATACGCGCATCGGTGCCATAGCTCATCTCGGCCCGAGGCCCCTCGCTGAGGAACGGGCGCGGGAGCCACCCGTCAACTCGAGAAAGCTGCACGGCTCGGATCGGCGGACGTGTTCGCCGACCCGGTCCGGGGTCGAGCGGGGGCGGTGCTCTCGCCGTCGCCTTCATTCGAACAAATGTACGATTGCGTTTCGAACGAGCCGGCATGCGGCCGCGTTGCGACCGCTGAGAAAGCGTTGAGAGGACTGGCATGTTGCATGCTGTTGACGTCGGTCAACAGGCCGGCGTAGCGTCGGGGTGAGACACCCTAAGAAAGAAGTTCAGGAGGCGGTCGAGGAGATCATCGGGGACGGCTGGTTCCGGCTCGAGCCGGGCGGGCACTGGGGTGTCCTGCTGTGCGGCCACCGCGAGCGCGATGGATGTCGTCTGTATGTGAACGCGACGCCGCAGAACCCGGGAAACCACGCAAACAAGCTTCGGAGGCAGGCGCTGAAGTGCACGCA
Organism: Chloroflexota bacterium; assembly: GCA_021787445.1. Classification (GTDB taxonomy): domain Bacteria; phylum Chloroflexota; class Limnocylindria; order P2-11E; family P2-11E; genus JACPOT01. The sequence continues at coordinate 18,371 of JAJYLV010000034.1, read as the reverse complement.
CCGGACGGAAAGGGGAGCGACCGAGACATGAGCGAGTTCACCGTGACGCTGCGGCTTGCCGCGAGCGAGCTCTCGGATGCGCAAGTCGCACGCCTCTATGACGCGCTCCCCGAAAGCACGGCGATGGCGCGAGACGGCCGCGTCCTCGTTGAGCTCGACCGCGAAGCTCCGGGCTTCGCGGACGCCGTCGTGGCGGCGATCCTCGACGTTGAGAGCGTGGTCGGTGTTCCTGTAGCGGAGGTCCAGCCTGAGGAACTCGTGTTCGCCTCGGAGATCGCGCAGCGGACGGGACGATCGAAGGAGAGCATCAGCCTGCTCGTCGAGGGCCGGCGTGGTCCGGGTGGCTTCCCTGCGCCTGCTCGGATCGCGGGTGGGCACAAGCTCTGGCGGTGGCGGGACGTGCTCGCGTGGTTCGCTGCCTACGAGCACGACGAGCAGCTCGAGCATCACAACGCCACCGTTGCCGCCATCAACGGGCTGCTCGCGGAACGTCTCGCCATGCCGCTGCTGAGCGATGATGCGCTCCGAGCGGTGCGTCGTCTTGCGCGCGAGCGCGACCTCGTCTCGGCATGACCGTGCCGACTTCACCGGCCAGGATCCGCGCGGACCTGTAAAGCGTCTACCTGCCGCGCGTTTTTCGGCTGGTCCGGCGCGGTTTCGTGCTCAGAACTCGCGATTGAGCGTTTCTCGCGCTCGTCTCCCTTTCAAGAAGGAGCCTTCCGCGGTCACCAACGGTGGTAGGCGGGATGTCCTTCCTTCACGGCGACGAACGTGCCGCGCGCGGTCGCGCACGTGCGTCCGCCGGCGTCGATCGTCGCCTCGACCGTCGCGCGGTCCTCGCCGCCCTCGACGACGCGCGCGGTCACCTCGATCTCCCCGGCCGTCGGGATGGGCCGCTGGAAACGGATCTCGTAGCCGGCGGTGACGGTGCAGGGGGGCGAGTCGAGGCCCTTCGCGCGCATGAGGTGATACGTCGCGGTCCAGTTCATGTGACAGTCGACGAGCGTCCCGGCGATGCCGCCGTTCAGGTGGCCCGGATACCCCTCCTGCTCCGGGCGCGCGCGGAAGCGCAGCACGAGGCTGCCGTCCTCGCGCGGGAAGCTGCGGATCCGCAGCCCGCCCGCGTTCGCGGGCCCGCATCCGAAGCACGTGCTCCGCGGCGCATAGCGCTCCTGGAGCGAGAGCTCCCTCAGCGCGCGAGCTCCTTCGTGAGCTGCACGTTATCCGTGCGCCGGCGGTAGCCCATGGTCTTGTTGATGTGCAGGATCGGCGCGTTCTCGGAGTCGTTGTCCGTCCGCACTCGGTCGACGCCCAGTGCGAGCGCCTGGACGAGCGTCTCGCACTTGAGCGCGCGCGCCACGCCCCGGCCGCGCACCGAGCGCGCGGTCCCGGTCCAGTCGGTCTGCACGACGCCGCGGACGGGAGGGTATTCGAGCATCGAGACGCCGACGACGCCGTCGCCGAGCCGCGCGATCCAGATGCGGTCCTCACGGAGGCCGGGGCTGCGCAGCGCGGTGATGAACGACTCGAGCGGCGGCGTCGTGTGCGGGACGGTCGTCGGCACATCCTGCTGCGCCTCGTTGCTCATCGCCCACAGCTTGCGGTAGCGGTCGGCGTCGCGGTCCTCCGCGAGCGCGAGGACGCGGATCCCCTGCGCGCGCATTCGCTCGCGCGCGTCGCGCGCCATCTCCCGGACGCGCTCGGCGTTCGCCGCGAGGTCGAGCTCCCAGAAGCGCTCGCGGCGCGCTTCGCGGAAGCCGCGCGCGAGCGCCGCTTCCATCTTGACCGCGTCGTCGGCCCAGACCCAGCTCGACGACCGCAGCGCGCCGGCGGCGGCGGCGCGGCCCTCGAGCGCGTCGAAGAGCGCCGCGAGGCGCGCCGGGTCGCGCGCGCCGGGGACGAGCTCCGCCTGCACGCGCGCGTACCGCTCGGGCATCTCGGCCCAGTCGCGGGGATGGTTCACCGCGGCGAGGCCGACGTCACGGCCGCCGCGCGTGACGACGAGGCGGTCCCACACGCTGTCGTCCCACGGGTGTGTCCACGAATACGCGAGGAGGACGGGATCGACCGGATCGTCCGGGCGCGCCGCGGTGAGGACGTCGGCGACGAACGCGGCGTCGTCGAGCGTCGCCGGACGGAGCGCGAGATCGCCGGTGGTCGGCGTCGCGGAGGCCATGCCGCGAGCCTATCCGGTCAGTGCCAGACGCGCGCGAGGTCGCGGAGCGTGACGAAGCGCAGCGATCCGCCCGCGCGGTACGGATCGAAGGAACGCAGGAGCGTCTCGATCGCCGCGCGCTCGGTCGCGTCGATCGTCGCCGGGTGGCTGACGATGACGATGGCCCTGTTCTCGGTCGCGGCCCGCCCCGGTGGACCGAGCATCGCCAGATCCGCGCGCGCGATGGGCGCGATCGACGTCGCCGTGTAGCCGTAGGTGTTGCCGCCGTTCGTCGGCGTCTCGAGGACGGGGAGGCTGCCCGGGGCGTTCGCGTCGCTCGGCGAGGGGTGGTACGGCTGGGCGTCGGAGGCGAGCGTCCATGGAAGGCGGAGGCTCCCGAAGCTCCCCGCGGCGACGGCAGTGCAGTCGATCGCGATCCCGTTCGCGACGAGCGCGCGCAGCGTGCTCGCGTCGGCGATGTCGCCGCCGGCGCGGAACGACCTGACCCCGCTCACGCCGTGGTCCGCCATGAGCCGCAGGCCGTAGGCGACGAGCTTCCGCTGCTCGTCCTCGGTGTAGGCGGTGATGGGGACGTCGTAGCCGTCGACCCGTCCGGCCCACCGCGGGGAGAGACGCGGCGGGATGCCGGCGGCCGCGACGAAGTCGGTCCACAGGTGCAGGTGCATCCCGATCTCGTCGCCCTTCGCCGCGCGAGCCTCCGTCCAGCGCAGCATCGCCGCCGCCCGCTCCGGCGGGACGGTCGGGGTCGTCCAGGCGCGCGGGTTCCACATGATCGTCATCGGGATGCCGAGCTCGTCGGCGATGGCCGCGGTGTTCGCCAGCGCCGCGTCGCTCGCGGCGTCACCCTCGAAGTCGAGCGTCCAGGCGACGTAGTACGCGGGCGGCGCCGGCGAGGGTGTCGGCGTCGGTGTCGGCGTCGGTGTCGGCGGCAGGGTGGCACGCGGCGTTGACGCGATCGCGACGGGTGCGCTGGTAGCTGGCGCCGGCGACGCACACGCCGCCGCGACGAGCGCGACCGCGCACACGCATACGGGATACTTGATGGTCACATGACCCTTGTAGCGCAGCGGCGCTGGGTCCTCCCCGTCGTGACGGTGGGCGATCCAGCCGACGGCATCCCCGGACTCATCGCTCGCATCATGGCGGCACGCGGCATCGCGCGTGCGGACATGCAGGCGTTCCTCGACGCCGCGCCGTCGCCGACGGGGCCGCCGATGCTCGACGAGGAGCGCGCCGTCGAGCGCATCCAGGCGGCCCTCGCGCGCGACGAGCGCATCGTCGTCTACGGCGACTACGACGTGGACGGTGTCGCCGGCTCGGCCATCCTCGTCCGCGCCTTCCGTGCGCTCGGCCGCCCGGTCGCCGCGTACATCCCCGACCGCTACGAGGAGGGGTACGGCATCAACGCCGCGGCGCTGCGCCGCATCGTCGCCGACGGGGCGCGGCTCGTCGTCTCCGTCGACTGCGGCATCACCGCGGTCGCGGAGGCCGAGCTCGCGCGCGAGCTCGGGCTCGACCTCGTCATCACCGACCACCATCACCCGCCGCCGGTGATCCCTCCGGCGTACGCCGTCGTGAACCCGCGCCGGCCGGGCGACCCCTCGGTCGACAAGGAGCTCGCGGGCGCCGGCGTGGCCTACGCGATCGCGCGCGACCTGCTCGGGCCCGAGCGGAGCGCGGCATGCGACGCCGAGCTCGTCCAGCTCGCGGCGCTCGCGACCGTCGCGGACGTCGTCCCGCTGAGGGGCGGGAACCGCCACCTGGTGCGACGCGGCCTCGGCGCCGCGAACGCGGCGCCCCTCGTGGGGCTGCGCGCCCTCGCCGAGCGTGCCGGGCTGAAGGCGGGCCGGATCACGTCGTCCGAGATCGGATGGGTGCTCGGCCCGCGGCTCAACGCCGCGGGCCGCATCGCGGACGCGACCGACGCGCTGCGCCTCCTTCTCACGGACGATGCGGCGGAGGCGAAGGCCCTCGCGGATCGCCTCGAGGAGCGCAACGCGGAGCGCCAGCGGCTCACGCTGGACGTCGTGCGCGGCGCGCGCGAGCGCGCCGCGGAGCGGCTCGACGCGTGGGCGACCGTGGTGGCCGACACGGGATGGCCGGCGGGGATCGTCGGCCTCGCCGCGTCGCGGCTCGTCGAGGACCTGGGGCGGCCCGCGGCCGTCATCGCGATCGACGGCGCGGAGGGCAAGGGCAGCTGCCGCTCGATCGCCGGCGTGCACATCGCCGAAGCGCTCGCGGAGTGCGACGACCTCCTCCTGAAGCACGGAGGGCACGCTATGGCGGCGGGCTTCTCGATACCGGTCGAGCGCATCGACGCCTTCCGCGAGCGCCTGGACGCGTCCGTCCGCACGCGGCTCCACGACGTCCGTCCCATCCCGACCGTCGTCGTCGACGCCGAGCTCGACCCGGAGGGCCTGACGCCGCGCCTCGCGGTCGAGCTCGCGCTGCTGGAGCCGTGCGGGGCGGCGAATCCGCGGCCGCACCTCCTCCTGCGCGACGTGAAGGTGCACGGCGTGCGTCCCGTCGGCGTGGACGCCGACCACCTCCGGTGCAAGCTGACCGTCGGGCGCTTCACCTTCGACGCGATGGCCTTCCGGCGCGGCGAGCACGCGGACGACGTCGCGCTCGAGGGCCGCGTCGACGCCGTCGTGACCGTCGGCATCGGCCTGCGCGGGCTCGTCGAGCTCGAGCTTCGCGACCTCGGCCCGGTCGGCACGGCGAACGAGATGGCGCGCGTCGCGGCCGGCCACATCGCCGCCCTCGCCCCGTCGGCGGGATCCTGATGGCCGAAGGCGCGACGATCCGCACGCACCAGGGAGCGCTCCACGGCGCGCTCACGCGCATCGTGGGCGTCACCGAGCGCCTCCGCCCCCAGCGTCACGGCGCCGCGGACGCTGACGCGATCGTCGCGGAGATGCGGCGCCATTACGCCGACGTGCCCGAGGACCTCATCCACCGCGCCTACGACTACGCGGCCGCGGCGCACGCGGACCAGACGCGCGCGACGGGCGGGCCGTACATCGAGCACCCCGCCGCGACGGCGCTGCTCATGGGGCAGCTGGGCATGGACCCGCAGAGCATCGCGGCCGCGCTCCTCCACGACGTCCCCGAGGACACCGCGCGCACGAACGACGACGTACGACGCGAGTTCGGAGAGGAGATCGCGCGCCTCGTCGAGGGCGTGACGAAGCTCTCGAAGGTCGGCGGTCAGCGGACCGCGGCGACGACGGAGCAGCGCCAGGCCGAGGACCTGCGGAAGATGTTCCTCGCGATGGCGACCGACCTGCGCGTCGTCGTCATCAAGCTGTGCGACCGCCTGCACAACATGCGCACGCTGGCGCCCCTCCCGCTGGAGAAGCAGCAGCGCATCGCGAAGCAGACGATGGAGATCTACGCGCCGCTGGCGCACCGCCTGGGCATCTGGCAGATCAAGTGGGAGCTCGAGGACCTCGCGTTCAAGTACCTCGAGCCCGAGCACTACCGCCAGCTGACCGAGCAGCTCGCGCAGCGGCGGCAGATCCGCGAGCGCTCCATCGACCAGGCGATGCGCATCCTGGCGCGCGAGCTCGAGAAGGCGGGCGTGCGCGCCGAGATCAGCGGGCGCGCGAAGCACCTCTGGTCGATCGCGCAGAAGATGCGGCGCAAGAGCGTCACGATGAACGAGGTCTACGACCTCCTCGCCGTGCGCGTGATCGTCGAGGACGTGCCGGCCTGCTACGCCGCGCTCGGCGTCGTGCACAGCCTGTGGCCACCCATCCCCGGGCAGTTCGACGACTACATCGCGGTGCCCAAGCCCAACCTGTACCAGTCGCTCCACACCGCGGTGATGGGCCCCGACGGGCAGCCGCTCGAGATCCAGGTGCGCACGCAGGAGATGCACCAGCTCGCCGAGTACGGCATCGCCGCGCACTGGCGGTACAAGGAGGGCGGGAAGGCGGACCCGAAGTACGAATCGAAGCTCGCCTGGGTCCGCCAGCTCATGGAGTGGCAGCACGACGTCTCCGACGCGACGGAGTTCCTCGAGTCGCTCAAAGTGGACGTCTTCCACGACCAGGTCTTCGTCTTCACGCCCAAGGGGGAGGTCAAGGAGCTCCCCGCGGGGTCGACGCCGATCGACTTCGCGTACCGCATCCACAGCGACGTCGGCCATCGCTGCATCGGCGCGAAGGTCAACGGCCGCATCGTCCCCCTCGACCACAAGCTCGCGTCGGGGGACATCGTCGAGATCATCACGAGCCGGGCGGCGCGGGGGCCGTCGCGCGATTGGCTCCAGATCGTCCGGACGCCCGGGGCGCGGGAGAAGATCCGCCAGTGGTTCAAGCGCCAGCAGCGCGAGGAGAACGTCGCGCACGGCAAGGAGCTGCTCGATCGCGAGCTCCGCCGCATCACGAAGCGCTCCCTCCCCGACATCGCCGCTCCCGACCTCCTCACCGCGGCGAACGAGCTGAACGTGCACGACGTCGATTCGCTCTTCGCCGCGCTCGGCTACGGCGCCGTGAGCGCCGCCCAGGTCGTCGCGCGCCTCGGGATCCTCGACGAGCAGGCGCAGGCGATCCCCAGCCAGGCGCCGCCCGCGCCGCCCCCGACGGCGAAGGGCGGCATCCGCGTCAAGGGCATGGGCGACCTCCTCGTGCGCTTCGGCGTGTGCTGCGATCCCGTCCCGGGTGACCCCATCGTCGGGTACATCACGCGCGGGCGCGGCGTGACCGTGCACCGCGCGGACTGCTCGAACGTGCGGAACATGGCCGAGCGCGAGCGCATCGTCGAGGTCGAGTGGGAGCGGAGCGGCCCGCAGACGTACCCCGTCGCGGTGAAGATCGTCGCCTGGGACCGGACGGGGCTGGTCCGCGACATCGCGTCGATCATCAGCGAGGATCAGGTACAGCTCCTCAGCCTCGCGGCGAACGCGAACGCCGACAAGACGGCCACGGTGAGCGTGGTGATGCAGGTCACGAGCGTCGATCAGCTCTCGCGCGTGCTCGGGAAGCTCGAGCACATCCGCGATGTCTTCAGCGTCAGTCGCGACGTCCGCTAGCGCCCCCGTGACCACGGTCGCGACGCGCTGGGAGCTCTTCCGCGAGGGCGACGCCCTCTACCAGGAGATCGTCGAGAACGCGATCGACGTCACCGGCGCGCGTTACGTGAACCTTTCGTGGTACGACCCGGCCACCAACGAGATCACGGGCTCGGCGTGGTCGATCCGCCCCTCGGGGATCATGGACGACGCCATGCGCGCCGCGCAGGCGATCGTCCCGGGGTTCAGTCCCATGGACGTGCGCTTCTCGGGAGACGCCAATCCGGCCGTGCACGCCGTCCTCGTCGAGGGCCGCGCCCTCTTCGCGCCGTTCGGCGATCACGTCCGCGGGACCGTCCACCCGGCGATGATCCGCATCGCGCAGACGGTCATGGGCCTGCGCTGGACGCATTCCGTCCCGCTCCGCATCGGCCCCGCCGTCGTCGGCGCTCTCGCGTACCACTTCATGGCCCGGCCGGCGGCGGAGACGCTCCCCGTCGCCGAGGCGTTCGCGCACCAGGTCGCGCTCACGCTCGAGAACGTGCGGCTCTCCGGCGCGCTGCGCAGGCGCGCCGCGGACCTCGAGGGCTCGCGCGAGCGGATCGCGGCCGGCGAGGAGCGCCTGAGGAGGGAGATCGCCGCCCTGCTGCACGGCCGTGTCGAGTCCCGCCTCCTCGCCGCGAGCGGCCAGCTTCGCGAATGCCGCGACCTGGCGCGCACCGACCCCGCCCGCGCGGCGAGCCTTCTCGAGGAGGTCGGCGGCGAGCTCGACCGCATCCGCGAGGAGGACGTCCGGCGCGCCAGCCACCGGCTCCACCCCTCGACGCTGAGCGTCGGTCTCGTTCCCGCGCTCGAGCTCCTCGCCGAAGGGGCGGGCCCGCGCATCGACGTGACGGTCGAGACCACCCCCGAGGCGGCACGCCTCGACAGCGTCGCGCGCAACGCCCTGCCCGAGCGTCTCCGCTTGGGCGTTTACCGCTTCGTCGAGGAGGCGGTCGCGAACGCGGCGCGGCATTCCGGCGCCGCCTCCGCGCGCGTCGCGGTCGGCGTCGAGAGATCGGCGTGGCTCCGCGTCGGCGTGAGCGATGCCGGCCACGGGTTCGATCCCCGAACGGTCCGTGAGGGGATCGGACTGCCCACGATGCGGGACCACATCGGCCGGCTCGGCGGCGACGTCCGCGTCGTCAGCGTGCCCGGGGTGGGGACGACGGCGGAGGCGGTCGTCCCGCTCGCGGGAGCTCCGCCACGGCACGAGCGCCGGCGCTGGCCGCGCCGCGGGGGTAGCGCGTCCGATCGGGCCGCGGAGCGCGACGGCGTCCTCCAGCGCATCGCGGAGAACGCCCTCGCCGTGACGCGTGCGCGCTTCGTCAGCCTGTCCCTGTACGACGCGTCGGCGCAGATCCAGGCGCTCGGCGCGATCGCGCCCCTGCCGCTGTACACGCGCGTGCTCGCAGCTGCGCGCGCCGTCGTGCCCGGCTTCGACCCCGCGCGTGTCCGTTTCGCGGCGGACGTGAACCCGGCGACGAGGGAGGTCCTGGTCGAGGGGCACGCCGTGCTCGCCCCGCTCGCGGAGCAGGCGGCCGGCGCCCTCCCCGACAACGTGCTGCGCGCCGCGACCGCCTTCCTCGGGGTGGCCTGGGTCCACTCGGTGCCGCTGTGCGTGAGCGGGTCGGTCGCCGGCGCGCTCGCGTTCCACTACGCGACGCGTCCCCCCGAGGAGAAGCTGCCCGTCGCCGAGGCGTTCGCGAAGCAGGCCGCGCTCACACTCGAGAACGTGCGCCTCTCGGACGCGCTGCAACAGCGCGCGGAGGAGCTGGCGCGCTCGCGCGAGCGCATCGCGTCCGCCGAGGAGCGCACGCGGCGGGAGATCGCGGAGCTCCTGCACGGCCGCGTGCAGACCCGCCTCCTCGTCGCGACGGAGCGCCTTCGTCGCTGCCGCTCGCTCGTCGGGACGGATGCCGACGCCGCTCGCGCGGAGCTGGCGGCGCTCGCCGCCGAGTTCGACCGCATCCGCGAGGAGGACGTGCGACAGGCCAGCCGGCAGCTCCGCCCGGCGGCCCTCGACGCCGGGATCGTCGCGGCGCTGCGCCAGCTCGCGGAGGGCCTCGGGCCGCACCTCGAGGTACGCGTCGAGGCGTCCGACGAGGCGAGCGCGCTCGACGATCCTACGCGCGACGAGCTCTCCGAGAGCGTTCGGCTTGGCGTCTACCGCTTCGCGGAGGAGGCGCTCGCGAACGTCGCGCGCCACGCGGGCGTCGCCGCCGCGACGGTGACGCTCGACGCCGACGCCGCGGGGAGCCTTCGCGCGAGCGTCAGCGACGAGGGGCGGGGATTCGACCCCGCGGCGGTCCGCGAGGGCTTCGGCCTGCGGAGCATGCGCGACCGCGTGGAGCGGCTCGGCGGCGCGCTCCTCATCCAGAGCTCGAGCGCGGGGACGACCGTGACGGCGACGCTACCGCTCGGGCGGGTCGAGTAGCGGGACGGTCTCCTTCGTCTCCGCGAGGTAGAGCAGCACCGCCTTCACGCGAGGGTGCACGGGGTCCTTGTCGCGCTCGAGGCCGAGCTCCTGGTAGGTGAGCGTCAGCTGGTTCTCGACGGTCTTCACCGAGAGCCCCAGGCGCCGCGCGATGCCGTCGTTCGACCATCCCTCCGCGACGAGCGAGAGGATCTCGAGCTGCCGCGGCGTGACCGCCGAGAGCGCGCCGCGTTCGCGCGGGTGCCGCCCGGCGACGAGGCTGGGGTCGAGCGTGACGAGGCCCATCGCGGCGCCGTCGATCGCGCGGCGGAGGACGCTCGCGTCGCGGACGGACTTCTTGAGGAGGTAGGACCAGCCCGCGACATCCGTCGGCGGGATCGACGCGAGGAGGCGGGGCGCGCGAACGTTCGAGAGGAGGACGATGCCGAGGTCGGGGAGCTCCTCGCGCAGCAGGAGTCCCAGCTGGACGCCGTTCCTCGGCCCACCGAGCTCGATGTCGAGAAGGGCGACCGTCGGGGCGAGGCGTGGGATCTCGTCGAGGGCAGCCTGCGCGGTGGCGTAGTCGCCGACGACCTCGAGCTGCGGGTCGAGCTGGAGGACCGTGCGGAGGAGGTCGCGGTAGAGGTGCTCGTCCTCGACGATGGCGAGGCGGACGGTCGACGCGCTCATGGCCCCTCCGTTCATAGCGTCGGCGGTCGAGAGTACGTCAGCCCGCGAGAGGTGCGCGGGGACCTCAGGCGTAGCTGATGAATTCGAGGAGCGAGCCGTCCGGATCGCGGAAGTACACGCTCGTGCCGTCCCCCTGCGCGCCGTTGCGCGCGACCGGCCCCAGCTCGATCGGTACGCCGTGCGCCCGCAAGTGCTCGACCGCGCCGCCGATGGGCCCGTCCCAGACGAAGCAGAGGTCGCTGTTGCCGGGCTGGATGCGCACGCGCGCGACGGGCTCCGGCCTCGAGCCCGGGATGTGGACGTTCAGCTGCTGCTCGCCGAAGCGGTAGGCGTGACGGCCGCGCGACAGCTCGAGCACCTCGCCGCCGAGGACGTCGCGGTAGAAGGCGTCAGACCGCGCGGCGTCGGAGACGGTGATGACGACGTGGTCGAGACGGACCGCGCCTATCGCATCGCCTCGAGGAGCGCGTTCACGTCGCGGTGGAAGACGTCGATGTCGACGAGCGGCTTCTCCGCGAGCGCGGGGATCCGCTGGCGCAGCGCGTCCTCGTAGGTCGGGAGCTCGGCCTGGTAGTAGACGCCGATCGGGATCGGCTCGCGCTCGTACGACTTCACGACGGCCGCGGCCTTCTTGGCCACGATCTCCTTCTCGTCCGTCACGTCGTGCACGACGCCGTCGAAGCCGGTCTCGTCGAGCCTGTAGAGGCGCGAACGCTTCTCCGGCAGGTCGGCGCCCTCGTACCACTCCTTGGTGTACAGGTCGTTGTAGGTCGGGCAGGTCTGGAGCACGTCGACGAGCGCGGCGCCCTTGTGCTCGATCGCCTTGACGATGATGCCGGCGAGGTGCTTCGGCTCGAGGGCGTAGCCGCGCGCGATGAACGTGTACCCGGCGGCGACCGCCATGGCGATCGGGTTGATGCCGTCCTGGATGGCCTCCTCGGGCATCGACTTCGTGCGCTCGCCCTTGCGCAGGGTGGGGGAGGCCTGGCCCTTCGTGAGGCCGTAGACGCTGTTGTTGTGGACGAGGTAGGCCATGTCGACGTTGCGGCGGCCGCTGTTGACGAAGTAGCCGGCGCCGATGCCGTAGCCGTCGCCGTCGCCGCCGAGGGCGATGACGGTCACGCCGCTGTTCGCGAGCCGCGCGCCGGTGGCGACCGGGAGGACGCGGCCGTGCAGGGTGTGGAAGCCGTAGGCCTTGATGTAGTGCGGCGTCTTGCCCGAGCAGCCGATGCCGCTGAAGACGGCGACCTTGTCGGGGTCGAGGTTCATCTGCTGCAGCGCGAGCTGGATCCCGCTGAGGATCCCGAAATCGCCGCAGTTGTGGAGCGCTCCGAGCGAGCTCACGTACGAGTGGACGTCCTCGACCTCGAAGTTGTGGACGTAGCCCTCGTAGGCCACGACGTCGTTCTTCCGCACTGGGAGGAACACGTAGTCGTCGGTGATGACCATCGGAGGCTTCGCCTTCGTCGACGGCAGCGGGCGCTCCCTCGTGCCGACGATGCCCGCGAGGACGTTATAGTCGCGCGTGCTGACGACCTCGACGGCGTACGCCTCGAGGTGGATGTCCTTTGCGCGCTGCACGGAGACCGTGGGCACCATGCCCTGACGGACGAGGAGGGTCTTCATCTGCTGCGCGAGCACGCGGGAGATCGTCTTGAAGTGCGCCTTGTTGTCGCTCGTCCAACCGTCGCCGGCCCAGAGGCCGCCGATGAGCGCGCGTTGCCGCGCGGGCGATAGGGACATCAGCACGGACGGGACGACCTTCGTCTCCGCGGAGGCGCCGAACCAGCTGGCGAAGATCTCCGCGAGGTAGCTCGAATTGACATGCACCTCGGTCGATCCCTTGTCGCTGCGCTCGCGGACGCTCGCGTGCAGCTCGAGGGTCCTCCCCACGAGGCGCACTGTCTCCTCGACGAGATCGTGCTCATGCGAGCCGAATGTCCACACGAGCTCGCGGTGGTGGCTGTGACCCTCGGCGATGTACAGCCCCATGAGACGGAGCGCGTTCTCGTCGAGCGCGATCGCCCCCGGGAGCGGCTTGCTGCGCGTGTCCTTCGCCTTCCGCTCGTACGCGAGCGGCAGCGAGGCGACGTCCTCCGAGGCAGCGACACGGGGGAAGGCGACGTAGTCGCCGATGTGTACCTGGTCCGCGGGGACCCATTCCGCGTTCCACTCGCTGTTGACGCGCTTCCGCCGCTGGCGGCGCACGACGTACATCGGGTGGTCCGGGGTAAGGGTCGCGGAGCCAAAGCACTTCACCGTCACGCGGTGCATCACGTCGGGGTGCCAGTGAGACATGGTCTCGGTGACCCGGTGCGGTTTCCCGTCATGCCCGACGACCCGATCGCCGACCGCCACGTCAGGGATGGGCTTCCACGTCCCGTCGGCCATTGCGATGAGCGTGTCCGGGGCCAAGCACCCCGGACACCAGTCGTTGTGGACGTCCGACTTGTAGTCCTTGATCGTGAACTTCTTCACCGGCGCCTCAACGGACATGCGTCATCACCGCCTCGACGTGCTCGGGCGCCCCGGTGAACCGCTCCTTCAGCGCCGCGATCATCTCGTCCTCGCTGAACGGCCGGCCGTCGTACTTGAGCACGCGGTCCGCGATCAGCACCCCGGTCTGCTCCGCGATGAGCGACCCGAGCTGCCCCGAGTAGTTCTCCTCGACGAGGACGAGCCGCTTCGCCGCGCGCAGGATGCGCCCGACGTCCTCAGCCGGGAACGGCTTCATCAGCCGGCACTGGAGGAAGTCGACGGTCTTGCCCTCTTCGGCGAGGGCGAGCATCGCGTCGAGGATCGTCCCCTTGGTCGAGCCCCAGCCGACGACGGTGAGGTCGGCGTTCGCCGGACCGTGGAGCTCGTACTGCTGATCCTTGGGCACGGTCCGCAGGATGAGCTCGAGCTTCCCCATGCGCTTGCGCATCATCGCCATGCGCATCTCGACGCTCTCGGTGATGTGCCCCTCGGGGTCGTGCTCGTCCGTGGTGCTCCAGAACCGACCGCCCGGCACACCGGGCCGGCTGCGCGGCGAGATGCCGTCCTCGGTGAGCGAGTACCGGAGGTATTCGTCGACCCCCTGGCCGGGCTTCTTGCCGCCGTCGAGATCCCCGTCCTGATCCACGAGCTCGTTGCCCTTGGCGTCGTACGGCGTCCACTCGGACCCGGTGAAGAGCTTGCCGCGCTCGATCGTGTCGTAGGTGAGCTCGAGCCGGTCGATCGTCGTGTAGATCGCGGCGAGCTTCTTGTCCGGCAGGACGATGACGGGCAGCTGGAACTGCTCCGCCCAGTTGAACGCTGAGAAGACGTCCTGGTAGCACTCGCGCAGGTCGCCCGGGGCGACGACGACGTGCGGGAAGTCGCCCTGCGCGGGGTGGAGGACGAACCGCAGGTCGCCCTGCTCCTGGCGCGTCGGCAGCCCGGTGGAGGGGCCGCCGCGCTGGTACATCGTCACGACCGGCCCCGGCGCCTCGGTCATCGCCGCGAAGCCGATGCCCTCGACCATGAGGGCGAAGCCCGGTCCGCTCGTCGCCGTCGCGCTGCGCACGCCCATGTGCGCCGCGCCGACGGCCATGTTGATCGACGCGATCTCGTCCTCGCACTGGACGACGAGGAGGTTCTGGTCGCGCTGGTGGCGCTCGAGGAAGACGCTCTCGTCGGTCGCGGGCGAGATCGGGTAGTACGTCTGGAACGCGCAGCCCGCGCGCAGCTTCGCGAGGGCGATGATCTCGTAGCCCTTCGTGAGGATCCGCGCCTTCCGGTCGGGGCTCGGTTGCAGCCGGTACGGGAACGCCGCGCAGTCGAAGTGCTCGCGCACGTACTCCGACGCGAGCTGCGCCGCGCGGACGTTCAGCTGGCCGACCTCGCTGCGCTTGCCCTTGAACTGCCCGAGGATCACCTCGGCGACGAGGTCGAGCGGGTACTCGCAGAGGGCGAGCGTCGCGCCGAGGGCGACGGTGTTCTTTAGGATCTCGTAGCGCCGCGCCTGATCGCCTTTGCCGACCTCCTCGAGGGCGGTGCGGATGACCTCGAGGAACGGGACGGGGTAGAAGTGGATGTCCGAGCGGTCGGCGGGCGGCTCGTAGCCGATCTCGCTGTCGTAGATGACACCCCCACCGCGGTTGACCTCGTGCAGGTGCCCGTAGTGCGTCGGCCAGCGGCGGACCTCGCGGTCGCCGACGAGCGTCTCCTCGTCGAGCGCGACGAGGATGTCGACCTTCTCCTGGTAGCTGCGGAGGTCCTCTTCGGAGACGCGCACCCGATAGAAGGAGTGCTTGCCCATGATGTTCGAGTGGTACTCGATGTTCGCGTAGACCCGCAGACCGGCACGGCTGCAGGCTCGGGCGAAGACCTCGGCGGAGGCATTGATACCGCTTCCCTGAGGGCCACCGATCATCCAGGAAAGCCGGTTCTTCTGCATCTGTTCCAGAACCTATTCTACGTGTGCAGAGCCGTTCGCATCCGTGCGATGGACCGAACGGATGACGACCGCGACGAGGACGCATGACGACGAGCGAGCGCATCGAGAAGGATACCCTCGGAGAGGTGCGCGTCCCCACGGACGCGCTGTACGGCGCGCAGACGCAGCGCGGCGTCGAGAACTACCCGATCAGCGGCTACCGCGCCTTCCCCGCCTTCATCCGCGCGATCGTCGCCGTGAAGAAGGCGGCGGCCCTCGCGAACGCGGAGGCGGGCAGGCTCTCGCCCGAGCGCCGCGACGCGATCGTGTGGGCGTGCGACGAGATCCTCGGCGGCAAGCACCACGACCAGTTCGTCATCGACGTCTTCCAGGCCGGCGCGGGCGTGTCCTTCCACATGAACGCGAACGAGGTCATCGCCAACATCGCCGACCGCAAGCTCGGCGGCGCTCTCGGGACGTACGCGAAGGTCCACCCCAACGACCACGTGAACATGGCGCAGTCGACGAACGACGTCACGCCGACGGCGATGCGGCTCGCGCACCTCGAGCTGACCAAGGACCTGACGGCGGAGCTCGACCGCCTCGCCGACGCCCTCGGCGCGAAGGCGGCGGAGCTCCGCGACGTCGTCAAGCCGGGACGGACGCACCTCCAGGACGCGGTCCCGGTCACCTTCGGCCAGGAGGTCGGCGGGTGGTCCGGGCGCGTCCGCTCGGCCGCCGCGCGGCTCCGGGCCGCGCGGCAGGAGCTGTGCGAGCTCGGCATCGGAGGCACCGCCGCCGGCACGGGCCTGAATGCCGACCCGCGCTTCCGCGAGCGCGTGTGCCGCTCCCTCGCGGAGTGGTACGGCGAGCCGATCGTCCCGGCGAAGGACCTCTTCCAGGCGATGCAGTCGATGGCGCCGTTCGTCCGCATCTCCAGCGGCATGCGCACCGCCGCCATCGAGCTCATCCAGGTGTGCAACGACATCCGTCTGCTCGTGTCCGGTCCGCGCACCGGCTTCGGCGAGCTCATCCTCCCCGCCGTCCAGCCCGGGTCGTCGATCATGCCGGGGAAGATCAACCCCGCGGTCGCCGAGATGGTCGACCAGGTCTGCTTCCAGGTCGTGGGCAACGACACCGCGGTCATGCTCGCCGCGCAGGCGGGACAGCTCGAGCTGAACGTCATGATGCCGGAGGTCAACTACGCGGTCTGCTTCTCCGCAACGATCCTCACGAACGCGGTGCGGCAGCTGCGCACGCGGACGATCGAGGGCATGCGCGTCGACGAGGAGCGCGCGAAGGAGCTCCTCGACGCGAGCCCCTCGCTTCTCGTCACCGCCCTCTCGCCGCACATCGGCTACGCGCGCGCCGCGGCCCTCGCCAAGCGTGCCCTCGCCGAGCGCCGTCCGCTCCTCGACGTCGCGCTCGAGGAGAAGGTCATGCCGGAGGCGGACCTGCGTCGCGTGCTCGACCCGCTGCCCATGACGCGCGGCGGCGTGATGGAGTGATCCCGAGCGACGGCGTCGGCGAGGCGACCGAGCTCCTGCAGCAGCTCATCCGCGACCGCTGCGTTAACGAGGGCACGCCCGAGTCGGGGCACGAGAGCCGCTCGGCCGACGCCCTGGCCGCCTACCTCGCGGGGCCGGGCGTCGAGCTGCGGCGCTTCGAGCCGGTCCCCGGTCGCACGAGCCTCGTCCTCCGCGTCGAGGGCACCGAGCGCGGCGCGCCCACCCTCTGCTTCATGGGCCACACCGACGTCGTTCCCGCCGCGGCCGAGGGCTGGTCGCACGATCCGTTCGGCGGCGAGCTCGTCGACGGCGAGGTGTGGGGACGCGGCGCGGTCGACATGCTCGGGATCACCGCGTCGATGGCCGTCGCGACGAAGCGGCTGCTGCGCGGCGGCTGGCGTCCGCGCGGCACCTTCATCTACTTCGCCGTCGCCGACGAGGAGGCCATGGGCACGTACGGCGCGAAGTGGATGGTCGACGAGCACTGGGACGCCGTCGGGTGCGACCTCCTCGTGACGGAGTTCGGGGGGACGCGCCTTCCCTTCGGCCGCGGCACCGTCCTGCCGGTGGCGGTCTCGGAGAAGGGCTCGCACTGGATGCGCCTCCGCGCGCGCGGCGTTCCGGGGCACGGCTCGATGCCGTACCGGACCGACAACGCCGTCGTCCACATCGCCGACGTCATCTCGCGCATCGCGCACGACCAGCCGCCCGCCGAGCTGCACGAGGTGTGGCGCTCGTTCGTCGCGTCGCTCGACCTCGACCCGGCGGAGCGCGCCGCGCTCTCGGACCCGCGGCGCCTCGAGGAGCGCCTCGAAGCGCTGCCCCTCGGCATCGCTCGCACGCTGCACGCGCTGACGCACACGACCTTCTCGCCGAACATCGTCCAGGGCGGGACGAAGACGAACGTCGTCGCCGAGTCCGCGGAGGCGCACATCGACATCCGGACGCTGCCCGGGCAGGACGGCGAGAGCGTGCGCTCGATGCTGCGCGGAATGCTCGGGGAGCTCTGGGACCACCTCGAGGTCGCCGCCGAGGGCGACAACCTCGCGACGGCGTCGCCCGCGAGCGGCCGGCTGTGGGACGCGCTCGTCGGGGCGACGAGGCGGCTCGTCCCCGGCTCGCGCGTCGTCCCCTTCATGGTCATGGGCGCGACCGACGCGCGCTTCTTCCGGCGCAAGGGCACGAAGGCGTACGGCTACGGCCTCTTCAGCGACCGCGTCGGCTTCGACGAGTTCATGCGCATGTTCCACGGCCGCAACGAGCGGATCGACCAGGCGTCGCTCGGGCTCATGGTCGAGCTGTGGGAGAGCGCTGCCCGCGAGGTCCTCGCGTAGGGCGACCGTCACCGGATCGCTGTGGCGAGGTCCGCGGGTCCCTGCGAGTCTTCCTCCGTGATGCTCTCCGTCGTCATCCCCGTCTACGACGAGGCACAGACGATCGCCGAAGTGATCGACCGCGTCGTGGACGTTCCGGTCGACAAGGAGATCATCGTCGTCGACGACGGCTCGACCGACCGGACGACGGAGCAGGTCCGCGCGCGCGGCGCGAAGATCCGCTTCATCCACGAGGGCCGCGTCAACCTGGGGAAGGGGACCGCGGTCCGCATCGGCCTCACGTACGCGACGGGCGACCTCGTCATCCTCCAGGACGCCGACCTCGAGCTCGACCCGCGCGAGTACGAGCAGCTCCTCGCGCCCATCCTGCGCGGCGAGACCGACGTCGTCTTCGGGTCGCGCTTCCGGCTGGAGAACGCGATCCGCGCCAAGACGAAGCTCCAGAACGGCGCGCTCGTGCTCCTCACCAGCCTCCTCTACGGCAGCCGCCTCACCGACGTGACGACGGCGTACCGCGTCTTTCGCCGCGAGCTCATCCAGGGGATCCGCCTCGAGAGCGCGCGCTTCGAGATCGAGTGCGAGATCACCGCCAAGCTCCTGCGTCTGGGCGTGAACATCGTCGAGGTCCCCGTCAGCTACCGCCCGCGCACGACGGCCGAGGGGAAAAAGATCCGCTGGACCGACGGCGTCGCCGCCGCGCTCACTCTCCTCCGCTGGCGGGTCGCGCCGCTGAGCGCGATCCGGGTCGATCCTCGCAAGAGCGACGCCCCTGCCAGACCGTGATCGAGGCGA
>JAJYLV010000152.1 GCA_021787445.1 Chloroflexota bacterium | reverse complement strand
AGATCGAGGAGTGGTACAACGGCTACGTGTTCGGCGGGAACACGATCTACAACCCCTGGTCGGTGCTCAGCTACCTCGTGCAGCCAGAGGACGGGTTCCTGCCGTACTGGGTGCAAACCTCGTCGGATGAAATCTTGCGCGAGCTCTTGGTCCAACGCGGGATGGCGGAGCAAGCCGACCTGGAGGCCCTGCTCAAGGGGAGGTCGGTGACCAAGGTCATCGACGAGCACATCGTGTTGCGCGACGTCAATCGAAACGCCGACGCGGTGTGGAGCTTTCTCTTGTTCTCGGGCTACTTGAAGGCGCTTTCGATGGCGCGGGAAGGCATCAAGGTCCGAGTCGAGCTGGCGGTGCCGAACCGCGAGGTGCGCGGGGTGCTGGAAGGCATGTTCGCCGATTTCCTGGCGAACAACCTCGGCCCGGGCGGACGAGTGCAAGACCTCTGCGCGGCACTGCTCAAGGGAGACGCGAAGACCTTCGGTCGTCTTCTCGGCGAGCTGATGCTGGCGACGATTTCCTATCACGACATCGCCGTGCGGCAGCCGGAGGCGGTGTACCAGGCGTTCGTCCTCGGTCTTCTGGTGACGCTGGAACGAACGCACGAAGTGACGAGCAACCGTGAGGCGGGCTACGGGCGTTACGACGTGCTCGTCGCACCGAGACAGCCAGGCCAAGCCGGGACCGTGCTCGAGCTCAAGGTCATCGAGACCGACGAGGGCGAGACGACGGAAGCGGCGCTCGAGTCCGCGCTGAATCAGCTCCGCGAGCGCGACTACGCTTCGGCGTTGCGCGAGCGCGGCGCGGGGATGGTGCACCAGCTCGCGGCGGTCTTCGACGGCAAGCGTGCGTTCGCGCGGGCGTTGTAGCGCCCGGCGTCCTGGCCGCGATGTTGACGGGGCGCTCGTCTCGCCTATGATGCCGGCGCCGATGCCCACCGCCGAAATCGCCGTCGAGTCGAGGCCGCGCGGGCGGGGCGCGGCGTTCCTGGTCGCGGCGGGCATCCTCTTCTCGCGCCTGTTCGGGCTCGTGCGCTGGCGGGTCTTCGCGCACTTCTTCGGCAACTCCTGGCAGTCGGCCGCCTACCGCGCGGCGACGCGCATCCCGAACGTCCTCCAGAACCTCTTCGGCGAGGGCGTGCTCTCGGCGGCGTTCATCCCGGCCTACGTCGAGCTGATCGCGAAGGGCGACGAAGACCAGGCCGACCGCCTCGCCGGCGCGGTGCTGGGGCTCCTCTCCCTCGCGGTCAGCGTGCTCGTCCTTCTGGGCGTCGTCTTCACCCCCTACTTCATCGACGCCATCGCGCCCGGCTTCCACGGCGAGACGCGCACCCTCGCCATCGAGCTCGTCCGCATCCTCTTCCCCGGCACCGGGATGCTCGTCGTCAGCGCCTGGTGTCTGGGCATCTTGAACAGCCATCGGCACTTCTTCCTCTCCTACGCCGCGCCGGTGATCTGGAACCTCGCGATCATCGTCACCCTGATTCTCTTCGGCCGCTCGCCTCTCTCGGTGCTCGCCGAACGCGCGGCGTGGGGCTCGGTCGCCGGCAGCGTATTGCAGACCGCCGTCCAACTTCCCCGAGTCTTCAAGCTGCTCGGCCGCTTCCGGGTGTCGCTGTCGACCAAGCTCGCGAGCGTGCGGGTCGTGCTCAAGAGCTTCGTGCCGGTCGTCGTCGCCCGCGGCGTCGTCCAGGTCAGCGCCTACGTGGACACGGCCTGCGCCTCGCTCATCGAGACGCCGCTGTCGCCGGGGCGGGCGCTCTCCGCGATGGGCTACGCGCAAACGCTCTACCTGATTCCGGTCAGCCTCTTCGGCATGGCGGTGAGCGCGGCGGAGCTACCGGAGATGTCGCGGGCGCTGGGGACCCCGGAAGAGGTGGCGGCGATTCTGCGAGGGCGGGTGGACCGCGCGCTCGATCGCATCGCTTTCTACATCGTCCCGAGCGTCGCGGCGTTCCTGGTCCTGGGCGACGTGGTCGGCGGCGCGCTCTTGCAGACCGGACACTTCTCCCCGGCCGATACGCGCTATCTCTGGTACATCCTCGCCGGCGCGACGGTCGGGCTCTTCGCCGCGACGCAAGGCAGACTCTATTCATCGGCGTTCTACGCGCTCAAGGACACGAAGACGCCTCTGTACTTCGCGACGATCCGGGTCGTGCTCACCGGCGTCGCGGCCTGGTGGAGCGCGGTGCTCCTCCCGGGCGAGCTGCATGTGCCCAAAGAAATCGGCGCGGTCGGCATCACGGCGACGAGCGGCATCGCCGCCTGGCTCGAGTTCTACCTCCTCCAGCGGGCGATGAACCGGCGCATCGGCAAGACCGGCGTCAAGCTCGGAAGCTTCGCCAAGCTCTGGCTCGCCGCGGGCTCCGCGGCGTTGATCGGACTGGGCGCCAAGGTCGCGCTGGCGCACCACTTCGGCGGCATCGTGTCCACGGAATGGGGCGGCCGCCTCCTCCCGATGCCGCGGCTGTCGCCGATTCTCACCGCGGTCGTGGTTCTGCCGGCGATGGGCGTGACTTACCTCGTCCTCGCGCTCGCCTTCGGCATTGGGGAGGTGCAGGTGCTCGCGCGCAAGATCCGATCGAAGCTTCGGCGAGGGCAGGCGGTCTGATCGGATCGAGAAGTTGGTCCGTCGGCGCGCCTCCTCCCCGACCCTCCCCGCCAGGAGCGCGGGAGAGGGAGGTAGGATGGGTGGAGCGAAAGCGGAACCCATCGTTCTCAGCCACGGCCGCTCGATGGGCTGCGCTAACGCTTCACCCATCCTACGGCTTGCTCACGCCTTGCGGTAATGGCCTGGCCAGCACATCGGGCAGGGGCCGCCGGGGAGCGAGCGGTGGCCGCGGCCGCAGATGCGCAGCGGCTGGCCGTCGATCGCCCGAGTCACCGAGTCGGGCATCGGGCGGCAGCCGCAATGATCCGTGTGCGCGAGGTGCCAGGCCACCCGGACCGGCAATGATGCGTTCTTCGGCATTTCGTGCCGGGCGTGCCAGACCGCGTTCGATTTGCGTGAGCCATCGGGTCGCATCGACCGCCTCCGCGGGCAGCTTACGCGATTTTCGCGGCGTCGCGGCGTGGAAACCGGTTGGAGCCCGACCGGCCGCTGCTCTCAATCGTCTCGATGCTCTTCCACGCGCAAAAGGCGCATCACGACCGGCAGGACGCCGACCATCAGCGCGGCGCTGAGGAAGTACGGCGTCGCGGAGCCTTTCGCAAGCAGCCAGGTGCCGACGATGGGGCCGAGGGTCCCGCCGATGTCGCCGTAGAACTGCAGGACGCCGGTCGCGCGGCCGCGGAAGCCCGGCTCGACCGCCAGCGAGACGAGCCCCAGAATCGACGGCGAAATGCTGCCCATGCCGAGCCCGAGAAGCACCATCCCGCCGGCGAGGAGCCCGAGCTGCTGCGCGACTCCGACGAGGACGAGGCCGGGCAGGCTCACCAGGATGCCCAGCGCGACGAACTTGGCGTGCCATCGCCGGCGGTCGCCGAAATGGCCGGCGAACGGCATCGTCAGAGCCGCGACGAGGACCATCACGCCCATCGCGAGCCCGGCGACTCCCTGCGGCTTCAGACCGAAGAGCTTCAGGCCCCGGTCGTGGACCAGAAGCACGAGGGTCGTCAGCACCACGCCCTGCGCGGTGAAGTAGAGCGCGAAGTTCGGCGCGCCGATGGCGACGAGCCGGCGGTTGCCGATGAGCTTCCACAGGTCGCGGCCGACGCGGGAGCTCGCCGAGTGCCCGCCGAGGTCCGGAATGGTGATCCACGCGACCACGACGCCGACGACGACCGTCGCGAGCGCGATTTCGAACGTCGCCGCGTCGCCGACGAAACTCGCGAGAAGTCCGCCGAGCACCAAGCCGGCCGGCGTCCCGGCGGATTGGGCGGCGCG
>JAJYLV010000033.1 GCA_021787445.1 Chloroflexota bacterium | reverse complement strand
TCGTGTCCTCGGTCGGCGGCCTCGTCTCCGGGGTCCAGGGGTGGAGCTCGAGCTCGACGAACGGCACGCCGGCCGTCGCTCCCGGCCCATGGATGATGGGCGGCGGCCCGGGGATGATGGGCGGCGGCTGGGGGCCCGGGATGATGGGACCCGGCCACATGCGGGGCTACGGCGGGACGTCCTCGGGCACGACGAGCGAGATCCCCGGCGCACCGACGGTCACCGTCACCGCCGATGAGTTCTCCTTCTCACCCTCGCAGATCACCCTGGCGGCGAGCGGCGCCAACGTGACGCTCGTCAACAAGGGCGACCTTCCGCACGACCTGACGATCCCGGCGCTCGGCGTCCGGATCGTCGCGAACGCCGGGCAGACGACGACGGTCGGCCTGCGGAGCCTCACGCCAGGTACCTATCCCGCGTACTGCAGCATCCCCGGCCACGCCGAAGCCGGGATGCGCATGACCGTCACCGTCAAGTGACGTGGAGCGGGTGACCTCCGCTCTTCCGGACATCGACGAGCGCGGCGCAGACGAGAATGGGCCCGTGCGCGGACCCATTCTCGTCGTGGACGACGATCGGCAGATCCGCGAGCTCGTCCGCCGGTACCTCGAGAGCGACGGATCCCCCGTCCTGACCGCGGCGACGGGCGCCGCGGCCCTCGACATGGTCCGGTCGGCCTCGCCCGCCCTCGTCGTCCTCGACCTCGGCCTCCCCGACGTGCCCGGCGAGGCGGTGCTGCGCGAGATCCGCTCGGCGGGAGACGTCCCCGTGCTCATCCTCTCGGCGCGCGCCGGCGAGGAGGACCGCCTCGCGGGCCTCGGCCTCGGCGCGGACGACTACGTGACCAAGCCCTTCAGCCCGCGCGAGCTCGCGCTCCGCGTCCAGGCCATCCTGCGCCGGACCGGACGAGGTCCGGCGACGGGCGATCGCGAAGAGCTGCGCTTCGACGGCGGGAAGCTCGTCATCGACACCAAGCGGCACGAGGTCCGGCGCGCCGGTGAGGTCGTCCGCCTCACGCCGACCGAGTGGGGACTGCTCCTCGCGCTCGCGGAGGACCCGGGGCGGGCGCTCACGCGCGCCGAGATCGTCAACCGCGTGCAGGGCTACGAGTACGAGGGCTACGAGCGGACGGTGGACGCGCACGTGAAGAACCTGCGGCGCAAGATCGAGAGCGATCCGCAGGCGCCGCGCCTCATCGAGACCGTCGCCGGCGTCGGATACCGCTTCGGGGGTCGTCCGAGTGGATGATCCGTCCCCCGGGAGCGCAGGCCGAGGCGCGGAGCGACGAGGTCGAGCACCCGGGCCCGAGGGAGGGCTCCGCCCGACCGAGGGATTAGGGCGCTTGGGCTGGCGGCTGGTCGTCGTCGGCGTCGGCGCGGTGCTGCTCGCGGTCGCGCTCGTCGCCGTGATCGACAGCATCGCGCTCAGCTACGAGTTCGGCCGCTACTCGCGGCAGCAGCAGGACGACCGCACCGCGCAGATCGTCGCGAGCCTCGGCGCGGCGTACGAGGGTCGCGGGTCGTGGGCCGCGCCGGACCTCGTGCCGGCGCAGCAGCTCGCGGTGACGGCCGGCGCGAGCCTCACCGTGTACGACGCGAGCGGTCAGGTCGTCCTCGCCGCGATGCCGCCGAGCGCGATGCCCGGGTGGATGGGCCAGATGATGCGGCAAGGCATGCCCGGGACCGGCCTCGCGCTCGGGCCCGAGCGCCGCGTCCCCGTCGTCGTCGCGGGCGGGACGGTCGGGACGGCCGCGCTCGCGTTCCCGTCGGCGGATCTGCCCGCGGAGCGCGACGTGCGCGCCGCGCTCGCGCGCGCGCAGTGGACCGCGGCCCTCGTCGCCGCGGTCGTCGCGCTCGCGTTCGCCGTCCCGCTCGCGCGCCGCGTCGCGCGGCCCGTCGCGGCGCTCGCGACGGCGACCGACGCGCTCCGCCGAGGCGAGCGCGGCGCGCGCGTGCGCGACCTCCCGGCGGATGAGCTGGGCGACCTCGGACGCGCGTTCAACGAGATGGCGACGTCGCTCGAGCGCGAGGACGCCCTGCGGCGGCAGGTCGTCGCCGACGTCGCGCATGAGCTGCGCACGCCGCTCACGTCGATCCAGGGCCACCTCGAAGCGCTGCGGGACGGCGTCCTCCCGGCCGATCCGCCGACGCTGGGGATGCTCCACGACGAGGCCGCGCGGCTCGGCCGCCTCGTCGCGGACCTCGAAACGCTCGCGCGCGCCGAGGGCGCGGGCTTCACGCTGCAGCGGCGCCCCCTCGACCTCGCCGACGTCGCCCGCGACGTCGCGGCGGAGCTCGGCGACGCGTTCCACGCCAAGGACGTCGCGCTCGACGTCGACCTGCGCCCGGCCCGCACGGTGGCCGACGAGGACCGCGTCGCGCAGATCGCGCGCAACCTCCTCTCGAACGCGCTGAAATTCACGCCGTCCGGCGGTCGCGTCTCCGTCGCGACGCGGAACGGCGACGGACGCGCGCTCCTCGAGGTGCGCGACACGGGGATCGGCATGTCCGCGGACGAGGTGGCTCACGCCTTCGATCGCTTCTGGCGAGCGCCGGGCGCGACCGACGTTCCCGGGAGCGGGATCGGCCTCACCATCGCGCGCGAGCTCGCCCTCGCGCACGGCGGTGACGTCAGCGTCACGAGCGAGACGAGGAAAGGCAGCATCTTCCGCGTGACGCTGCCGGCGAGCGACGCGGCCGCGAACGGGGGGACGCACGCGCGCTAGAGGTGGTAGCCGGCGCGCTCCGCGGCGAGATCCATCTCCGCGGTCAGCAGGCGCAGCAGCAGCGGGCTGACGTCGCCGGCAGCCGCACGGCGATCATCGTCTTGAGGCATGCGCCGCACGCGTCGCAGACGCGGATCACGTACCCACGCTCGCCGCCGATGAGATACCCCATGCGATCCTGCTCGAGGCCGCCGCAGAAGGGACAGCGGACGCGGTCCCAGCGCCACTCCGTGTCGCACGCCGAGCAGATGAGATGACGTGCGCCGCTCGGCAACAGGAGCGCGAGATCCGGGCGCATCGCTATCGCGGGGCGGCGGCCGGCGTGGATCCTGTTTCCCCGCCGAGCGTTGCGGGCTGACGACCCACGTGGGCGTATGGCCAACGGCTGCTGGGGAATAGCCTTGCCGCCGTGCCGGCTTTCCGCGACCGTGCGCTGCGCCAAGTGGTCGGCCGGGTCCGCTGGGATGACGGTCGATGCGTAGTGCGGCTGCGGAATCGCCGATCGACGACCAGGGAAGACGTCGGTCTTGGCGTTCGCCAAGTGATCGGATCTGACACGTGGACCGACGGCCACCTTCTCGTTGGCCCGGACCGTTGACCCATAGATCACGAGCGAGGACCCATTCCCCCGCTGCCGTAGACCATCAGACCGACCGCCGTCTCAGTGTTCGTCCCACCGCGACCATCCAGATCGGGTACGCGACGTACGTGGCGATCGCCACGAGAAGCCCCATGACGACGACGACCGGACCGGCCTGCCCCGGGCTGATCGCGCCGACTGGAATAGCCCCGAGCCGCGCGGCGACGCTCGCAAGGACGAACGCCAGGCCGGCGGCTACGCCGAGCAGAGCGACCCATTGCTGCATGCCTGCGCGCCTCGCCGGACCGCTCGCCAGGACGAGCCACAGCCCGATCACGGCGAAGGCCGTCAGGGCGAGCTGCGCGCGCTGCTCCGGGTCGATCGCGTGGAACAGGAATAGGACCTGGACGACGCCGCCGGCTAGCGCACCGGCCGCGCCGACGCCAAGGACACTGGCGGCCACAGCCGATGCCCGATCGCGCACATAGAGGCCGAGCGCGACCGGGATGATCGCCAGGAAGACGACCAGCCCTCCGACATGGGAGAGGGCCACGACGAACGACCCGGGGCGCGCCGCCGGCAAGAGCACCAGACTGCCAAGGACCGCGGCCGCGCCCACGTACGCCGATATCCCCCCATACGGCGCGAGCCCCGACATCCTGGACCCCTCCGTCCCCATGAGCTTGTCCGCTACAGCGGGGCCTTGATGTCGTTCGGTATGCCGTAGTCGGTGAAGTCCCCGATGTCTTGGAGGGTCTTGCCGTCCGGGTATGTGATCACCCGGACGCTGTGCGCGAGCAGGAAGGAGGTCTTGTCGACGAAGAGCTGCGTTTGCGCCTTCCCGCCCGCGAGGTCGAAGGCGATCCGGAGCACGTAGCACTGCGCCTGACCGCAGGCCGCGTCGGGGCCGAGACGGGCGGTCGGGAGCGCGGCGATGGCCGCCGCGCTGAACTCGGCCATCGCGCCCGTGTCGACCGCGACCCGAGCGAGAGGCGTGCCCGGTCTCGCAGCCCCCTTCGTCCACGTGCCGCCCGGCGACGGGCTCTGCGAATACAGCGTCGAGCCGATGGTGATGAACCGCGAGACCCGGCCGCTACCGCGGTCGGTCAGTAGGGTGTCGCGCCCATCCGGCGCCTGCCAACTGTTGGTGAGGATGATGTTCTGCGGACCCGCGGCCGGGCTTGCCGCGCCGCTCGACTCGAGCGTGCCGGTCTCGGCATAGGAACTCTTCCACGACGTCTTCGAGGTCATCGCGGCGCGCATCTTCTCCGCGATCGTCGCCGCCGACGGAGGCGTCGGCGTGACCGCGCCGGACGATGGCGCGCTCGTGGCCGTCCCGCTCGAACACGCGGTCAGGGCGACGAGCGCCACCATCGCGACGGCCGCCGCGGCAGGAAGGTGTGACGGCCCGGATCGCGTCCGTGCGACCGCCATCGCTATGTCGCCGGCGCGGGCACGTCCGTCGGCCGCTCCTGGAGGCGCCGGGTGAACGTGGCGATCGCGAGGAGCACGGCAAGCCCCATGAGCGACGCCGTGTACGCGACGGGATGGGCGAACGGCGCGGTGCCCTCGCTCGTCCCGACGAACGAGAGCACGGCGATGAAAGAAGCGGCGCCGATGTTCAGGCCCCAGAAGATGAGCTGGTCCGCCCATGGCCAGACGCGAGGCCGATCAGCGAGGAGGACGAGGATCATGCCGAAGAGCGCGTTGGTCATGACGCCGATGAACATGGTGTGGTCGAGAGCGTGGACGAGGCCCTGGGGGACCTTCTCGATGTCGCCGCCTGCCTGCCCGACATCCTGCACCAGGACGATGAACAGGACGACCGAGACGACCAGGTAGGGCACGACGATGGCGACGTGACGACGGCCCCCCGTGGACGTCCAAGAGGTCCGGACGGTGGCGCCCCCCAGGCGCACAACGATCATCACGACCGCGGCCGTCTGCAGGGCATTGGAGAGGATGTCGAGGGGAAGGAGGTTCAGCATCGAGCCGAGCGCGATGGCCAGGCCGGCGAGGAACAGGAGCACGACCTCGACCCGACCGGCGATCGTCGGCGTATCGCTCTTGGCGAGCTGCCACTCGATGACGCCCGCGGCGACGAGCACGAGGTACCCGGCCACCTGCGCCCCCGCGTGCGTCCCGATGAGCGCGCCGGTCTGGGCGCTCGCGTTGCCCGTCGCCTGCTCGATCTCGACGATCACGCCGACGATCCCGCCGATCACGACGGTGGTCAGACCGAGCAGCACCGACAGCTTTGGGACAGAGATCCGGCCAAGCCCTTCGGTGAGCGACCGCCGCAGCGTCCACCACCACCAGCCGAAGAGCATCAGGACCTCCACGGCGCCGAAGATGAGCCGCGCCCACAGGCTGCCGGACCAGAACGCGGCAACGTAGAGACCGGTGACCGCGGCGCTCAAGACGATGGGCCGCACCAGCGCGCTCGTTCCGCCGAACAGCCACAGGACAAGGCCGATCGTGCCGAGCGTGATCCAGCCGAGGGTGCCCGAGTGCAGGTGCGTGAGGAGCGTGTTCTGGTCCAGCTCGCCGAAGAGCTTGGTCGCGTTGGCGAGTCCGAGGAGCGCCGTCAGCACGAAGATGATCAGGGCGTACTGGAAGGAGAGCGCGGCCGCGCGTCGATCGTTCATCGCAGCACCATCCCCCTCATCGCGCGGCGGCCACAGTCCTACGCCTGCCTGCTAGCACGCACGCGCACCCTGTGACGAGGGTCGAAGGTCGCTCGCGGCCCGCTCGTTCGGGTAGCGCAACCATCGACCGGCGGGGCTACGCGCCTGCCCAGTCGCCCAGACCCGACCTGTGGCGGCGCCGCATCGGCGAAAGTCGAGCACGCTCAAGGGCAGCTGGTAGACGCGAGCGCCAAAGATGCGGACCGTGCCACCTCCCGGGTGTCGCTCATCGGCCCCGACGTCGACGTGCGTCACGCTGGAGTGGTCGAGACGGGTGTCGGTAAAGGTCCACACCAGCTTCTCGTTCACGTATGCCGCGAAGGCGGCGCGGTCGACGACCAGCGCCAGGGTGAAGGTCGAGCCGTCGTCCGGGATCCGGCTCGCTGGCGTGAGGATGTCGCGCGAGACCGTCGAGGGCGCGGCCGATCCGCTGCGCGATCGCCCGGCACGACGCGCCGGCCTCGAGGCCGCGCGAGATCTCCTCGCGCTCGGCCAGCGAGGGCCGCAGGGCTGAGCGCGGTCTCGTCTGCGACCCCAGGCCGCCGCTCCGCACCAGGAGGCGCTGCACGGACTTGGTCGAGCAGCCCACCGCCGCGGCGACGCGCGGGTGGGTCTCGCCCGCGGCGATCCGCCGCAGCACCTCCAGGCGCTCAGCGCTCGTCAGCCGACGGCCATGATCCCCTTCCCCACGCATCGCCTTTCCTCCCTGTGATCAGCCCGATCAGGGGCTGGTCGCCGAGATGGTGCGACGCTCGGTTGAAACCGCCGAGGCAAGTTCAGTCTTTGCCGGTGCGATCTACCATGCCGGCATGGCGGAGCGACCCGCCTGGCTGGATGAGCTCACCGGCCTTGTGCGCTGCCTGACGTGCTGCGGTCGCTACGAACGAGAGGGGCTGAGCGTCGTCGGAGAGCGCGACGACGGGTACCGACTCGTGCGGTGCATCTGCCGCATTTGCGCAAGCGAGAGCATGGCAACCGTCTTCGTCCGAGAGGTGACCATCTCCGTCTCGCCGTCGATCAGCGTGCGTGCCCTCCCCCTGACAGAGGACGACGTGCTCCGCGCCCACGAGATCCTGCGCCACTACAGGGGCAACATCGACGGGCTGTTCGGCGCTGGCCGGTCACGCGAGCGCCGAGGGTAGGGCCGGGCGGACGCGCGTCGCATGCGGCGTAGGGGGCGTCCTCGACGCGCAGCCGCTGGACCGGGATCGGAGGGGACGGAGTCGGTCGAAGTGCGGGCTTACTCGTGACCCGTGAGGCACTTCGCGCCTTGCGCGACCACATGTTGCGGATCAGCGACGGTCCGATCGGACCGGAGGCGCGACCCGCCGTCGGGCACCTCCTCGCATGGGCGTGGGGAGACCTCCGGCACGGTGGTGATGCTTCGGGCATGGCGGGACACAGGGTGCTCGACCGGGCCGAGGACTTGTCGTGGAGTCGGCCCTGGCTGTCATTCACGATCGCCTCGGAGGGGACGGCGCAAGTGTCGGTGGGGGCGGTATCGCAGCGCTGGTCGGCCAACGTGGAGAGCGGTGACCTGCACGGGGAAGGTTTCAGGCAGGTCCTACCGCCAGTGGCCGCGCTGCGGGTCGGGCCGCCGGTCGAGGAACTGGTGCGGGCGATCCAACGGCGCCGCGACCACCCTGCGCTGACGTGGCTTAACGACGCGAGCGTCCGTGTGACCGTCGGCCAGATGAACGAGTTGCGTTCTGATCCGGGATCCCGCCGGACGATCGCCGACAACCGGAAGCGTTTCCGAGAAGTCCTCGCTCGGCGCATGGCGGAGATCGGATGGCAGGCGGTGCCCAGCACGCGCGTCGTCTTCGAGCGGCACGCCAGGGTCTGACCGGCGCCCGAGCGGCGGGGACCGATCCGGCCGGAACGCGCTCGCTGGCCGTCAACTCCGGATCGTTGCGTCGGTCTGTCCCGAAAGACCCGCCCGTCGCGGAATGGCACAAGCGGCGCTGCGGAGGTGGCTATCTCCTCCCGCGCCGCGAACCGTGGGTCGAGGGTTTCGCGGCCGAAGCTGTGCTCGACCTCTTCTTGGCTGTCGGCTTTCGAGTTGCCTGCTTCGCCGCGCCTTGCTTCAGCGCTGTTCCCGCTTGCGCCGTCGGCCGAGCCGGTCCGTGCGACACGGCACGATCAGGCGTCGCGGTCGCGCGGAGTACGCACTTCGCGCAGCGTCCCTCTTGCCTCGCCTTGTCCTCTCGTGCGACCTCGATCGGGCCCGCGAGGGCCTGGCCGCAGGATGTGGTCGTGGTGGCGCTGTTGGTCCGCAGATGCCACTCGCCCGACGCGCCGGCCGCCCTGAAGAGCGGACGGATCCAGTCCGACACCGCAGGGCCATTCTATCGAGGCGCTCGTTCGTGAGCTAGGCAGCGCGACCTCCGGCAGACGTTGCCGCGCGCGCCAGCTCCTGCGCTGCTCTGCCGGGGCGCCGCCGCCGCTTCCGCGTCGGGAGCGATCGAGGAAGAGCAGTCTCAGAGCGCCGGACGCGCGAGGTGCTCGTGCGTGACGGCGGCGGCACGCTTCGCGTCCGCGATCGCGGTCACCACGCGGTCCGGACCACGCACGACGTCGCCCGCGGCGAAGATGGCGGCGCGGCTGGTGCGCCCCTCGGCGTCGGCGCACACCGTGCCGTCCGCGTTCACCGGGACCCCGAGCCGCGCGATCCAGGGGTCGGGCAGGAACCCCGTCGCGTTCACGACGGCGTCGACCGGCAGTCGGAAGCGCGACGCCGGTACCGCTACCGGCCGCGG
Source organism: Chloroflexota bacterium (assembly GCA_021787445.1). Taxonomy (GTDB): domain Bacteria; phylum Chloroflexota; class Limnocylindria; order P2-11E; family P2-11E; genus JACPOT01. The sequence goes on along the minus strand of JAJYLV010000033.1, from coordinate 10,710 downwards.
GCGGCCCGTCGCGTCGCGCGGCCCCGGTACCGTGCGCAGGCACTCGAGCGCGATGACGCGGCCGCGCGCGTCGCCGACCACCGCGAGCGGCACGGTCGACTCACGCAAGACGACGGCCTCCTCCCATGTCCGGGCGCGCTCGTCGGCGCGGGCGGGCATCTCGGCCTCCGTACGCCGATAGATGATGAGCGCCTCGCGCGCGCCGAGGCGGACCGCGGTCCGCGCCACGTCGAGCGCGGTGTCGCCGCCGCCGACGACCGCGACCCGCGCCCCCGGCGCCGGCAGCGCGGCCGGCGTGGCGCGCCACGCCGTGCCACGCGAGGCGTGCATGAGAAAGTCCCTCGCTTCATAGGCGCCCGGGAGCCCCTCGCCGGGGATGCCGAGCGCCCGGGCACGACCTGCGCCGACGCACAGCACGACAGCGCGGAAGCCCGCCCGGAAGAGCGCGGTGAGGCCGGAGTCGATGTTGACGTGCGTCCCGGGCTGGAGCAGGACCTCCATGCCCGCGAGGCGCGCCAGCTCCGCCTCGAGGGCGTGCCGTGGCAGCCTGAAGCGCGGGATCCCCCAGGCAAGGATCCCGCCGAGGACCGGCAGGGCCTCGAAGATCGTGACCTCATGGCCGAGCTCGGCGAGGTCGCCCGCGGCGGTGAGGCCCGCAGGACCTGAGCCGATGACCGCGACGCGCCGCCCGCTCGACGGCCGCCGCACCGCAGATAAGCCGCGCGAGATCGCGTCGTCGGCGACGAAGCGCTCAAGCATCCCGATGGCGATGGGCTCGCCCTTGCGTCCCATAACGCATGCGCCCTCGCACTGGCGCTCCAGGGCGCAGACGCGCCCACAGATGGCGGGCAGGTTGCTCGCGGCCCGCAGCGCCCGATAGGCGCCGATCAGGTCTCCGCGCGCCACGAGCCGGATCCAGGTCCGGATGGGGCTCCCCGCCGGGCAGCCCGCCTCGCAGTACGGACGCGCGCACTGGATGCAACGCGCCGCCTCACGCCGGGCATCCGCGGGCGAGTACGGCAGCGTGACCTCGTCGAAGGTCCGCACCCGCTGCTCCGGCGCAAGGCGGCGGACCGTCGTCCGCCTGCGCCGCTCGACCCTATCTGCGAACGGCCGCGCACGCCGCTCGTCCACGCTAGGGATCCTCCGCCGACCTCAGCACGCAGGAGGAGGGTCGCATCGCCCCAGTTGCCACGGCCGTGGAACTGCTGGCTGCATCCCCCAGCTCGATCGACGCTCGGCCTCTCGTGGCTCCTCGCGGCGGCCGCGTGAGGGCCCGAGGCTCAGCGCGTCGCGAGCAGCCTTGGTTGCTCGTCGACTTCGGTCGAGCTGCCGCCGTGCGCGGCGTCGACGAGCTCGCCGGCGAAGTGGAGCCGCGTCAGCGCGTGCAGCTCGTAGAGCAGCGGCCGGATCTCCTCTAGCGCGGTCTCGGCATCACCTCTCGCGAGGCTGGCGCTCAGCGCTCCCAGCCGTCGGGTCAGGCGATCGGCCTCGACGCGGTCGAATTCGATGGCGACCCGCTGATGATCGCGGTAGGCGAGGCGGAACCGGAGCTCGTGCTCCACTCGCGCGTGCGACGCGACCCGCTCGAGCAGGATGAGCGCGCCGTCGACGTCGTCGAGGGCGTGTTGGGGGGAGCTGCGGGCGATGGTGTTGGCCACGGTCTCTAGGAGCAGGACCTCCTTCGCGAGCGCGCAGTGCTCCGTAACGGAGGTCCGCCTGACGCCGGTGGCGCTCCGAGGCGCTTCCAGGGACATGTCCTTTTCCTCCCGGTCGCCTGCGGGGTTAGTCGATGGGCTTGGGCCGTGAGGTGCCCAGGAGCGAACTCCTTCGCCCGGGATGGGGCTTCGCGATCCCCCGCTCCTCTGCCGCACGAGGATTCGGCCAAACTGCGGCGCTCGGTTCAGGTCGTGCTTGTGCGACCCCCCTGGACGGGGCGGCGGGCAATGACCTTGCCCTGCTTGCTAGACATGGCGCACCCCCTTATTGGCGGATCGGGACGCTGGCTCACAGGGGGCCTGTGGGGCACCTCGCCGGCACTGGGGCTCGGACGGTGTCGCGGGTCCGGAGGAACGGCCTCACTGTGCTCTCTTTCGGGGCGAATACAAGGGCCGGCCAGCTGGAGGGCGAGCTTGTCGGTCTGACCGAAGAGGAAGCGCGCGCACTTGGTCGGGCCAAGGACATCACCTACCCGCGCGCGTAACTCCCGCGGCATGTCGGTGACTACGGAGGCGAGGCGTTGCGCGTCGTCGGGACCGCGTCCTTGGCCTGCTTGGCGATGCGGAACCTGAGGACGCGCTTCGCGGGGATCTGGATCTGCTCGCCGGTCGCGGGGTTGCGGCCCATGCGCGCCTTGCGATCCACCAGCACGAGCTTGCCGAGGCCTGGGATCGTGAAGCCATCACGTGCCTGCTCGTAGGAGAGCTTCGCGAGCTCCTCCAGCACCGTGGTCACCTGCTTGCGGTCGACACCGGAGCGGTCGGACAGCTCGCGCACGGTCTCCGTCTTGGTCATCGCCACTGTGCGTCCCTCCCGAAGAAGGTGCCTACTTGGCGTGGGTCTGTGCATTCTTGCATCTCGATCTCCCAGTACGGAGTGTCCGCGACGATCGTCGCCGGGCCGAGGAATCCGGCGGCGGAGACAAGGGGGCCGACCGTCGAGAGGCCCCTCGATCCGAGGCGGTCGGAGAGGAAGCCCGAGGCGGGTCCGACAAGCCCGAACGCGGCGCCGAACGGCGTGAGCATCGATCGCCGTCGCTGCCTGCGTTGGCCAGAGCCGGTGCGCGCATCCGGGATCGTCGGCACATGAGCGCGCGGCGCGTGCTGCTCCTCTGCACTCACAACTCCGCGCGCAGCCAGTGGCCGAGGGCCCTCCTTCGGCATCGCGCCGCCGGGCACCTTGCAACGTTCTCGGCGGGAACGGAGGCCACGACGGTCCGGCCGCTCGCCATCCGCGCGATGAGCGAGCTCGGCATCGACATCTCGAAGCAGCGATCCCAAGACGCTCGACCGCTACATCAACGATGCGTTCGACTACGTGATCACCCCCTGCCTTGCACACCGGACGATCGAGCAAGCGCTGCACTTGCTCAACGGCGCTGGTGCGATCCACCATGACGCCTCCGGCGGTGGATGAGCGGCAGCGCACGGTGGACGACTTTGGCACCTCGCGGCTGCTCGGGCATGTCCGCGGATCCATCGAACGCACCTTCCGCGAGCTCTTGGAGGCGACACCGGACGCGATGGTCATCGTCGACCAGAACGGCGAGATCGTCCTCCTCAATGCGCAGACCGAGCGGCTCTTCGGATGGTCCCGCGAGGAGCTCCTCGGCCGGCCCGTCGAGGTCCTCATCCCCGCTCGCTACACCGCCCACCACCGCGCCCACCGCGCCAGCTACTTCACCGACCCGCGCGCGCGTCCGATGGGTGTCGGCCTCGAGCTTTGGGGCCGACGAAAGGACGGCAGCGAGTTCCCGGTGGAGATCAGCCTCGGCCCGCTGGACACCGAGCGCGGCATGTTGGTGATGAGCGCGATCCGCGACGTGAGCGAGCGACGTAGGGCCGACGAGCGGGCGCAGCTGCTCATCCGCGAACGCGCCGCTCGGTCAGCGCTGGAAGAAGCGCTGCGCGCCCGAGACGAGTTCCTCGCGGTCGCGGCACACGAGCTGAAGACCCCGGTGACCGGTCTCGCCGGATTCATCGAGTTGTTACTGCGGGAGATGGAGCGCACCGGGGCGGTGGATCCGCAGCGCCTGCGCCAGGCTCTGGGGCGGATCGGCGAGCAGTCACGCAAGCTCTCGACCCTGGTGACGCAGCTCCTCGACCTTTCTCGCATCCAGGGCGGTCAGCTAAGGCTCGAGGCGTCGCCTACCGACCTCGTCGCGCTCGCGCGCCAGGCGATCGCAGCCGCTGGCGGCGGCGCGACCCCGAGGAGCATCGAGCTCGAGGCGCCTTCGGCCCTCACAGCGGAGGTCGACCCGCAGAGATTCGGACAGGTCCTCACGAGCCTGCTCGACAACGCGCTGAAGTACACGCCCCCGGATGGCCACATCGAGGTGTCGGTGGCGAGCCAAGATATGCATGCGCTCGTGACGGTCACGGACCACGGCGGTGGGATCGCCGGCGGGCAGCGCGACCGCCTCTTCGATGAGTTCTACCGCGTCGATCCGCGCGCTCCAGTGGGTGGGACCGGCCTGGCACTGCTCGTGAGCCGGCAGATCGTCGCGCAGCACGCAGGGACGCTCGTCGCGGAAGTGCCTTCGGAAGGTGGCATGCGGCTCGTCGTGCGCGTGCCCATCGCCCGCGGCGCGCCGCGCACTGAGGCGGTCACGCCATGAGGATCCTTGTCATTGAGGACGACGAGGCCATCGCCGAGCTCATCGAGCTGGCCCTGGGTCAGGAAGGCCACGAGGTGACCGTCGCCGCGGACGGCGAGCGCGGCCTCGCGGCAGCCGACCAACGGCATCCGGATCTCATCCTGCTCGACATGCTCATGCCGGTCCTGGACGGCTGGTCATTCGCCGCGCGCTACCGGGGATCGCCGGGGCCGCACGCACCGATCGTGGTCATGACGGCGGCCGCAGATGCGATGCAGCGTGCCGCGGAGATCAGCGCGCACGGCGTGCTGGCCAAGCCGTTCACGCTCGACGAGCTGCACAATGCCGTCTCGCCATACGAGCCAGCTGATCGTCAGGACCCCTCTTCTGCGCGCGGACCCTGACGGCATCGCCGGCAAGCCGCAGCGCTCGAGCCGCGGATCGCAGGCACAGCCGAACGGCGCCCTCGTTCCCGAGGACGCCGTTCGCTTCGGTGGGGTTGGGAGATAGGGGACAGTGAGTGACAAGCGTAGTCGCGTGAAGTCTTCGGACGAAATACGGCGGTCACCGTAGCCCGCGGGGCGGTGCGGCCGGCTGCGGAACGGTCGTCGCGCACGCCGCGACGAAGGTACTCAACGTGTCTAGTTCGCGATGACGGTGGCGCATTTCCTAACGCCTTATCTCGTATCCCCAGGAGCGGCACGGCGAGGCTGAAGTCCGCCGAGAACCAGCCGCCCGCAGCGCCGAGGAGGTGCGCGGCATCCTGGTTGTGCAGCAGCGCTTCGGGATCTCGGCCGGGCGCTCCGTCCGCCGCACCTCGAGGAGCTCGGCCTCGTCAGCGCCGTACGAGGTCTCCTCGACAAGACCTCCGAACGGAACGGGATGAAGGTGGACCTCGACGTCCCGTTCGGCCAGGGGCGGGCCGCGCCGGACGCCGAGCTCGTCCTCTTCCGGATCGTTCAGGAGGCGCTCCGGAACGTCGAGAGACACGCGGGCGCGACCCGCGTCCGCGTCTCGCTCGCGTTCGACCCGCGGGAGGTCCGCGCGGAGATCGCCGACGACGGCGCAGGCTTCGTCGTGAGCGCGGGACAGGACTTCGCCGCCGCGGGACATCTCGGGCATCCTGGGGATGCGAGAGCGCGCCGAGACGCTCGGCGGGAGCCTGGAGATCGTCAGCCGGCCGCACCACGGCACGCGTGTCGTCGCCACGATCCCGTACTCGCGCGACTAACGCACGCGTCTACGCGAAGAGCTTCTCGCCCGCCTTCCCGAGCATCTGCACGCCGCGAACGTCAGAGTCGAAGAGCGGGATGACCGCGCGGACCTGACCTTCGAAGGCCCGGCGGATCTCGCCCATGTAGTCGCCCTGCATCGCCACGCGGTTCCGCACGAACTCGCTCTCGCTCCCCGACTCGTTCGGATCGATGACCATGTTGACGACGACGCCCCCGACGGGGATGCCGAAGTCGTGGAACCAGTCGATGAACCGGCGGATGACGGCGATGGGGAGCGCCTCGGGCAGCGTGACGAAGAAGAACGCGGTCTTCGCCGGGTCGGTGAGGAGCTCGCGCGCGTGCTCGATGCGCTTGCGGAAGTCGACGAGGTAGGTCATGAGCGGGTCCTCTTCCTTCTTCTTCGTGAAGGAAAGGAGCTCGCGCAGGCTCTGCGCCTCCTCGCGCGACTTCACCATCTTGTCGACCCACAGGCCGTAGACCTTGCTCATGCCGAGAAGCCGGCGCGCGTTCGCCGTCGGCGCGGTGTCGAACACGTAGACGTCGTATTCGTTCTTGAACATGAGGTCGACCATGTTCTCGAACATCGCCGACTCCTCGAAAGCGGGGTTCGTCGCGGCGGCCTCGACGAACTCATCGGCTTTCGTGCTGATCTCCGCGAACTTCAGGAACCACTGGATCTTGTCGCGGATCTCCTTCTTGGAGCGGTCGATGGTGTCGCGCGTGTCGATCTCGAGGGCCCACAGGCCCGTCGTCCCGGTGACGGCGGTCTCCTTGCCGAACACGTCCTGCCCGAGGAGGCCGGACAGGCTGTGGACCGGGTTCGTGCTCGCGAGGAGGACCCGCTTGCCCTGCTTCGCCAGCTCGAGCGCGGTGACGCCGGCCATGACCGTCTTGCCGACGCCGCCCTTGCCGCCGAAGAAGATGTAGCGCATCTCGGCGTGCTCGCCCAGCCATCCGCGCATCGAGGTCTCAACGAGGGGCGCTTCCATGACCGTCATGCGATCACTTCCCGTACATGAGCTCGGCGACGCGCGAGATCATCTCGAGGCCGGTGACGTCGCGCTCGAGCTCCGGCACGCGCGCCAGGACGCTCGCACCGAGGTCGCGGTCGATGGCCTCGAGCTCGCCGCGCTGCATCTCGATCCGGTTCTTGAGGTACGTCGGCGCCGTCGCGAGCAGATCGCGCGGCAGGACGCGGTTGACGATGTAGCCCGCGATCGGGACGTCGAACTTCGCGAACATGCCGGCGGCCTTCTTCGTGTCGAGGAGGATCATCTCCTCGGGGATCACGACGAAGAAGAACGCCGTCCGCTGCCGGTCGGTGAGGATCTTGGAGGCGGCGTTGATGCGGCCGCGGATGTACTGGAGCTCGCCGAGGATCTTGTCCTCCTGCGTATCCTTCGCGCGCCGCATCCTGGCGGCGACCTCCTCGTACTCGCGCATCTCCTCGCGCAGGTGCGTGATCTTGCCGATCCACTCGTCGTAGACCTTCGCCATGCTCAGGTAGTAGAGGGCGTGCCCGAGCGGGACGAGGTCGTAGATGTAGTAGTCGTACTCGCCGCCGGCAAGGATGTCGACGACGGAGTCGAAGATCGCGCTCTCCTCCATCGCCGGCTCCGCGGACGCCGCGGCGATGTAGTCCTCGATCTCCTGGGGCACCTTCTCCATCCCGTACATCTGGAGGATCTTCGCGCGGACCTCGTCCTGGTACTCCCGGATGTGCCGGTCCGCGTCGATCTCCTGCGCCCATAGGTTGTCCATGACCTTGACGGCGCCCTTGCCGAAGATGTCCTTCTTGAAGATGTCGGAGAGGCTGGCCTGGGGGTCGACGCTGAAGACGAGGACGCGCTTCCCCTGCTGCGCCAGCCAGTAGCCGGTCGCGGCGGAGAAGGTCGTCTTTCCCAGGCCGCCCTTGCCGCCGAACATGACGTAGCGCCGCTCGGTGTGGCGACGGAAGAAGTCGGCGAGCGACTCGGACGGAGCGGCGAGGGTCGCGACACGTCCGGACGGCGTCGCTGTTTGAGCCATGATCGCGTCCCCTTTTGTTAGAAGAGCGCGTCCGTGAGGTCCTTCTCACGGAGCATGCGGCGCTTCCACGTTGAGATCTGGGGCACGACGTAGGGCAGGAGCCGGAGCGAGTAGTAGGGGGGAAGGATCGGGACGCCGACGAGATCGCCCATCGTGATGAGGATGAAGAGGTGCTCCATGCTCGCCCGGCTGCGGAGCGCGTACCGCGTCATGTCGTGCGCGGCCATGCCGTAGGTGACCTCGCGGAACTTGCCGAGGAGGCCTTTCAGTCCGCCGGCCGGCTTCTCTTCGTCGTCGCTCATGCTCTACACCCCGTGGAGATCGAACTCGTGCTCTTCGGTGAACTCGCGCTCGCGGAGCACGCGGCGCTTCCAAGTCTGGATCTCGGGCACGATGAACGGTAGCACGCGGAGGGCGTAGTAGGGCGGCAGCACGGGGACGCCGATCATGTCACCGACGACGACGAGCATGAACAGCGTCTCGAGCCCCGCGCGCATGCCGAGGGCCTCCTGCGCGAACTCGTGGCCCGTCATCCCGTACAGGAACTGGCGCAGCGCCCGGAGAAAGCCCGGAGGGGCCGATCGGCCTAGGTCGTCCGCCACATCTGCCATTCTGCGTGTGAAATGGCGGATCCGTCGGCGCTCCTCCAGGGGGTCGGGGTCGTCCTCGTCGCCCTGGTGCTGCTGTGGTTCGCCTTCGGGACGCAGCGGAACCTGCGCCGGGCCGACAAGATCATGAAGTGGCTGCAGTCCGGGCTCCCGCTCCTCGGGCCGAAGACGACGCTCCGCTGGCTGGGGAGCTCCGTGGCGGAGCTGAAGATCGTCGGTCCGCGTCCGCCGTACCGCTCGGCGCTGGCGATGATCGTCCTCGAGCCGCGCGACGTGAACGCGCTCTGGGCGCTCTCGCGCGGACGCGGACGCCGCGACTTCCTTCTCCTGCGCCTCGACCTCGTCCGCGCGCCGCGCTTCCGCGCCGACCTCGTCGATCCGCGCGCCTGGACCGCGCGCAACAAGCGCATCGACGACGCGCCGTTCGCGCACGAGGAGGCCTGGACCGCCCCCTCCGGGAGGAGCGTCGACGTGCGGAGCGACGGCGCCGACCTCGCGGCGCTGCGCGCGGCGTGGGACCGGCTCGACCGCGCGAGCGGAGGCGCGTGGCGGATCTCGGTGCGGCAGCTCGTCCCGCACCTCGAGGTGCACTGCCTCTTCCCGCGGCTCGAGACGACCGACTCGCAGGCGCTGCTCGGCGTCGTCCGCGACCTCGCCCAGGCCATCGCCGAGCGGTAGACGTCCCCGCGCGCGCAGACCGAGGCGCGAAGCGACGAGGTCGAGCACGCGGTCCCGAGCGAAGGCGCCGCCCCCGAGCGAGGCAAAAAGAAGAGGCCGGAGGCGTGAGCCCCCGGCCCCTTCGTCGAACGCGCCGCGAGGCTGGTCGCTAGTCCGCTCCGGTAGCGGCGGGCGCCGGACGCGCGGCGGCCGGTGCGCCGCGGAGACGGTTCCACGCCGCCCACGCGTCGACCGCGATGAGCAGCGCCGCGATGACGAGCATGATCGCGATGACGATCATCACCCACGCGCCGACGACGGAGACGCCGGGCATCCCCGCCTTGCTCGCGATGGTGACGTACAGGTTGTACGCCGTGACGAGCGTGGCGAAGATCGTCGTGACGTACATGAACAGCATCGGGATGCCGGCGTACGCCGGGTTGCGCTTCGTCGACGCGAGCCACAGCGTCACCAGCAGGAGGCTGAGCGCCGCCATGAGCTGGTTCGACGCGCCGAAGAGCTGCCACAGGTAGACCCACGTCCCGGTGAGGACGAGGAGCATCGACAGGAGCGCGGACACGATGGTCGAGATGTGCTGGTTGCGGAATCCGACCCACACCGGGCCGAGCCACTCACCGAGGGTCACACGCATGACGCGGAAGACGAGCTGGACCACGGTGAGCACGATCACGACGAAGGCTCCGAAGCCGAGCGCCGTGCCGTAGGGGATCGCGATGGCGCCGAAGGTGACGGTGTTGAGGAGCTCGCCGACACCGGCGGCGAACGCTCCGGCTCCCGCACCTCCGGCGATGGAGACGGCCGTCAGCGAGAGCAGCCCGAGCGTGTTCTCGCCGAACATCCCGCCGCCCCCGACGGGCAGCGCGTCGGTCTCGTACTCGAGCTGGCGCGCGGTCCCGACCGAGCCGAACAGCGCGTGCCACCCGGAGATGGCGCCGCACGCGATGGTCACGAAGAGCATCGGCCAGAGGGGCTGCCACGCGCCGCTCTTGATGATCGCGGCGGTGCCCATGAAGCTGGTGAACGCGGGGGTCTTGAAGGCCGCGAGATCAGGCCGCGTGAACGGCGCGATGAGCGCTCCGAGACCGCTGAACACGATCACGAGCGCCATCACCCAGAAGCCGATGTAGTTCACCGGCTGCGCGAAGCGCCAGATCGCGAGGTTGGTGCCGAGGTACGCGAAGATGATCAGGAAGATGCACCACCAGACGAAGCTGGGGAGCACCTTGATCTGGTTCGTGACCCCGTCGAAGGTCGCCGTGGTCGCCCGCTTGCCGTCGGGGCCCGGGGGCGGGACGCGCGGGTCGGCGCCCGTCGGGTCGGGGACCATGTAGATCGCCCCGCCGCCGTTGAGCGCCGAGTTGATGTTGACGATGACGCTGCTGACGGGGCCGGTGCCCCACGTGGGCGCCTTGCCCGCCGCGAAGGTCACGCCGGCCGGTCCGAGGAACATCGCCGCGAGGGTGATCACGACCACGAGGACGGTCACCCAGATGATGTCCATCTTCCGGCGGTAGAGCAGGTAGCCGCCGAGGAGGCCCATGAGTGCGAGGACGAAGATCCCGAAGGGGACGTCCGGGCGCGCGTCGAGCAGCGCGCCGAGGATCCCGAGGAACGCCGCGGCGATGAGGAGCAGGTACAGGAAGATGAAGATGAACAGGATGCTCCGCGTCCGCGGGCTGATGAGCTTGTGCGCGACCGCGCTGAGCGAGTTGCCGTCGTTGCGGACCGCCAGCATGATCGCGGAGTAGTCGCTCGCCCACCCGATGAAGCTCACGCCGACCATCAGCCAGATGATCGACGGGACCCAGCCCCAGATGTTCGCGGCGGTGATGACGCCGACGATGGG
>JAJYLV010000151.1 GCA_021787445.1 Chloroflexota bacterium | reverse complement strand
AGGCAGCGAGGGGAGGAGCGACCATCGGCGATCCTGACGGGCGTGAAGCGCTGGCGCAGGTCCTCGTCGCGAACGACAGCGAGGTCGTCTCGCGGCTCCGGCTCTCCGCGGCGGAGGCGGCGCGCGTTTGCCGCGTGACCCCGCGGCAGCTCATCTACTGGACGAAGAAAGGTCTGGTGCGCCCTTCTCCCGAGGGCGAGCACGACTACGACGTCTTCGCGATGGAAAAGGTGATCCGCATCCGCCAGGCGCTGGAGAAGGGGCACTCGCTGGAGAAGGCGGCGGCGATCGTCCAGCGCGACCTGGCGCAGATCCAGGCGGACGTCGAACGCCTCGCGGCGATGACCGCGGAGGAGCTCGAAGGCGAGCTGCGCCGGCGGCTGGAAACGCTCGAGGAGCGCGTCGCGGCTCTCCGCCAATACCTCCCGGCGTCGCTCGGGATCGCGCGGCTCCGTCGCGCCGTCGCGCTCCTGGCGCGGCTCGAGGCGCAGGGGTCGTTCGCGGCCCCTGGCCGCGACGGAGACGGCACCAAAGCGCTCGCGCTCCGGCTCGGCCGCGCCGCGGACGAGCTCGAGCAGCTGCTCCACGAGGTCCCCGCGGGAGCGAGCTGAGCCCGTCGTCGCGCGCCTCCTCGGTACGCTCGCCCACGTGACCCTCCGCACCCTCACCGCCCTCGCCGCCGGCAAGGCCGTCCGCGCCGGCCTCCAGGCCATCGGCCGCGGCGGTACGGCGCTCCCCGGTCTCGTGGCCCTCGCGCTCGACCCCGAGGTCATCGGGCACCTGTCGGCGCGCCTCGCGCATGGCGTCGTCCTCGTGTCGGGGACGAACGGGAAGACGACGACATCGCGGATGTTCGCGGAGATCGCGCGCGCCGCCGGCTGGACACCCGTCCACAACCGCTCCGGCTCGAACCTCGAGCGCGGGATCGCCGCGGCGCTCCTCGCCGACGCGGACGTCGCGGGCCGCCTGCGCGCCGACGTCGGCATCTTCGAGGTCGACGAGGCCTCCCTCGCCCGCGTCGTCACGCGGCTCGAGCCGCGCGTCGTCCTCGTCGCGAACCTCTTCCGCGATCAGCTCGACCGCTACTTCGAGGTCGATCAGCTCGCGCGCCGCATCGCCGACGCTTTCGCGCGCCTCTCGCCGGCGACCCTGCTCGTCCTCAACGCCGACGATCCGCTCGTCGCTCGCCTCGGCGACCGCCACCGCGGCCGCGTCGTCTTCTTCGGCGTCGACGATCCGCTCGTCGGCGGTCGCGTCGCGCAGAGCATCAGCGACGCGACGCACTGCCCGCGCTGCTCGTCGCGTCTCGCGTATGCGCGCGTCGTGCTCGCGCACGTCGGCGAGTGGAGCTGCCCCTCGTGCGGCCTGGCGCGTCCAGCGCGGGACGTGTCGGTCGCCCGGATCGCCCTCGGGCGCGACGGGACGCGCCTCGAGCTCGCCGGCGGCGGCGAGATGAAGGTCCCGTTGGATGGGCTGTACAACGCGTACAACGCGGTCGCGGCCATCGCCGTCGCGCGCTGTCTTGGGATCGACGACGCGACCGTGTCGCGCGCCCTGGCCGCGTTCCGTCCCGCTTTCGGGCGGCTCGAGGTGGTGGAGGCCGACGGACGGCGCTTGCGCATCGTCCTCGTGAAGAACCCCGCCGGATCCAACGCGGCCATCGGAGCCCTCCTCGAGCGCGGCGGGCGCCTTCGCGTCCTCGCCGCGCTGAACGACCGGGACGCCGACGGGCGGGACGTGTCGTGGATCTGGGACGCCGACTTCGAGGCGCTCGTGCCCTCGATCGAGCACGCCGTCGTCACCGGGCTGCGGGCGGCGGACCTCGCCCTCCGCCTCAAGTACGCGGGCCTCCCTGTCAGCGACATGGAGGTCGTCGACGGGTGGCGCGCGGCGCTCCGACATGCGATCGACACGACGCCGGCGGACGGCGAGACGGTCGTCCTCGCCACGTACACGGCGATGCTCGCGCTCCGCGGCGCGCTCGCCGAGATGGGCTACGTCGGCCGCTTCTGGGAGGACTGAGGGCAGGGCCGATCGGCCTGTTGTGCTCGGCGCGCCGAGGGGTCACTGTGGCCGCGATGAAGGAGCTCGTCCGCATGCAGCCGGGCCCCGACCCACGGATCCTGTTGATCGGTCAGCACCGCGTCGCGCGGCCGCTGCCGGAGCCGCCCCGCACGCGGCACGTCTCGAAGGTCGGGCGCCGCGCGAACGACCCGCTGGGCATCGCCCTCGAGGAGTGGATGTCCGAGATCCGCATGGGGTACACAGAGCCGGGGGACTAGCCCGAGGCGGCTCGTATCGTTCCTTACCGTGGACCTCCGCATCTGCCATCTCTATCCGGACCTCATGTGCATCTACGGCGACCGCGGCAATGTCATCGCTCTCGCGCAGCGCGCGCGGTGGCGCGGGATCGACGCCCAGGTGCGTGAGCTCCGCGAGGGCGAGGCGCTCGATCCGGACTGGGCCGACCTGTACTTCTTCGGCGGCGGACAGGATCTCGGACAGGACGTCGTCTCGCGCGACCTGCAGGGGGCGAACGGAGAGGCTCTCCGGCGCGCGCTCGCGTCGAGCGCGGCGATCCTCTCCGTCTGCGGCGGGTACCAGCTCCTCGGGCACGAGTACGTGCCGGCAGACGGCCCGGCGATCCCCGGGCTCGGCCTCCTCGACGTGACGACCCGAGCCGGGAAGCTCCGCTTCGTGGGGAACCTCCTCGCCGAGGCGCCGCAGGGGACGCTCATCGGCTTCGAGAACCACTCCGGCTGCACGTACCTCGGGCCGCAGGCGCGTCCGCTCGCGCGCGTCGTCGTCGGCCACGGCAACAACGGCGAGGACAGGACCGAGGGCGCGGTGCAGGGGCGGATCGTCGGGACGTACTGCCACGGGTCGGTGCTGCCGAAGAACCCGTGGCTCGCGGACATGCTCCTGCTCTGGGCGCTCGAGCGTCGTCACGGCGCCGTCCGGCTCGATCCGCTCGACGACACGATGGAGCTCGCGGCGCGGCGTGCCGCGGCCGAGGTGGCGCGGACCCGCCCGTAGCGCGGGACAAGCCCTGTCCGATCGATCTCCGCGGTGCTCCCGCCCATCGCTCGCGCCGCCGTCTTCCTCGTCGCGCTCGCCGGGCTCACCCTCGACTCCGGCCGGGCGGTGCTCGCCGATGAGCGCGCCTGTACGGCGTCGCCGGGGCGTCCCGCCTGCACGATCCTGCGTCCCCCTCCATCGCCGCCGCGCACCGCCCCGCTCCTGGCGCCGGAGTGCATCGTCACCGTCGGGGGCCTCGCGTCCGACAACGACGATGCCGCCAGGGGTCACGACACCTTCGGATCGCTGACCGCTCCGTTCGCCGGCGATCCTCGGTACGAGGTGCACCGCTTCGGAAGCCGTGGTGAGCATCCGGAAGCGTTCCCGTACGACACCGACGGCGCGATCAGCGTCAACGGGCACGTCCTCCGCGACTTCGTCCGCGACCTCTCGGGCCGCTGCTCGGCGATCGACATCGTGACGCACTCGATGGGCGGGTCGGTCGCCGACCGCGCATTCTCGTTGGGGCTGTCGGCCGTCGATGGCGTCGCCACGTATCTCCCCATCGCCGGTCCGCACAACGGGGCGATGCTCGCGCGCACCGCACGGGGGCTCGTCGAGCTCGACGCGTCGTTCGCCGAGGCGACGCACCTGCTCGCGACCGCTACCTCTCTCCCCGACCTCACCTCGACGGCCGTTCGCGATCTCGCGCTCACGCACGCGCCGCTCCCGCTACGCGACGTCACGACGGTGCGTCAGCGTCGCGCCGACGACGAGGTGGTCTACCTTCCGGACAATTGGGATCGGCGCGTCGACGTGCGCGATCGGCTGCCCGACGCGCTGACGGATGGCCACGGCGGCAGCCTCGCCGATCGTGAGATCGTGGCGACCTCCGCGCAGGTC
>JAJYLV010000032.1 GCA_021787445.1 Chloroflexota bacterium | reverse complement strand
AGGCCGAACCAGCCGGGGAGGTTCAGACGCGTCTGCGCCCAGCCGAAGAGCCAGGGGATCGCGCGGAGGTCCTCGAAGGCGCGACGGCCCTTTCGCCGCGACGGGCGGGATCCGATCCGAAGCTCGTCGATCTCATCGACGGGGCTGACACGCGCGAACCATTCGGTGAAGCCGTCGCTCTCGACGAGCTCCCGGTACGCGCGGCGCGAGATCTCGCCGAGGCGCTCCCCGAGCGCGTGCCACTTCGCCGCGGCGCGCGCGGTCCTCTCCTCGACGTGCGGATCCGACGCCACGAGCGCCGCTGAGGCGACCTGCTCGAGGTGCCGCCGCGCGATCGCGGCGTTGCCGTAGCGGGCGAACACGACCTCGCCCTGCTCCGTGACCTTGAAGCCTCCCGCCATCGAGCCGGGCGGTTGCGCGAGGATCGCGCGGTTGGCGGGGCCGCCCCCGCGCCCGAGGGCACCGCCGCGGCCATGGAAGAGCGTGAGACGAATGTCGTTCGCGGCGGCCCATGCGACGAGCGCGGCCTGCGCGTCGTACAGAGCGAAGGTCGCGGCGACGGGCCCGCTCTCCTTGGCGGGGTCGGAGTAGCCGAGCATGACCTCGAAGCGGCGCGCGTTATCGGCGAGGCGGCGACGAATGGGCGGGAGCGCGACGATGTCGTCGAGCACAGTTGACGCGTGGCGTATCTCGTCCAGCTGCTCGAGGAGGGGGACGACGTCGAGGGCCGGACGCTCGTCCGGCGGAAGGGTCTCCGCCAGCGCGTACACCGCGGCGACGTCGGCCGCCTCGTGCGTGAAGGAGACGACGTAGCGGTGGCAGCTCGCGACGCCGTGGCGACGCTGGAGCTCGCGCATGACGCGGAGCGTGTCGAGGACCTCCCGCGTCGCCGCTGAGGGCTCCGCGCGCTCGAGCTCGGCGAGGGCGGTGGCATGGACGCGCGCGTGCTGCCGGACCTCGATCTCCGCGAGCGTGAAGCCGAACGTCTCGACCTGCCAGATGAGGCGCTGCAGCCGTCCGTAGGCGAGGCGCGCCGCGCCGCTCTCGGCGAGCGCGCGCTGCAGCGCGCGCAGGTCGGCGACGGCGTCGGCGGGGTCGGAGTACGCCCGGCCGCCGGCCGTCCGCGTCGCGCCGAGGCGCGCGAGGAAGGCGTCGAGCCGCTCGCGGTGCGGCGCATCCGCCGGCTCGCGGCCCAGTGACCCCACGATCGACGAAGCGGCGCGCTCGATCGCCCGGATGCCGTGATCGAGCTGGAGCTCCATCGCCTCCGACGTGGCGTTCGCCGTGACGTGGGGATTGCCGTCGCGGTCTCCTCCGGCCCACGTGCCGAAGCGGACGAAGGCCGGGGCGCGCGGTGGAGCGGTGCCGGCGACGTCGGGTCCGAGCGCGGCCTCCAGGCCCTCGTACATCCGCGGGACGACGTCGAAGAGCGTCCCCTCGAGGACGGCGACCGTCGTGCGTACCTCGTCGAGCACGGCCGTCGACACCTCGCGGACCTCCGACGTCCGCCAGAGCGTCTCGATGTCCTCGAGGAGCGAGCGCTCCGCCTGCCGCCTCTCGGCCTTGGAGAGCCGCGCATCGTCGATCTCGCCGATGACCGCCCCGATGCGGCGCAGGGCGCCGATCATCTCGGGACGGCGCGCCTCCGTCGGGTGCGCTGTGAGGACCGGGTGGACGGAGAGCCGCGCGAGAGCGCCGTCCGCCGGGACGGCCTCGCCCCGCTCGCGCCCGGACGCGATGGTCGCGGCGAGGGACTCGGCAGGCGGACCGCGACGCGCGCGCTCGCGGAGCACGCGCACTCGCTGCTGCTCCTCGGCGAGGTTCGCGAGGTGGAAGTAGCAGGTGAAGGCGCGCGCGACGAGGTCGGCGCGGGCGGGCGACCAGCGCGCGACGAGCGCGTCGCACTCGGGAACGAGCCGCGGGTCGTCCCGGGCCGCGATGACGGCGCGGCGCAGCTCCTCTACGGACGCGAGCAGGTCCGGGCCCGCGGCCTCGACGAGCACCCGGCCGAGGAGATCCGCGAGGAGACGCACGTCGCGTCGCACGGCGGCCGGCATCTCCGAGCGCGCGGTGCCGCGGTCCGGGAGCGGCATTCGCTCATCGCGTCCCATCATCTGATCCCCGTGAGCCACGTCAGATCCGCGAGCGCACGCGGTACGTCGGCGATCGACGCGAGCGACACGTCGGGCGGCGTCTCCGGCGACTCCGCCGCGTAGTGCCCTTGTCGGACGTGGACCGTGACGACGCGGTCGTGCCACCGCGCCTTGACCGCGGCAAGGAGCGCCGGTTTGTCGTCGACGAGGACGTAGCGGTCGGCGGGAAAGCGCGCGGCGACCTCGTCGAGATGCTCTTCCTTGTGCCGCACGACGAGGACGTGGCCGTGGACGGCGGCGGTGATGCCGGCGCGCGCGATCTTCATCGGCTGGTATACGTCGTCACCGTCGCTCAGGACCACCGGAAGTCCCGACCGGCGCAGCTCCGCGATGACCGCGAGGGACGCCGGGTAGCGAAAGCGCTCGTACGGCAGCTCCCAAACGATCGCGTCGACGTCGTCCGACAGGCCCCGGAGCTCGGCGTGAAGGCGCGCCAGCGTCGTCGGATAGTCGACGAGCCCGCGCTCCAGTCGCGTCTCTTCGTAGATCCGCCAGAAGGTCGACCGCACCTTGTCGCCCAGGGATCCGATGATCCGCTCGTCGATCGTCGCCTTCGCCGCATCGTTGTCGATGAGCGTGTTGTCGGCGTCGAGGAGGAAGGCGAGGAGCATCCGCTGACTCTAGGCCGCGTCGTCCGTTCCGCGCGCAGGCCGATCGGTCACGTCGACGGTGCTCGGCTCACGGCACGCACTGGTCAGAGCGGCCGGGAAGAAGCTCGGCGGCGAACGTCCGCCCGCGTCACGGCGACAGGTCTGCGAGGGCGCGCCGGAGCTGGACGTCGTCGGTGGCGGCGAGCTGCGCGGGCGACAGCCGGGCGGCCGCCTCAGGGGCGAGCGGCGCGACTCCGGAGGGGAGCGCGACCTGCTGATCCGGCGTGATGCCTTTGTGCCAGATCTGGTGTCCGTCCGGCGTGAGCCACTCCGCCGTCCCGAGCAGGACAGCGCTGCCGTCCGCGAGCACGTACGTCGACAGGACCGTGCCGGTGCCGAACGTCGTGCTCCCGACGAGGGTCGCGCGGTGGTGATCCTGCAGCGCGCCGGCGACGATCTCGGCCGAGCTGGCCGTGCCCGCGTTCACGAGGACGACGAGCGGCACGCCGACCGCGACGCCGCCGGACTTCACTGGGAAGAGAGTCTCGTGCCCGGAGGCGTCGCGCTCGATGAGGACGTTCCCGCCGCTCAGGAACTGGCTCGCCACGCCGACGGCCTCGTCGCGCAGTCCTCCGGGGTCGTTGCGCAGGTCGAGGACGACCTTCGTCGCGCCCGCGGTGCGCGCCGCCTGCAGCGCGGCGCTGAGGTCGTTAGTCGCGCCCTGCGCGAGCTGCGCGAGCTGCACGAGCGCGACGTCGGTCCCGGGGAGCCTCGTCCAGGACACGTTAGGAACGTGCACCTCCGCGCGCTGAACGGTGATCGTGACGTTCTGATCGGATCCGGCATGGCGCACGGTGAGCGTCACGTCCGTTCCGGAGGACCCGCGTATCCGCTGGACGATCGTCGTCAGGTCGAGGCCCCCGACGCTCTTCCCGTCGACGGCGACGATGACGTCGCCCGCACGTATCCCCGCGCGTGCGGCGGGTGACCCCGGGAACGGCGCGACGATCGTCGGCTGACCGTTCTTGAGGCCGATCTCGGCGCCGATGCCCTGGATCTGGCCGGAGAGCGCCTGTTCCTCCCGTTGATACGCCTGCGGCGTGAGGAAGCGAGTGTGGCCGGTGTCCCCGAGCGCCGCGAGCATCCCCTCCGTCGCGCCGTACGCGAGCTGCGTCGTCTGCACCGCCGCGCGGTCGACGTAGTGCGCCTGAACGAGGTCCCACGTCTGCCAGAAGGGCGTGAACGCGCGCTCGACGCTCGCCGGCTCGCGGACGATCGAGCCGGGGAGCAGGCCGACGCGCTCCGTGGCGGCACCCGCCCAGAAGCCCGCCATCAAAAGGAATACCGCCCCCGCGGCGAGGAGCCGGCGCGGGAGCCGTCGGCCCGACATCGTCGTGGCAGCCTACGGCAGGAGTGACGCCACGTGCGACAGGGTGACGTCGATGAGCGGGCGGTGGCGGCGAATGGGGCCGAAGGTCGGTGCTCCACGCGACCATGGGGCGGATAGGCTCGCGTGATCCGGCGACGGATCGTCGCACGACACAAGGAGCCGTATGCCCGAGTTCAGATATCAGGAACCGTTCCCGCTCGCCGCGGACCCCACGCCGTACCGGCTTCTCACCACGGATCACGTCAGCCGCGGGAAGTTCGAGGGACACACCGTGCTCAAGGTCGAGCCGGAGGCGCTGACCGTCCTCGCGCGCGCGGCGATGCGCGACGTCGCGTTCCTCCTGCGTCCGACCCACCTCGCCAAGGTCGCGGCGATCCTCGACGACCCCGAGGCGTCGGCGAACGACCGCGGGGTCGCGACGGCGCTCCTCCGCAACGCCGCCATCGCCGCCGAGGGCAGGCTGCCGATGTGCCAGGACACGGGAACGGCGATCGTCATCGCCTCCAAGGGGCAGCAAGTGTGGACCGGTGCGCACGACGAGGAGCACATCGCGCGCGGGGTCTTCGAGACGTACACGCACGAGGACTTGCGGTACTCGCAGAACGCTCCGCTCACCCTCTACGTCGAGAAGAACACCGGCTCGAACATGCCGGCGCAGATCGACATCTACGCGACCGACGGTGCCGAGTACCGGTTCCTCTTCATCGCCAAGGGCGGCGGCTCGGCGAACAAGACGTATCTCTACCAGGAGACCGCGGCGACGCTGCGGCCCGGCGTCCTCGAACCCTTCCTCGTCGAGAAGATGAAGACGCTCGGGACGGCCGCGTGCCCTCCCTACCACCTCGCCTTCGCGATCGGCGGGACGTCCGCCGAGGCCTGCCTCAAGGCGGTCAAGCTCGCGAGCGCGGGGTACCTGGACGAGCTGCCGACGACCGGGAACGAGGACGGCCGCGCGTTCCGCGACCGCGAGATGGAGGAGCGGCTGCTCGTAGCGTCGCGCGCGATCGGGTACGGCGCGCAGTTCGGCGGGAAGTACTTCGCGCTCGATGTCCGCGTCGTACGCCTGCCGCGCCATGGCGCGTCCGCGCCTATCGGGATGGGGGTGTCGTGCTCCGCCGACCGCAACATCAAGGCGAAGATCGACGCCGACGGTCTGTGGCTCGAGGCGCTCGAGCGGGATCCGGCGCGGTCCCTCCCCGCGACCGAGCGCGCGGGACGCGACGGGGACGGCGTGCGGATCGACCTCGATCGCCCCATGCCCGCGGTCCTCGCGGATCTCTCGCGCTACCCCGTGAAGACGCAGCTCCTCCTGAGCGGAACGATCGTCGTCGCCCGCGACCTCGCGCACGCGCGGCTCAAGGAGCGCCTCGACCGCGGCGAGGATCTGCCCGCCTACATCAAGGATCACCCCGTCTACTACGCGGGCCCGGCGAAGACGCCGGAAGGGATGCCGTCAGGGAGCTTCGGCCCGACGACGGCGGGACGCATGGACTCGTACGTCGACCTCTTTCAGTCGCACGGCGGATCGATGGTCATGATCGCGAAGGGGGACCGCTCGAGGGCCGTGACCGACGCGTGCAAGAAGCACGGCGGCTTCTACCTCGGATCCATCGGAGGCGCGGCGGCGCTCCTCGCGAAGGAGAACATCAGGAAGGTCGAGCTCCTCGAGTTCCCCGAGCTCGGCATGGAGGCGGTCTACCGCATCGAGGTCGTCGACTTCCCGGCGTTCATCCTCGTCGACGACAAGGGGAACGACTTCTTCGCCAGCGTCACGACGTAGAAGCCTCGCGGCAGGGCACGCGCCCCGCGCTCAGGCGATCGCCGCGCCGAAGAGGCGGCCGAGGCCGTACGTGACGGCGGCGGCCGCGATGCCGATGAGGAGCTGGCGCGTCCCGGCTCGCACCGCCCCTTGTCCCGTGATGACGGTGATGAGCGCGCCGACGCCGAACAGCGCCAGCCCGCTGACGACCGCGGACGCGGCGATCGCCGCGGTCCCGGTCGCGACGAGGTGCGGGAGGAGCGGCACGATCGCCCCCAGGGCGAACATCGCGAAGGAGGTCCCCGACGCCACGTACGCGGATCCCCCGAGCTCTGCCGGATCGATCGCGAGCTCCTCGCGCGCGAGCGCGTCTAGCGCCGAGCCGGAGTCGCCGCGAACGATCTGCCGCGCCATCGCGCGCGCCTGCTCCTCCTTCGCGCCCTTGGCCTGGTAGATGAGGGCGAGCTCCTCCTCCTCTTCCTCCGGTGCGGCCTCGAGCTCCTCCTTCTCGACCGCGATCTGGTGGCTGTAGAGCTCGCGCGCGCTCTGCACCGAGAGCCACTCGCCGAGCGCCATCGACAGGGACCCGGCGAGGAGTCCGGCCGCGCCGGCGACCATGACGGCCCGCGCATCACCGCCCGCGCCGGCGACACCCATGACGAGGCTGAAGTTCGAGACGAGCCCGTCGTTCACGCCGAGGACGGCGGCGCGTAGCGCGTTGCCTCCGCCCATACGGTGACGGCCTTCGAGTCGCGCGATCGCCGCTCCCGACGCGCCCGACGCACCGCCCGCTTCCCGCAGGAGACGCGCGTGCGACCGCTCCTCCCGCGGCAGGGCGACGCCGGCCTCCGGCTGGTCGTCGTACATCGTGCGGTCCCGCGCCTCGGCGCCCGCCATCGTCTGCGCGACGAGCGCCACGGCGCCGCGGCGCGCGAGGAACGAGAGAAGACGTGCCCGCCACGACGGCGACGGCGGTCCCGTCCACGCCTTGGCCTCTCGAAGCTTCGCCTCCCACACCCCGGCGTGTCGCGCTTCCGCCTCGGCGAGCTTCGCGTAGACCGTCGCGAGCGCCTGCTCCGACTCGCCGCTGGCCATGGCGCGGTACACGGCGATGCCATCGACCTCACCCTGGAGGTCGGCTCTCCAGCGTGCGACGTCGCTCGGCACGGGACCAGTATCGGGGCGGGGTGGACGCCTCACGAGGGACGATCGGAACGCGCTCGACGTCCGACGGGACCAAGACCGCGGCCGGCGGGGTCGCCGAGGGGAAAGCGTCCGGCGTGACGCTACTCTCCGGTCATGACACGTCTGCGGCACGTGCCAGTCGACGCCGCGTCCTCCGCGCGCGTCGGCGCGGGCCTATCGACGTCCACGAAGGGCATCCTCGGCGCGCAAGACGCGCTCGCGCTCGCGCTCGACCCTCTCGAGGGTGCGCGCGCCGACGTCGTCGCCCTTTTCATCTCGCCACAGTTCGAGGACGAGATCCCACGGATCGTCGAGCTCGCGGGCGAGCGGGCCGAGGACGCCGTGATCATCGGCTGCAGCGCGGGAGGCGTCCTCGGCGGCGACGTCGAGGTCGAGGACGCGCCGGCCGTCGCGGCCTGGGCCGCGTCGCTCCCGTCGACCGGGGTGCAGCCGTTCCGGCTGACGTTCGAGCACGACGGTGATCAGGGGGTCATCGACGGTCTCGACGAGCTGCCTTCGGCGGACCGCGGCGCCGTCGTCGTCATGCTGAGCGACCCCTTCTCGTTCCCCGCGGACGTCTTTCTCGGGCACCTCAACGACAACGCTCCCGGGGTGCCCGTGCTCGGCGGGCAGGCCTCGGGCGGGCTCGAGGCGGGGCGGAACGTGCTCATCGCGAACGGCGAGGTCGTGCGCGACGGCGCGGTCGGCGTGATCCTCACCGGGCCGTCGGTCGGGTCGTGGCTCGTGTCACAAGGCTGCCGGCCGATCGGGGAGACGTTCGCGGTGACGCGCGCGGAGCGCAACGTCATGCACGAGCTCGCGGGCGCGCCGGCGATGCGGCGGCTCGAGGAGGTCTACGCGGCGGCGGGGCCGCGCGACCAGCTCCTCATGCGGCGCGGCCTGCACGTCGGTCAAGCGATCTCGGAGCTGAAGCCGCGGCTCGACCGCGGCGATTTCCTCATCCGGAACGTCATGGGGATCGACCCCAAGACGGGTTCGATCGCGATCACGGACATCGCCGAGGTGGGGCAGACGGTGCAGTTCCAGGTGCGCGACGCCGACTCCGCGCGCGAAGACCTCAAGGTCATGCTCGAGCGCGAGCGGGCGGCGGACGACCGGCGCGTGATCGGCGCTCTTCTCTTCTCGTGCAACGGGCGCGGCCAGGCGCTCTTCGGCCAGCCGCACCACGACATCGGCGCGTTGCGGTCGGCGTTCGGCGACGTCCCGGTGGCGGGGTTCTTCGCGGCGGGCGAGCTCGGACCGATCGGCGGCCGCAACTTCCTCCACGGGTTCACCGCGTCGGTGCTGCTGATCAGGGACGGAGCCGCGCCGGGCTGACCGATCGTCCTGATGTGGTCGGTATACTCGTGCCTGTCCGGAGTCCTCCGGAACGTGCGGGAGTAGCTCAGCCTGGTAGAGCGCGTCCTTGCCAAGGACGATGTCGCGGGTCCAAATCCCGTCTCCCGCTCAGCTCAGGTGTGGAGTGACACCTAACGCTGCGCCAGATCCGTGGGGCTACACGTTCTGCAGCGGCTCCAATATCGAGCGACCTCGAGGGCGACGTGTTCGACCCTCGGGGACCGGGGGTCATCCTCTCCTTCTCGCCGCGCGTCAGCTGCGCGGCATGTAGCCGCTCCCGACGACGGCGCCGAGCGACGCGTCGGCGTGCTTCCGCGCCGCCTCGTGCGGCGTGAGGCTCAGGACGTCGATCCACGCTCGTAGAAGTGCTGCGACTCCACGGCGAAGGCGCGGTTGAAGCGCGCCCGGTAGTTCTCCATCGCGATCGTCGCGGCGAGCTCGACCATCTGCGCATCGTTGAAGTGCCGGTGCGCGTCGGCGAAGAGCGCGTCCGTCACGGCCGCGGGCGTCGCGGTCATCGCCTCGGCAAGAGCGAGGGCGGCACGCTCCGCGTCGTCGAAGAGCGTGCTCGTGCGCCACGTCGACACCGCGGCGATCTTCTCCTTGGAGGCGCCGTTCCTGCTGCTCCCGACAGCATTCGTGTCCATTCAGAAGGGGCAGCCCGCGATCTGGGCGGCGCGCAGGCAGACGAGCGAGCGGACCAGCGCCGGCAGCAGGCCGCTCTTCGCCGGCGCCGCTCCGAGCGCACGGCTCGCCTTCATGATCTCCGGCGCGTAGGCCTGGATCCCGCTCGAGACGAGCGGCTCGCCGAAGGCACGCGACGACTGCTCGATCATCTCGGCTACCTCCGGAGATACCTCTTCCTTGCGGAGCGGACGCAGGCGGGCCATATCGCTCCTCCTCTTCGCGCTTGCGCTAGGTCCCGACGACGTTGCCGCAGTATCGGTGGTCTTCGCGCACGAGCGTCGTCACGCCGTTAGCGGCGCGTCTCCTGCTCCGCCTCGATCTTCGCTTTCACCGTCGGATAGCTCTCGCCAAGGCAGCATGGACACGATGCGTACCAG
The DNA here is from genome assembly GCA_021787445.1 of Chloroflexota bacterium. Taxonomy (GTDB): domain Bacteria; phylum Chloroflexota; class Limnocylindria; order P2-11E; family P2-11E; genus JACPOT01. The sequence continues at coordinate 10,134 of JAJYLV010000032.1, read as the reverse complement.
CGGCGAAAGCCCTCATCGACCGGGGGGTCAGCGGCCTTCTGATCGACCGGCACATCAGTCGTTGGCTTATCCGACATCTCCATCACCTCCAGCGGAGTCTTGCGCAGGGGATCGGTCGCGGGATGAGCCGCCGGTCACGCGGATCCGGCGACCAAGGTCAGGTGAGAATTGAGACGCGCTCGGGAGCGCGGTCGGTGCTCATTCTGCCGCAGGGATCGGTCCCGACCGCCGTCCGTCATGCGGCGGCGCCGCGCGCAGCGCGATGTCTCGCGCGCTCGGTAGGCAGCGTTCCGGCTTGCCCGCCGAGCCGAAGACCGTGGAGGAGCCGACCGGCACGGTGGCTCGCGGCGTACGGGCGTGACGCGTCCACCGTGACGGACCGCTTCTCTCCGTCGTCACGCGCGGGCTCTGACATCGCGGTCAGCTCGTAGGGGAGCGTGGCCGTCTCCTGTTCGGTGATCCCCTCGAGCTGCGCCTCGCGTTCCGTTTGCGCTCTCATCTCGGGCATCGCATCGCTCCTCCTTCAGTACGGCCGGCGCGTTCGATCGGCGCGCTTCGCGACTTGCCGATGCGGGCACGTGATGGGGCAGAAGTCGTGTCTCTCGGACGTGTCCCACGTATCCCAGAGAACGAACGCGAGCAGTCCCGCGGCTACCGCTATGCACAGATAGACGACCTGAGGATCCGTCATCTCGTCGCACCCGCCTTTCTACCGGTAGCGTCGCTCCGAGGACGCACCGCAGTCGTGAGTCACTGGTCTGCTACACCGCGGGACGCGGTCCTGAGTATCAGTGGGTCGTCGTCCTCCGCGTGCGACGGGACCACGCGGGGCTCTTCCTCAGCCGGAAGGCGGTGGGCCTGAGACAGGGACACGGATCCGCACCTCGGTGCCCGCCCCCGGCGTGCTGACGATCTCGACGTCGCCGCCCAGAGAGGAGGTTCGCTCGCGGATGTCGCGCAGGCCCTGACCGCTCCCGGCGACCTTCGACGGCTCGAAGCCCACGCCGTCATCGGCGATCTCGAGCACGGCCTCACCGTTCGTCCACTGGAGGGCGATGCGGCAGGTCGTCGCGTTCGAGTGCCGCCCCACGTTGGACAGGGCTTCGCGCGCGATCTGCACGAGGTCGCCGGCGACGGATCCGATCTGCTGCGCTACGCGCGAGTCGATCTCACTGACGGTGGCGATGCCGCTGCGCTCCTCGAACTCGATCGAGAGCTGCTCGAGGCTCTGCTCGAGCGTCCGCTCTTCGAGGATGTTCGGACGCAGGCCGAAGATGTAGTTGCGCAGATCACGGATGACGACGTCGATCCGATCGACGGACTCCTGGAGGCGCACCTTGACCGTCTGGTCCGGGGCACGAAGAGCGGTCGCTTGGAGGTCCATGCCGACGGCAAAGAGCGACTGGATCGCGCCGTCGTGCAGCTCCCTGGCGATGCGCTCGCGGTCGTCCATCACCGCGAGGCGACGCAGCTCACGCTGTGCGCGGGCGTACTCCAGCGCGATCGACGCCTGTCCCGCGAAGGCCGCGACGCGCTCGAGGTCCTCCCTCTCGAAGGTGTCTCCGCCGCGCCGGCGCGAGACCTCGAGTATCCCGAAGGCATGGCCCCTGGCCGCCAGCGGCGTGACGATGAGCGGACCGATCCCCATCACCTCCACCTTCCGGGCGTAGGCGCGCGGGTCCGCCGCCGCGTCGCCGATCACGGCGCCATTTCCCGAAGCTATCGCCGATCCGGCAAGCGAGGACTCCGCTGGTATCGACATCCCGCGGAGCGCGCTCGTGCCGTCGCCGCTCGCCGCGCGGACCAGGAGTGACGCCGAGTCGACCGCCGGCGTCGCTATGAGCGCGAAGTCGCCTCCGACCAGCTGGCGCGCCGCGTCCGCGACGAGACGAAGGACCCTGGAGAGCGCGACGCCCTCCAGGATCGCCCCGCTGATCTCTGTGGCCGCGTCATACCAGTTCTCATGAACGTTCCCTCGGTCGGCCGCCGCCCCGGCAGCAGGCCAGCTACCTGTCATCCTCTCCTCTCATCCTGATCGCGGACCCCGTTGTCGGCATCGCTCTCAGGGAGCGCGCGCGCTCGGGGGCAGTGGGATGTGTATCTCGACGTCGCCGCTTCCTCCGCGTCCGCCGACGATCCGCGTCGCTCCGATCGATGCGGCACGTTCGTGCAACACCGGTGCGTCGGGAGCGTTCCCCCGCGACCGGTCCCGATCCGGACCCCCGCCGTCGTCGCTCACGTCGAAGATCACCTCATTGTCCGCTCGCCGGAGCCGGAGGCGACACGTCGTCGCTCCCGAATGGCGGCCGACCCTGGCGAGCGCCTCTCTCGCCATCATGATCACGTCGCTCGCGACGGCGTCGAGCTCTCTCGCGACGCGCGCATCGATCTCGCTCACGGTGAGGACGCCGCTGCGCTCCTCGAACTCGACGGCGAGCCGTTCGAGGTTCTGCTCGAGCGACGGCTCGTCGCGGACATCCGGACGCAGCTCGGAGATGTAGCCGCGAAGGTCTCGGATGACGTCGTCGATCCGCGCGACGGCGTTCGCGAGCTGACGCTTGACGATCGGATCCGGTGCTCTCGAACGCGTCGCCTGAAGCTCGAGCCCGACGGCGAAGAGTGATTGGATCGCACCGTCGTGCAGCTCCCGCCCGATGCGTTCGCGGTCGTCCATGACGGCGAGCCGGCGAAGCTCACGCTGAGCGTGAGAGTACTCGAGAGCGATCGCCGCCTGACCGGCGAAGGCAGCGACCTTATCCAGATCCCGCGTTCCGAAGGGCGCCTCGCCGACCGATCGGGACACTCCGAGCACGCCGAAAGTGTGTCCTCGTGCGCCGAGAGGCGTAACGACGATCGGTCCGACCTTTGTCGCTCTCACCGGCTCCTGAAAGGCACGGCTATCGACCGTCGCGTCGGCCACGATCAAGCGCTTACCGGTGCGCATGGACTCGCCGGCGAGCGACGCGTCGGGCGGTAGGAGCATCCCGCGCAGGGCGTTCGCTCGCCCGCCACTGGCCGCGCGGATGACGAGCGACGACGAGTCGATCGCCGGGGTCGCGATGAGCGCGGTGTGCCCATCGACCAGCCGGCGCGCCGCGTCGGCGACGAGCTGCAGGACCTTCGTGAGCGCGACACCCTCGAGGATCGCCGTGCTGATCTCGCTCGCAGCCTCAAGCCACCCTTCGTGCGGCTTCAGGCCGCCATCTCCATGGCTTCAACGAGACGCTCCTGCTCGGGAGCGTCGAGCTTGCGCTCGAGGAGCGGCAAATAGACGCGCTCCTCCTTGTCGAAGTGCACGTCGAGCAGCGCACCGAGCTCGATGCACAGACGTCGCAGCTCTTCGTGCGCATGCCAGCCGCCTTCGATCAGCAGCCCTCGCTGGGCGGCGTCACGGATCCGATGGATCCGTCCCACGATCGCCTCGTGGTCGATGCGCATGGTCGCGGTCGTCCCCGACCCCATGAGCTGTTCGACGATCGGATAGAGGAAGATCTCTTCAGCCCGCGCGTGCGGGGCGACCTGGTCGACCAGGTACTCGACGAACGGCTCGGGCAGGTCCGCCGTGTCGACGTCGCCGTTGCACGAGGTCCGAAGGCGTCCTGTCTCTGTCTTCCACACGACATCAGTGTCGTCGGCAGCCGCCCGGCGTCGTGTGTCGCCCGTCGTGAGCATCGCACGACCAAAGTCCCGCGTGCGCTCGTGCCCCGCGGCGAGCGGGGCGCCGTCACGGCGATGGGCGTCCGAGGTCCCCACGGGACTCGAGCCGAGCGAGGAGGAGGTGGTAGTAGACCATCCCGCGATCCTGGCCGAGCGCGTCGAGGGTGGCGCGGATATCGCGAGCGCCCCGGACGAGCGCGAGGTTCCGTGCGACGCTGGTGTCGGCGGCCGGGAACACGTCGAGGCGACCGAAGCCGCGGAGAAGGATGAGCGCCGCGCTCCAGGGCCCGATCCCCTTTACCGTCCGCAGGACAGCGGCGGCCTCCTCGCTGGGAAGGGCTTCGAGTGCCGGCGCATCGAGGCGTCCCGATCCGATCGCGTCCGCCGCGCGCCGAAGCGTCGCGAGCTTGCCGGCGCTCAGCCCGATGGCGAGCAGCGGGCGATCGCGCGCCGCCTGGAACGCGTCCGGAGATGGGAACACGTAGAGACGTTCTTCTCCGAACGCGACGGGTATCCCGAGCCTGGTGACGAGGCGACCGGTGATGGCGCTCGCCGCGACGACGCTGAGCTGCTGGAAGACCACCGCGTTGACGCACGCTTCCCAGAGCGTCGGGTACCGCGGCGGCTTCACTCCGCGCATCCGCTGAGCGAGGGGCGCGAGCCAGGCGATCCGCCGCGCGGACCGCGCGAACCGGTCCAGGTCGCGATCGACGCCGAGCATCCGACGCACCGTCGCGAGCGCCGCGCGATCGCCGCGTGAGGCGCCGTGGAGCGTGACGGCGAGGCGGTCGCGTCGGACCTGGCGCACCTCGACGACGACCGGGTGTTCGCCGTCGAGCGCGCGAAGGTAACGGCCGTCGGAGGTGAAGCGGTCGACGACGTTGGTCGAGAGGCGGCGGAGCGCGCTGACCGTCAGGTCGAGGCGGTAGGGCGTGACGACGCTCAGTCGGTGCGACCTCACCCCACCCTCAGCATGACGCACGCACCGCGGCGGGGAATGGGCATGAGGAGCCAAAGGTGGCGTGACCGAAGTCACTTTGCGTCACGAAGTGCTCGCCCGACGCGCGAGCGGTCCCGTCGTCCGACGGGACTTCGGTCCCGCTGTTCCGATGACAGGAGCCTCATGAGATCCGCTCGCGCGTCCCGACACTGAGGCGTGGTCCCACGCGGCGGATCGAGCCGCACCCAAGTGAGGAATGAGGAAGAGTGAGCGGACCCTTCATCGAGCAAGGCACGTACCGCACACCCGGCGGCGGCCTCCTCCACTGCTGGCGTGACGGCACCGGTGCCCTGCGTGCCGAGAGCGAGGACCCGCGAGGGTGGATACCGACGGACGGAGCGGCCCTCGGCGACGCGACGAAGCTATCCGACGATCCGTTCTGGACCGACGGGGAGGGCGCGGCCGGATGGAGGTCGCGGGACCGCTGAGGCGGGCGCACCATAGAAGCGTGTCCGTGGAGCTGGTCGTCTATTCCGACTACGTTTGACCCTTCTGCTACATCGACTCCGTGCGGGTCGAGCAGCTGCGCCGGGCCGGCCGTGTCGAGGTCACCTGGCTGCCCTTCGAGCTCCACCCCGAGGTCCCTCGCGAGGGCATGCCGCGCGAGCGCATGTTCTCGCCGGAGCGGATGGCACGTTCGCGGGAGCACGTCGAGGCGATGGCGCGTGAGGTGGGCCTCGTCATGCGCCAGCGCGACCGCCTGATCAATACGCGCCTCGCGCTCGCCGCCGCGGAGTTCGCGCGCGAGCACGGCGCGTTCGAGCCCGTGCACCGCGCTCTCTTCCGCGGGCACTGGGAGGGAACGGCGGATCTCGACCGGGTGGACGACCTGAAGCGGATCGTCGCCGAGCAGGGGCTCGATGGGATCGCGCTCGAGCGCGCGCTCGCGTCGGGACGGTACGAGGTGCTCATCGATCGACACCGCGCGCAGGCGAGCTCGGTCGGTATCGACGCGATCCCCGCCCACGTCGTCGGCGGGCGCTATCTCCTCGTCGGCGCGCAGCCCCTTTCGGCCTTCGAGCAGGTGCTCGATCGCGTCACGGCGGGGGACGGCCCGACCGAGGAGGACGCGACCTAGGCCCGGCCCCCAGCCGCCCGCTCCGCGTTCGTTTCAGAACGCCTGGATCCGTCCGACGAGAGCCTCGCGCTCCTCCTCGCCTCCGACGACGTGGTCGGAGACGGGATAGAGGACCTGCTCCTCCTTCAGGTTGTGAGCGGACAGCGCTTTCTCGAGATCGTCGACGCTCCGCTCGACGTCCCCGGCGCCCGCGAGAGCCGCGCCACACGCCGTGAGCAGCTCGCGGATCGCGACGTGCTCGGTCCGCATGAGGACGGTCGGTCCCGTCGCGCTGCCGGTGTTGGTCTCGAACGCGGGGAAGAGGACCTCTTCCTCCACGTCGATGTGCCACCCGAGGCCGCATTCGAACTCGGCGAAGCGCTCGGCCGCCTCCTCGTCATCGCCCTGCCGAGACAGCCGCACGACGTCCTGGAGGATCCCGTCGAGACGCTGGTGGTCGGTCTCGAGGAACTCCGTCACCGTGCGCGGGCCTTCGCGGCCGCGGATCTCGACGCGGTACCGCTCGGGGCCCAGCTCGAGGACGCTCCAGCGGTAGCCCGCACCGGTCTCCGCCGTCATGTCCCGGAGGAGCGGGCGCGGGTCGTCCTCCGCGACGAGGATCAGGGACCCGTCGGACGGCAGCGCGTCGATCGCCGCGACGATCGACGAGCGGCGTTCGCTCGCTGGCAGGCGTCGCGTGTCGAGCTGGTGGAGCGTCGCCGGCATCGGGATCCTCCCTTGGGCGGACGGGCTTCGCGCACGTTCCGGCCGAGCCCGGTGATACAGGCGCCCGCCCGCCGGGTCATTGCGCTAGCGCAAAGAGCGCGGCGCGAGGTCTCACTGGAAGTCCCAGCAGTACAGGAGGACGGTGCGGTCGCGTCGCAGCATGTCCTCCGCGCGCTCCGCGGTCAGCTCCTTGAGGGGTAGGGAGACCGCTCCCGGGATATGGGCATCGCGGTGCGCCTCGTGCTCCCGCACATCGACGAGCTGCGCGCCCGCGGAGAGCAGGCGCTGGGCCTCCGCGCGATCGACGGTCGTCGGCACCGCGGCGTTCGCGTGCATGACGCGTTCCGGTATGGCCGCCGGGTCCTAGGGCGGCTCAGGGGCCGGGCGACCGAGCGGCTGCGGCGGTACCGCGTCCGCGCGGCGAGGGGCCGACTGGAGAGGACCCAGAGAGGCGGGCGAACGGGCACGGCGGCTGCGGCGAACGGCGGTGACCAGATCCGCGGATGGAGGGACAACGATGACCGTGACGCGCTACGACCCGACTCGCGACGTGCTCTCGCTTCGCGAGGTGATGGACCGCCTCATCGAGGACAGCTTCATCGGCCCCGGCGCCCTCTCAACGGTGACGGGGAGCGTGTCGGCGCCGATCGACATCTCCGAGACCGCCGACGCGTTCCACGTCTGCATGGATATTCCGGGGATGAAGCCGGAGGACATCGACGTCAACGTGACGGGTGACACCGTCCAGATCACAGCCGAGCGCCGGGGATCGAAGGAAGAGAAGAAGGAGGGAGGCTTCCTCCGGCAGGAGCGCCGCTCCGGCCGGGTCCAGCGCTCGTTCGTGCTCCCGACGGCGATCGACGCGTCGAAGGTCGACGCGGAGTTCCGCGACGGCGTCCTCCACGTCGATCTGCCGAAGTCGGAGGAGATGCGACCCAAGAGCATCAAGGTGAGAGGCGGGACCACGACCGCCGAGGTGAAGCGCTAAGGGCGCGGAGGCAGGCGCGGCGCGCCCGCGCCTGCCGCCCGGTCCTCCGATCAGACCGCGCGCGGGCGCAGGGCGCCCTCGGGTACCCTCAGCACCGCGGCGGACCCCAGGACGAGCGAGACGGCGGCGAGCGCGAAGACCGATCGGTATCCGAAGGCGACGCCGCTCGCGCCCTCGGCGAACGCGACGATCGCGCCGCCGATGAGCGGCGCCGCCGCCGAGGGGAACGCGCTCGCGATGTTCCACAGGCCGAGGTCGGTCGCCACGGACCCTTGCGACGGCAGCGCGTCGATCGCGAGCGCCCAGTCGACGCTCATGTAGCCGCCGTAGCCGATGCCGAAGACGAGCCCTAGGGGAGCGAGCGGGATCGTCGAGGGCGCCGCGGTGAAGGCGAGCGCTGCGGCGGCCATGAGCCCCGACGACACGACGACGACGGGGACACGCCGCGCACGGTCCGAGAGGACGCCCAGCGTGACGGCGCTGACGACGGCGCCCGCGAGGGCGAGGAGAGCGACCTGGGACGTCGCGCCGACGAAGTCGCTCGTGCCGCGGACCTGCGCGAGGTAGTACTCGATGAACGTGAGGAAGAGAGCGAACCCGAACATCACGAACGCGCGCGCGGTGAAGACCCAGCGGAATCCGCGCTCGCGCCACGGACCCGGCCAGAGCGCCGATCCCGCGGCGCGTGTCGCATCGGTCGCCGGTCCGGCGGGCTCTTCGCGGATGCCGAGGGTCACGATCACGCCCGCGGCGACGGTGACCGCCGCGATCAAGTAGAAGGCGGCCGCGCCGCGGACGATCGCGTCGGCGCTCGGCGCGGACGCGGTGCCGCCCTCGAGGAGGAGCAGCGCGGCGACGATGCTGCCGACGCTGCCGACGATGGTCATCGCGCCCATGTACCCGGACGCCTCGCCGCGCTGATCGCGCGGCACGCGATCGGGCAGCAGCGCCTGGTACGCGGCGGTGCACACGTTGGAGCCGGCCATGACGAGGAGGAACCCCACGGCGAACGGGGGAACGCCGAGAGGGATGGCGACGAGCGCCATGCCGGCGAGGCTGGCGGCGGCCCCCGCGACGATCAGCGGGCGCCGGCGCCCGTAGCTCCCGGCCGTGCGATCCGAGACGGCGCCCGCCGCCGGCTGCGCGACGAGCGCGCAGATGGAGCCGATGCCTGAGAGGACGCCGAGGAAGAGCGCCTGCGGCGCGCCTCCGACCGGGCCGGGGAGCAGCACCACGATCTGCGCGGGCACGACGATCGGGAGGAGGGCGCCGCTCTGGACGTTGAGGCCGACCCACAGGAACGACAGGCGGGCCAGGTCCTTCGGGCGCAGGCGTCGTGTCGCGGGGGTGATGGACCGAACGATACCCGCCGGCCGACGCGGAACGTTAGATGCAGCATGTGCCCGATGAACGACACCGCCAGGGGGAGGACCGTATGAAGGTCGCATGCGTGCTCGCGAACGGCTTCGAGGACTCGGAATTCAAGCAGCCCTACGACGCGCTCCGGGAGGCCGGGCATGACGTCACGATCGTCGGGATCCAGGCCGACCAGGAGCTGAAGGGGGACAAGGGCCGCGAGACCGCGACGGTCGAGAAGGCGTTCTCCGACGTCACGCCCGCGCAGTTCGACGCCCTCTTCATCCCGGGCGGCTTCTCGCCCGACCGCCTGCGCGCGCATCCCGTCGCGGTGGACTTCGTGAAGGCCTTCTTCGACACGAACAAGCCCGTCATGGCGATATGCCACGGTCCGCAGATCCTCATCACCGCGGGTGCGTACAAGGGCCGCCGCCTGACGGCGTGGAAGACGATCCAGTCGGACCTCACGCTGCTCGGAGGCGCCGAGGTCGTCGACCAGGAGGTGGTCGTCGACCGCAACCTGGTGACCTCGCGTCAGCCGGCGGACATCCCCGCATTCATCCGCGAGAGCCTCACGGTGCTCGGGAAGGAGCCCGCCGCCGCACGGTAAGCCGCGGTACGCTCCGCGCGTGGCGACGGTCCTCTCGGTCAACATCGGCCATCCGCGGCTGGTCGAGCGGAACGGCGAGCTCGTCCCGACGAGCATCTGGAAAGTGCCCGTCGCCGGACGCCATCCGATCCGCGGCGTGCACGTCGGGGACGACGTGCAGTCGGGGGCCAGCCATGGCGGGCCGAACAAGGCCGTATACGCCTACGCGGTCGAGGACGTGGCCTGGTGGAGCGCGGAGCTCCGAAGAGAGCTCGGCGCGGGGACCTTCGGCGAGAACCTCACGCTCGAGGGCATCGACCCCGCGTCGGCGCGGGTCGGCGACCGCTGGCGCGTCGGGACGGCGCTGCTGGAGGTCGCCGGCCCCCGGATGCCGTGCTGGAAGCTCGAGCTGAAGATGGGCGAGAAGGGCTTCAGCGACCGCTTCATCGCGGCGGGCAGGCCGGGTGCGTACCTGCGGATCGTCGAGGAGGGCGACGTCGCCGCGGACGACGACGTCGTGGTCGTATCGCGAACCGAGGCCGCCGACACGCTCGGCGAGGTGATGCGAAAGAAGGCCGTCGCGGCGGGCTGACCCGGACATCGTCTCGACACGGTCGGGCTCCGCGCGCGGTCCGCGCCCCCCTTTCTTACACGCTGATCACGGCGGCGGGCGTCCTCCACGGCGCGGCGGGCGTTAGATCATGCGGATCGAACGCGTGGAGAGCGGGATGCGGGCCGACGCCGGCGCGACGGATGCGGTG
>JAJYLV010000150.1 GCA_021787445.1 Chloroflexota bacterium | reverse complement strand
CGTTCGCGATCGTCGAGCTCGGGACGATGGTGCTCATCGCGACGCCGGTGCTGCGCGTCGCGGCCTCGGTGCTCCTGTTCATCGCGGAGGAGGACCGCGTCTTCGTCGTCGTCACGCTCGCGGTGCTCGCGCTGCTCCTCGTGAGCATCTTCCTCATCCACTAGGAAGCGGCGTCGGGCTCCAGCACGCTCGTCGCGGCGGGGTACGTCCCGAGCACGTGGACCCACGCGCAGCACGTGCGCATGAGCGCCATCGCCTCGAGCGCCGGCGAGACCGCGGGGTCGCCGGCGAAGTCGAGGTAGAAGACGTAGTCCCACGGCTGCTCGCGGCTGGGCCGCGACTCGATCTTCGTGAGCTGGATGCCCGCGGTCGCGAATGGCTCGAGCGAGCGCACGAGGGCCCCCGGGACGTTCGCGCTCGCGTACGCGAGGCTCGTCTTCGGCGGCCCGCAGCGGTGCGCCTCCGGGATCGCGCGTGCCGGCGCGGGATCGTCCCTCCGCGCGAGCGCGAAGAAGCGCGTCATGTTGTCGGAGGCGGTCTCGATCGACGGCGCGAGCACGACGAGGCCGTAGCGCTCGGCGGCGCGCGTGCTCGCGACCGCCGCGACCGTCCGGTCCTTCAGCTCGGCGACCTCGGCGGCCGCGCCGGCGGTGTCGAACGCGACGACGGGCGTGATCGCGCGGCCGCGGAGGAACTCCTCGACCTGCGCGAGCGCCTGCGGGTGCGATCGCGCGGTGCGGACGTCCTCGACGCGCGAGCCCGGGATGCCTAGGAGGTGGTGGCGGACGCGGAGGTGCGCCTCGGCCACGATCGTGAGGCCGCGGTGGCGCCGAAGGAGGTCGTACACGTCGGCGACCGCCCCGGCCTGGCTGTTCTCGACGGGCACGACGGCGGCGTCGACCGCTCTCGAGGCGAGCGCCTCGAAGACGTCGGCGAACGTGTCGCGCGGCAGCGGCTCGCCGGCCGGGAAGAGCGCGGCCGCGGCGGCCTCGGAGAACGCGCCGGCGACGCCCTGATAAGCGATACGCATCGGGAGCGAAGCGTATCAACGCGAGCGGAGCGGAGCACCCATGGTCGTCACCGCGACGGGCCGATACACGACGAACGCGAGGGTCGAGGAACGCGAGACCGCAATGACGTTCCAACCACTGAGTTGCTCGTCGTGGCGCCCACCACGGTCGGTAACGGCAAGCTGCGGTCGTGTAGATCGGAAGAAAGTGCCGAGCGACCTTACCCTCTCGGATGTCGATCTGTTAGAAGGTCTGTTCGTCAACTAGGCTAGAGAGCGTCCTTGCGTCGACTGCGGCGAAGCCGATCGCTGAAGAGATCGCGAAGTGCGAGGTGCGGTGCGCGAACGACCACCGACGGGTCACGGCTAAGCGCCGTGAGATGAGAACGGAACTGACGGAAGGTCGTAGGGCGCAGTTCCGCGGCGACCCCGGGGCGATTCGAACGCCCGACCCTCTGCTCCGTAGGCAGATGCTCTAATCCGCTGAGCTACGGGGTCAGCACTGTGATTGTACCTTCGCCGGCGACCCCGGAGGGAGTTGAACCCTCGCACATGGCTTCGAAGGCCACTGCTCTTTCCGCTGAGCTACGGGGTCCTTTCGCTGGACCATTCTAGGCGGCGTCCGCACTCTCGCCTGCCGTAGTCGCAGCGTCAGAGGCTGAACTTGTTCGTCGGCTTCAGCACCTGAACGTCGATCGGCGACGCCGCCCTCTTGAAATCCTGCGCGACGGACGGATCGCCAACGACGAAGCCGTAGTGCATCGGGACGGCGAGCTTCGGCCGCTGCTTCTTGACGAACCCGGCGGCCTCGTCGGCGTCCATCGTGTACGTGCCGCCGATCGGGACGAACGACACGTCGGCCTTGATCCGCTCGAGCTCCGGCAGGTGGTCGGTGTCGCCGGCGTGGTAGTAGGTCGTCCCGCCGAGCGTGTAGACGAACCCGACCCATCCGTTGCGCCGATCGTGCGCCTCGAGGCGCGACTCGACGGTGTTGTACGCGGGGACGCACTGGATCTTCACGCCCGCGGCCTCGAGCAGGTCGCCGGGCTTGACGGGCTTCACGCTGCCGGTCAGCTCGGCCGCGACGTCGTGCGGCGCGACGATGACCGTCTTGGGCCCGCAGATCTTCGCGAGGTCGCCGTCGCCCTTCGGCGTGAACGACTTGCTCGGGTCGTTGTACTCGCCGTCCTTCGAGAAGTGGTCGAAGTGGTAGTGCGAGATGAGGACGAGGTCGGCCTGCGGGAGATCGCCCGTCAGCCCCCACGGATCGATGTAGACGACGGGTCCCTCGCCCTTCCAGCGGAAGGCCGACTGCTTGTACCAGGTGAACGCCTTGAGAAGAGCGCTGCTCGGACTCGCTTGCGCCATTCCCACACCTCCCCGCGGTGATGTCTGCGCGATCCTAAACCCCGACCCGCGCACTAGCATCGCCTCGGATGACGCTGCTGGGCTCGACCTTCGACCGCTCGTCCGAGCAAGCGAAGCGCGATCGCGACCACATGACGAAGCTCGTCGCCGAGCTGCGCGAGCGCCTCGAGCACGTGCGCCGCGGCGGGCCGGAGAAGCTTCGCGAGCGGCACGTGCGTGCCGGACGCCTCCTCGTCCGCGACCGCATCGAGCGCCTCCTCGATCCGGGCACGCCGTTCCTCGAGCTGTCCCCTCTCGCCGCGTGGGGGATGTACGAGGGCGAGGCGCCCTCGGCCGGGATCGTCACCGGGATCGGGCGCATCTCGGGCACCGAATGCGTCGTCGTCGCGAACGACGCGACGGTGAAGGGCGGCAGCTACTACCCGCTCACCGTGAAGAAGCACCTGCGCGCGCAGGAGATCGCGCGCGAGAACCTGCTGCCGTGCGTGTACCTCGTCGACTCCGGCGGCGCGTTCCTCCGGCTCCAGGACGAGGTGTTCCCGGATCGCGACCACTTCGGCCGGATCTTCTACGAGCAGGCCCGCCTGTCGCGCCTCGGCGTCCCGCAGCTCGCCGCGGTCATGGGCTCGTGCACCGCCGGCGGCGCGTATGTCCCGGCGATGAGCGACGAGGTCGCCATCGTCAAGGGCCAGGGCACGATCTTCCTTGGCGGACCGCCGCTCGTGAAGGCCGCGACCGGCGAGGAGGTCACCGCGGAGGAGCTCGGCGGCGCGGACGTCCACGCGCGCGTGTCCGGGGTCGCCGACCACTACGCCGTCGACGACGCGCACGCGCTCGCGATCGTGCGCGAGATGGTCGCGCAGCTCGATCGCCGGACCTACTGGGGCGAGGAGGTGGAGGATCCCCAGCCGCCGGCGCTCGACCCGGCTGACCTCTACGGCATCGTGCCGACCGACATCCGGCAGCCCTACGACGTGCACGAGGTCATCGCGCGCATCGTCGACGGCTCGCGGTTCCACGAGTTCAAGGCGCTCTACGCGACGACGATCGTCTGCGGCTTCGCGCGCATCTTCGGCTTCCGCGTCGGGATCGTGGCGAACAACGGGATCCTCTTCAGCGAGAGCGCGCTCAAGGCGGCGCACTTCATCGAGCTCTGCGACCAGCGCGGCGTCCCGCTCCTCTTCCTCCAGAACATCTCCGGGTTCATGGTCGGGAAGGACTACGAGGCCGGAGGCATCGCGAAGGACGGCGCGAAGATGGTCATGGCCGTCGCGTGCGCCAACGTCCCCAAGTTCACGGTCATCATCGGCGGCAGCTTCGGCGCGGGGAACTACGGCATGGCCGGCCGCGCCTACCAGCCGCGACAGCTGTGGATGTGGCCGAACGCGCGTATCAGCGTCATGGGCGGCGAGCAGGCGGCGACGGTCCTCTCGATGGTGGGGACGTTCGAGAGCGACGCGGAGCGCGCGGCCTTCCGCAAGAGGACGCTCGAGCAGTACGAGACGCAGGGCTCGCCCTACTACTCGACCGCGCGCCTGTGGGACGACGGCGTCATCGACCCCCTCGACACGCGCAACG
>JAJYLV010000149.1 GCA_021787445.1 Chloroflexota bacterium | reverse complement strand
CCGCGGCGTACCGGCACAAGGGCTTCTCGTTCGTGCGCATCATCCAGCGCTGCCCGGAATTCATGCCGGGCGCCTTCGACGCGTACGTGCAGGATCCCGAGCGCACCGTCATCCTCCAGCATCCGAACGGGATCACGCTCAGCTCGGCGCTCGCCCGCGTCTACAAGAACGTGCGCGGGCACGACCCCTCCGACCTCGCGGCGGCGCGCGGGCTCACTCCTTCCACCGATGGGACGATCCCGGTGGGCATCTTCTACCGGAACGACGACGTCCCGTGCTACGAGGACGTTCGCGGCGCCGGACGGCTCCGGACGGTCGAGGAGATCCGGAAGGGCCTCGACGCGGAGCTGGACCGCTTCACCATCGGGCCGGATCCCGCGGCGGCCGCGCGGTGACGGCGGACACCGTCCTCTTCCGGCTGACCGGGACGCGCAGCGACCTGCGCACGCCGCGGCCCGACGCCGCGCACCTCCGTCCGGCGCTCTTCGCGCGCATGCGCGATCTGGCCCGCCTGCGCTACGACCACCCGGCGCTTCTCGTGGACGCCGCTGCCGACGGGAGCTTCGTGCGGCCGCTCTCGTCGGTCGTCGACGAGGCGCTGCGCGAGGTCGCGCCGAAGGGCATCGCCGGCGAGCGGATGCGGCGCATGTCCCTGCGCTGCGAGCGCGAGATCCGCGCGGCGTGCGCGGCGGGGCAGCGCGGCACGCTCTCGGACCTCTGGGAGCGCGCCGCGGAGCGGCTCTCCGTGGCCGTCGGCGCCGACGCCGCGGGTGATCTCGCGCGCGTGCGCGCCGCGATGCGCACGGACGGCGAGGTCGTCGACTGTGACGGCCGCTCCGCCGGGCGGATCGTCGAGCACGCGTGGCGTGCCGCGGCCGAGAAGAAGGCGGCCGCCCTGCGCCGCACCATCGACGCGCTCATCGTCCGTCTGGGCGGCCTCGTCGCCGCGGACCTCGCGCGATCGGACGCCGGCCGCGACGCCGCGCACCTGCGCGCCGCCGTCGGCGCGCCGCACCAGGAGCTCTTCGACTTCGACGCGATGGCCCGGCTCGTCGCGGGACCCTCGCGGGGGCTCGCGCTCCCCGCCGAGCGCCGGGAGCGCATCTCGCGCATCCTCGGCGCCCTCCGCTCGCACCGCGCCCTCGCGGAGGACCTCGGCGCGTACGAGTTCGAGAGCGCCGACGCGGCGCTCGCCGCGTTCCGCAAGCGGCTCCCCGCGATGGCGGAGCTCGTCGCCGCGATCGCGATGGGCGACCTCGAGGTCGAAGGCAAGTACGTCGGCTCGGAGCACGACGACTTCTTCCGCGCGTTCGACGAGAGCGCGCTCCGGCCGGAGGACCTCGGCCTCTTCCCGGACCCCCTCGTCCGCCTCGCCGGCGGTGTCGTCGATGCGCCGTTCCACGCCGCGGTCATGGCGACGCTCACGGCGGGAGCACCCCTCAAGGTCCTGGTGGAGACGGACGACCTGTTCGGTATGGGGCCGCGCCTCGCGACGAGCGCGATGGCCCTCGGCGACGTGTACGTCCTGCAGGCCGCGAGCTCGGAGCTCGTGCGGGTCGCGCCGCGCGTCCTCGCGGCGCTGTCGTTCCCGGGGCCGGCGCTCATCAGCGCCTTCACCGGACAGGTCGACGGGAGCGGCGTGCCTCCGTACCTCATCGCGGCCGCGGCGAAGGGGTCGCGGGCCTTCCCGACTTTCGCGTACGACCCGCGCGCGGGCGACTCCTGGCACGAGCGCCTCTGGCTCGAGGGCGACGGGCGCTCCGACGCCGTCTGGCCGGTCCACCGCCTGAGCTACGCGGACGGGTCGCTGCAGCGCGTGACCGAGGAGGTCGCCTTCACCCTCGCCGATCTCGCCGTGTGCGACCCCCGCCGCTCGCGCGACCTCGCGCGCGTCCTGCCGACGGCCGTCCCGTCGGGGGACCTCGTCCCGCTGGGAGAGTGGCTCGACGGTGGCGCCGCTCCGTCGCCGACGGCGGTCCCCTACGTGAACGCGGTCGACGCGGACGATCGCCTCGTGCGGCTCGTCGTCGACGATCGCCTCGTCCGCGAGACGCGCCGCACCGGCGACGCGTGGAAGAGGCTCGTCGAGCTCGCGACACCGCCTCCCGCCCCGGTCGTCATCGTGCGAGCGCAGCCCGCCGGCGAGGCCGAGCCCTTGGCGGTCGAAGCACCCGCAGCGGATAGCGTCGCGAAGTCGGCGGCGGGCGCGGCCGCCGAGACCGTGCCGGAGCGTTCGTCGGACGAGGCCTACATCGACACCGTGCGCTGCGCGACGTGCAACGAATGCACGAACATCAACCCGCGCATGTTCGCGTACAACGAGAACAAGCAGGCCTACATCAAGGACATCACCGCCGGCACCTTCCGCGACCTCGTCGAGGCCGCGGAGAGCTGCCAGGTCGCGATCATCCATCCCGGCAAGCCGCGGGATCCCAGCGAGCCGGGGCTGGACGAGCTGTTGGAGCGCGCCGCGTCGTTCGCGTGAGCCGCGATCCTGTGCGGAACGCTCCCTTCGGGGAACGGTAAGGTCCATGCGGTCTAGCCTGGTCACATGAGCATCGATCCGCTCCCCCCGGCGCCGCGCGCGATGCCCGTGGCGGACGACCAACTGGCGTCCGTCGACGTCGCCGGTGACGAGCCGCTCGCCGACGTGCTCGCCACGCCGGAGCCGGCGCGCGAGGAGGCCGCGCGACGGCGCTACGGCTTCCGCGAGACCACTCTCGAGTCGCTCGGCATCCGCGACTTCCGCGTCCTGTGGATGGGCTTCATGGGGTCGTGGACGGGCATGCAGTTCCAGCAGGTGGCGCGCGGGTACCTCGCGTACGAGCTGACCGGGAGCGCGTTCGCCATCGGCGTGGTCACCCTCGCCATGGGGCTGCCGCGGATCGTCCTGTCGCCGGTCGGCGGATGGGCCGCGGACCGCTTTCCCAAGCAGACCGTCGTCGTCGCCGGCAGCGTGTGGATGGCGCTGCTCAGCGCGCTCACCGCGCTCCTGTACATCGGGGGGCAGCTGACGATCGAGTGGCTGGTCGTCATCGGCCTCCTGCAGGGGACCGCGTTCGCGTTCCAGATGCCCGCGCGGCAGGCGTGGACCCCCCAGGTCGTCGGGACCGGCCACCTTCTCGCCAACGCCGTCGCGCTGAACAACGCGGGGATGAACCTCACGCGCGTCGCGGGGCCGGCCATCGCCGGAGTGCTCATCAGCCTGCCGCACTTCGGCCTCGGCGGGACGTTCTTCGCCGTGGCCGTGTGCTGGGCGTGGGTCACCTGGTCGGCGCTGCAGGTGCACGACCGCGGCGCCCCCGTCGCGCGTCCGCGCAAGCTGGCTGCGAGCGTGACGGAGGGCTTCTCCTACGTCCGGCACAGCCCCGCGCTGTTCGCGCTCATGAGCCTCGGGTTCGTCCCCCTCGCCATCGGGATGCCGTACATCAACCTCATGCCGGCCGTCGCGGACGGGCCGTTCCACGGTGGCGCGACCTTGCTCGGCATCCTCCTCAGCATCGGCGGCGTCGGGTCGCTCTTCGGGACGCTCCTCGTCGCGACGCTCTCGCGCTACCCCAAGCGCGCCGCGATGCAGCTAGTCCTCGGCGTCGCGTTCGGGCTCGCGCTCGTCGGGTTCGGCTTCTTCGTCGACCGCGGGCAGCTCCTGCCCTCGATCCCGTTCCTCTTCGTCGCCGGGCTCTGCGGCGACGCCTACATGGCGCTCAACTCGAGCCTGATCATGATGAGCACCGAGCCCGGCTACTACGGCCGCGTCATGGGGACGTACATGGTCGTGCAGTCGATCCGCCCGATCTCGGTAATGCCCATCGGCGCGCTCGGCGACGTCATCGGTCTCCCCGTGGTGCTCCTCGGCGCCGGCGTCGTCGTCGCCGCGTTCGTCACGCTCGTCGCGACGCTGTACCCCGACTACCGCAAGATCGGCGCCGATACCTCCGTCTCGCCGGGGATCTAGC
>JAJYLV010000148.1 GCA_021787445.1 Chloroflexota bacterium | reverse complement strand
GGCGCGTCGACCTGCGCGACGGATACGCCAAGATCGACGGCGGACAGGCCTACCTCCGCAACGTCCGCATCGCGCGCTGGCCGCAGGCCTCGGCGTGGGAGCCGGACGATCCCATGCGCGTCCGCCGCCTCCTCATGCACCGCGATCAGATCGGGCACCTCGCGGGCGCCGTCGCGCAGCGCGGGTTCACGCTCGTCCCGCTGCGGATGTACATCAAGAGCGGCCGAGCGAAGGTCGAGATCGGCCTCGCCAAGGGCAGGCGTCAGTACGAGAAGCGCCAGAGCATCAAGGAGCGCGAGGCCGCGCGCGAGATGGAGGCCGCCATCCGGCGCCGCGTCAGGGGCGGCTGACCGGGACGGGACCCTCTCGCGAGGGCGCTAGTCGCCGAACGCGGCGATCGGTGCGGTGTCCTCTTCGCGCTCGGCCTCGGTCTCGACGTCGGCAGCACGTCGCTCGCGGCCGCGGAGCGGGACCTCGCGCAGGAACACCGAGAACGGGACGCCCAGGGCGACGACGATGGCGCCGTAGAGGAAGACGTCGTGGAGCGCGCTCGCGAGCGCCGCGCGCACGGCGAGCATGATCTGGTCGAAGAGCGGCTGGAACGCCGCCGGCAGCGACGCGCGCGTGGCGGCGACCTGCGCCGGGTCGAAGAGCGCCTGCGCGTTCGCGGTGCCGGCGGACAGCGCGGAGCGCGCCTGCGGCGGCAGCGACAGCTTGGCGACCGCGTCATTGACCTTAGCCGGCAAGCTCGCCGCGAGCATCGAGCCCAGGATCGCCGTGCCGACGGTCCCGCCGATGTTGCGCCAGAACTGGACCTGCGCGGTGACGACGCCGGTGATCTCGCGCGGCAGCGCGCTCTGCACCGCGTTGACGTACAGCGGCATGGTCGTGCCGATGCCGAAGCCGGCGATCACGAGGTCGCGCACGACGTCCGACTCTGGCGTGCTCGTCGTGGCGCGCGAGAGCAGCCAGATCCCCGCCGCGGCGATCGCGATGCCCACGGTCCCGATGTAGCGGTATCGCTTGACGCGGATCATGAGCTGGCCGCTGATGATGCTGGCGGCCACGAGCCCGAGCATCATCGGAGTGATGAGGATGCCCGAGTTCGTCGCCGCGATCCCGAGGACACCCTGGTAGATGAGGACGACGTAGATGATCGTTCCGAACATCCCGAACGTCACGAGGAACCCGACGACCGTCGACACGGCGAATGTCCGGTCCGTGAAGAGGCCGAACGGGACGATCGGCTCCGTCGCGCGCCCCTCGTTCACGAAGAAGGCCCCGAGGGCGAGCACCGAGAACGCGAGGAGGCCGAGCACCTGCGGCGACGTCCAGGCGTAGTCGTTCGTGATGGAGAACGCCGTCAGCAGCGGCACCAGCCCCGCTACGAGAAGCGCGACGCCGGACCAGTCGATCGCGTGGCGATGGACGCTGCGGCTCCACGGGATCGCGTACGCCACGAGGAGCACCGCGAGGATGCCGATGGGCAGGTTGACGTAGAAGACCCACCGCCAGCCGATGCTGTCCGTGAGGAACCCTCCGAGCGTCGGGCCGATCACCGACGAGAGGCCCCAGACCGCACCGGTGTAGCCCTGCACCCGCGGGCGCTCGCGCGGCGGGTAGAGGTCGGCGACCGAGGCGAAGACGGTGGCCATGAGGACGCCGCCGAAGATCCCCTGGAGGCCGCGGAAGAGGACGAGCTCGATCATGTTCTGCGACTGTCCGCACAGGGCGGACGCGAGGACGAAGCCGATCATGCCGACGAGCAGGAAGGGTTTACGGCCGTACATGTCGCCGAGCTTCCCGGCGATGGGGACCATCGTCGTCGACGTGACCAGGTACGCCGTCAAGACCCACGCGTAGTAGGAGAGACCGTTCAGCTCGGCGACGATGCGCGGCAGCGCCGTTCCGACGATCGTCTGATCGAGCGCCGACAGGAGCAGCGCGGTCATGATGGCGATCGTCGCCAGGACGAGGCGTCCGCGGCTCAGGTCATCCGCGTGCATCTGTGGCGCGTACCGCCGTACGTCGGTGGGCATGACTTCTCCTCTAGGTGGATCGCGGAACGGCAGGCGCCGCGACGGACCTCCCGGCGTACCGGCGAAAGGTGTCGCGGACCCTCTGCTCCGAACGAATGAGGCCGGCCCGAAGAGATATTTATAGCGGAGCGAACGAGCGCCTGGGTATCTCCTCGATCACATTCACGATGCGACCGAGTGTGGGCGCATCGCGTGAACGTGGCATGAAGGGGCCGCGAAGATATCTGGGGGCGGCGTGCTAGCGAGGGCTGAACACCAGCACGATCCCGACGACGCCCGCGGTGATCGCGAAGATCGGCAGCGCGAGCACGAGGAACATCCGCAGGTCCTCGGTGCGGGGCTTCTCCGGCAGCGTGGTCGGCGCGTCCATCTCGAGCCTCCTCGGTCGCTGTTCCGCCCTGTGACCGGCCGACGGACGGCACGTGCGCGCTCTCTCGATGGCCGCAGGCGCTCGCGGTGCTGGTCAGAGGGTGGGACTAGCGTACCGGCGCGAGTGATCGCTCTCAAGGTCGCGCTGACGCCGACGCTCATAGCGACCGCGACGCTGCTCGGCCGTCGCTTCGGGCAGTCCTTCGCGGGCTGGCTCGTCGGCTTTCCGTTCACGTCGGCGCCGGTGTCGCTCTTCCTCGCCCTCGAGCAGGGGCACGCGTTCGCCGCGCGCGCCGCGGTCGGATCCGTCGCCGGCGTTCTCGCCCAAACGGCGTTCCCGCTCGCCTACGTCGGCCTTCGCTCGCGTGGCTGGCCCGCCTCGTTCGCCGCGGGCACGCTCGCGTTCGCGGTCGTCGGGGCCGCCGTGCGCTTCATCGCGCTGCCCGTCGTCGGGCTCGCGACCGTCGACGTCGTCGTCCTGCTCGCGGCCCTGCGCGTGCTGCCGCACACGCGAGACCTCGCGGAACGCTCCGTCGCCGCGCCGCGCTGGGACCTGCCGTCGCGTGCGATCGCGGCGACGGCGCTGGTCGTCGGGCTCACCGAGGTGGCGCCGCTGCTCGGCCCGTTCACGAGCGGCATCCTGTCGGGCTTCCCGGTCTACGCGAGCGTGCTCGCGATCTTCGCCCACCGAACGCTCGGCCCCGGTCCCGCCGCGGACGTCATGCGCGGCCTCGTGGCCGGCCTGTTCGGGTTCGCGGCGTTCTTCCTCGTGGTCGCGCTCGCGCTGCTGCCGCTGGGCATGCTCGCGGCCTACGCGCTCGCGACGATCGCCGTCGTCGCCGTGCAGTCGGTCTCGCTCGCTCTGCTACGCCGCTCCGCCTGAGCGCTCCGCGGCGAGCGGCCAGTAGAGCTCCTTGTGGATCGCGCCGGCGTCGAAGCCGCGCTCGCGCAGCGTCCTCTCGGCGGCGATGGTCATCTCCGGATTCCCGCAGATGTACGCCACGCTCTCCTGAGGCACCGGGCGCAGCTCCTCGAGCAGCGGGCCGAGGACGGCCTCGGCGCGGCCGGTGCGCCCCGTCCATCCCGCGTTGCGCGCCTCGCGCGGCCGCGAGACCGTTGGCACGTACCGCAGGCCCCACCGCGTATCCGCCGCCCAGCGCTCGAGCTCGCTCCGGTAGCCGAGCTCGTCGGCGTAGCTGACCCCGTGGAGCACGATCACCTTCCGCGGCGCGGCGTCGTCGTCGAGCGTTCGCAGCATCGACAGGAACGGCGCGAGCCCGCACCCCGTCGCGATGAAGAGGTGCGTGCGCGCGTCGTCCGGCAGCAGGGTGAAGCGCCCCTTCGGCCGACGCAGCGACACGCGGTCTCCGACGCGTGTCGCGAAGAGCAGCGGGGTGAAGGCGCCGGCGCGCACGAGGCGGATGAAGAGCTCGTATCCGTCCTCCAGGCGCCGCGCGCTGCTCGCGATCGAATACGGCCGCTGCACGAGGCGGCCGTCGGCACCGACGCGCCCGATGGTCACGTACTGCCCGGGGGTGAACGGTAGGACCGGACCGTCGG
>JAJYLV010000005.1 GCA_021787445.1 Chloroflexota bacterium | reverse complement strand
GCGCGACCGCGCCGCGGTCGAGGGACGCGAGGTCGCGGCCGTCGAGGAGGACGCGTCCGGCCGACGGGCGCAGCAGCCGAGCGAAGCACCGCAGCAGCGTCGACTTCCCCGCGCCGTTCGGCCCGACAAGGGCCACGAGCTGTCCGCTCTCGAGCGAGACGTCGACGTCGGCGAGGACCGGGCGGCGCGCGTATCCGGCGGAGATCCGCTCCGCGACGAGCGTCGTCATACGAGGGTCGCTTGCCGCGAGCGGACGAGGAGGAACACGAAGAACGGCGCGCCGACGAGACCGGTGATGACGCCGACGGGGAGCTCCGCCGGCGCGAGGACGACGCGCGCGCCGGCGTCGGCGAGCACGAGAACGATCGCGCCCGCGAGCGCGGAGGCCGCGACGAGAAGACGGTGCCGCGCGCCGACGACGGTGCGCACGGCGTGCGGGACGACGAGGCCCACGAAGCCGACGAGGCCGGCGAGCGCGACGGACGCGCCCGCGAGAAGGGCCGCCGCCGCGAGGACGACGACCGTGACCCGTTCGGTGTCGACGCCGAGCGTCGCCGCGGTCTCCTCCCCGAAGGCGTAGGCGTCGACACGCGGTCCGACGAGCAGCGCCAGCGCGATGCCGATGGCCACGATGATCGCGGCGACGCTGAGCTCACCCGGTGAGCCGACGGTGACCGCGCCGATGAGCACGTCGAGGACGGCCCGGATCCGGAGCGACAGGCGATCGCTCGCGACGAGGAGGAGCGTCACGACGGCGCCGGCGAAGGCGGTCATGACGATGCCGGCGAGGAGGATCGTGAGGACGGTCGTGCGTCCGCCGAGCCGCGCGAGCTGCCACACCGCCGCGACCGCGACGAGCGCGCCGGCGAAGGCCGCGACCGGCACGATCCCTCCGGCGAGCGGCCCGAACGCCGCGATCGCGATGACGGCGCCGAGCGCCGCGCCGGCGGAGCTGCCGGTGACGTACGGATCGGCGAGCGGGTTGCGCGTCAGGCCCTGGAGGAGGACGCCGGCGACGGCGAGCGACGCGCCGACGATGGCGGCCGCGATGACGCGCGGCAGGCGGAGGTCGCGGACGATCGTCCCGGTCGTCCCGTGGGCGCCGCCCACGAGGGCGGCGAGCACGTCCCCGGGACCGATCGCGACCGCGCCGACGAGGATGCCGACGAGGAGGCTGGCGAGGAGACCCCCGGCGAGCGCCAGGAGTATCGCGGTCGAGCGCACTTAACTGGTCCCGCCGGGACGATCTATGCGGTGACGCGCTCCGCGGTGTAGCGCACCTCGTCGCGAAGGCTCGCGCCGAAGATCCGCTGGAGGGTCATGACGTGCGCGCACAGACCGTGAGCCTCGAAGTGGTCGCACTCGCAGTGCCATTCATCCCCGCGCAGCGTTACGCGATGCGTCCCGTTGTTGCCCCGGAAGTCGACGTCGAGGTCGCGGACGCGGATCCGCTCGGGCTCGTCGGCGTAACGCTTGGCCTTCTCGACCATGGAGATGAGGCTCGAGTACATGGCCAGGTACCCTCCGGAAGTCCCTTATTCGTATTCGCCGATCCGCTGTGGCCAGGACCCAGATCCGGTATTCAATGCCGCTGTCCTGCCGAACGATAGCCGGATCGGATACCTCGGGATCCGCGCGAGCTCACGGCCTACTACGCTCGAACGCCCGCCAGGCATCGAGACCGTGCACGGTCGAGGGCCAGGCGAGCTCGGCGAGCGCCGGCAGCTCGTTGCGCGGGAAGAAGGCCGCTTCGGACAGCTCCTCGGGCGCGATCCGGAGCGACCCGCCGACGATGTGCGAGCGGTAGATCACGACGAGGATCGGCGCGCCCGGACGCATGTACGTCGCGAGCAGCCCATCGAGCTCCACGTCGAACCCCGTCTCCTCGGCCGTCTCGCGCACCGCCGCTTCCTCGGGCGTTTCGTCGTTCTCGACGAGGCCGCCGGGGAGGGACCACCGTCCGTCGCGCGGACCGTAGTTGAGCCGGACGAGGAGGACGGAGCCGGTCCGCTCGACGATCGCGTTCGCGCCGATCTGGACGTGGAGGAAGTCGGCGAAGCCGCAGACCGGGCACGCGGGCCGATCGCGCCCGTCGATGCGCGTGGGAACGAGCGTCGTGCCGTCGCGCGGGCAGTACGCGAACGGGCTCATGCGCCGGCGAGCCTACACGCGAGCGAGGACGCGACCGGGCGCGCAGCGCGCGGGTGAGGACGAGCGCTGCGGGGAGGAGCGAAGCTCCTACGCCCGCGCAAGCCGCTCCTTCAGGTGGTCGATCGACGTGTTCGGGGAGGGGTCGACGCCGTTGAGCAGGGCCAGATAGAAGGACACGTGGTCCGTGACGTACGTCATCTGGAGCACCTCCGACAGCGACGTGCGGCCCGTCATCTCGAGCGTGTGGTGCTCGATCCCCGCCTGGTCGAGCAGCTCCTTCGTGACCTCCCAGCGCACGCGGTGCCGGCCGAGGTCGTGCGAGCTGCGGAGGATGAGGACCGCCAGCGCCTGCCTCGCGACCGCGGGATGCGGGAAGCCGACGACGGCGTTGTGGTCCAGCTCCGGGAGCACGTCGAACGCCGACCAGTTCTTCGCGTTCTCGTTCCACTGGCCCTTCACGCGCCGCGCCATCACGCCCATGACGCCGGCTCCGTACACGAACACGATCCGTCCGGCGAGCGCGAGCGCTAGCTTCTTCGCGTCGTTCGTGCGCGCTCCCTCGTGGACGCGCTCCTGCAGCTTCGCGACGTCGGCGAGCGCCTCGTCGACGTCGCCGCCCATGTCGCGGACGAGCCCGACCTTCGAGAGCACGCCGAGCACGAGCGTGAGCGAGTAGCCCAGGGTCGCGCGCGGCGGGGCCTTGTACGAGAAGGAGACGAGCGGGACACCGGCGGACGTCGCGAGATCCTTGAGGTGCCCGCCGGTCGTGATCGTGAGGACGCGCGCGCCGCGCTTGCGCGCCTCCTCGAACGCGGAGAGCGTCTCCTCCGTGTTCCCCGAGTACGACGAGGTGATGACGAGCGTGTCGCGTCCGACGTACGCGGGGAGGCCGTAGTCGCGGTGCACGCTCATCGGGACGCGCAGCTCGTCGGCGACGGTCGCCGCCGCGAGGTCGCCGCCGATCGCGGAGCCGCCCATGCCGCAGACGAGGACGCTCCGCACATCGGAGTACGCCGGGGGGATCTGCGCCTTCTGCGCGATGCTCCACGCGTCGCGCACCTGGGTCGGCAGGTCCTTGATCCGAGCGAGCATCCCCTCCGGGTCCGCGGCCTGGATCTTCTCGACCGTCTCGATCACTGACGTGTCCATACCTTTACCTCTTCACTCCGATCATTCGCTCGCCCTCGTCGAGGAGCGGCGCGAGGTCGGGCCCATGCCGCGTCTCCGCGTACACCCGGACGAGCGGCTCCGTCCCCGAGAGCCGGATGAGCAGCCACGATCCGTCCTCGCGGAAGAACTTGGCACCGTCCTTCGTGTCGAGGAGGACGGTGCGCTTCACGGGCATCCCGGCGAGGGCCGCGGGCGCCGCCTCGGTGAGCGTCCGCATGATGCGTACCTTCTCCGCGTCGTACGTCGCCGCGTCGAAGTGGACGTCTCGGCGCAGGTAGGCCGACGGTCCCGCGAGATCCATGAGCTCGGCGATGAGCCGCGAGGGCGTCTTCCGCGTCCGCAGCAGGAAGTCGAAGAGGAAGAGGTCCGCGACGATCCCGTCCCGCTCGGGCAGGTGCATCGCGAAGCCGAACCCGCCGGACTCCTCGCCGCCCATCATCGCGCCCGTCTCGGCCATCTTCGGGCCGATGTACTTGAAGCCCACGGGGACCTCGTACACCTTCACGCCGTACTTCTCGCCGAGCCGGTCGACCATCGACGTCATGTTCACGGTCTTCACGACGGGATCCCGGAGCTTGCGCACCTCGAGCAGGTACCACATGAGGAGCGCGTACACGGTGAGCGTCGTGACGAAGGTGCCCTTCTCGTCCGCCATCCCGGCGCGGTCCGCGTCACCGTCGACCGCGAGGCCGACGTCGGCCTTCTCCGCGGGGACGCGCGCGAGGAACTCGTCGAGGTTCGGCGGGATGGGCTCGGGGTTGAGGCCCCCGAAGAAGGGGTTGCGCTCGGCGTGCATCTCGATGACCTTCGTGCGCCCGCCGCCGAGGAGGCGCGGGAAGTATCCGCTCGCGCTCCCGTAGAGCGGATCGACGACGAGCGTGTACCCCGCGTGGCGGAACGCGTCGAGGTCGAACAGCTCGGCGACGTGCGCGAGGTAATCCGGCGCGGGATCGAAGATCTCGACCCGGCCCCGCGCCTTCGCGTCGTCGAGCGGCATCCGCTCGACGCGGCCACGACCCTCCTCCAGCGGATGGATGATCTTCTCGAGCTGCACGAGGACCTCGGGCGGCGCCGCCGCGCCGGTCTCGGTCTTCACCTTGAAGCCGTTGTCGGTCCACGGGTTGTGGCTCGCGGTGATGACGATCCCCGCCTTCGCCTTGCGCCGCATCGTCGCCCAGGAGAACGACTGCGTCGGCGCCGCCGCCCCGGAGAGGTGGACGTTGACGCCGTTAGCCGCGACGACCTCCGCGGCGGCGGCCGCGAAGTGCTCGGACGCGAAGCGCCGGTCGTATCCGATGACGACGCCGCGGTCGGCGCCCCCTTCCGCCCTCACCCACTCCGCCACCGCCTGGGAGCAGATCCGCACCGCGCCGAACGTGTACTCCTCGGCGATGCGCGCGCGCCAGCCGTCGGTCCCGAAAACGATCTTGGACATTCAGCTTGCCTTCATTCCGACCGCGCTCGGTCCCTTTGTCACGCGGGCCCTCCAGTAGTCGAGGGTATCGGAGAGCGATCTCTCCAGCGGGATGACGGGGCGCCATCCCGTACGGTCGCGGAAGCGCGCCGAGTCCAGAAGGAGCACGTCCGGTACCCCTCCGCGGACGCGCTCGCGATCGAGCTCCTCGCGGACCTGGATGCGCGCGAGCGAGCGGAGGATCTCGAGCACCGCCGACACGGGGACGGCGTCCCCGCTGCCGACGTTGTAGGTCGTGACCCCACCCTCGTCGATGTCGGCCGCCGCTTCGTACGCGGCGGCCATGTCGCGCACGTCGAGGAACTCGCGCCGCGGCTCGAGCTGTCCGTGCCGCACGACCGGATCCGCCAGACCGGCCTCCGCCTCGGCGATGCGCTTCGCGAACTCGGAGGCGACGAGGCGGGGATGGAGGCGCGGACCGATCTGGTTGCACGGACGCAGGATCGTGACGCGCCCGGCGTGCGGCGCGCGGAAGATCGCCTCCGCCGCCACCTTCGTCGCCGCGTACACGTTCGTGGGGTGGAGCGGCGCGCTCTCCGGCGACGGGATCTCGTCCGGCACCCCGTACACGTCGGCGCTCGACGCGACGACGAGGTGGACGTCCCCCAGCTCACGCGCTGCCGCCGCGACGTTGGCCGAGCCGAGCACGTTGATCCGTATCGCTCCGATCGGATCCGCGCTCGCGCTCGTCGGCACGGCCTGGCCGGCGAGGTGGTACAGGATCTCCGGACGGACGCGGAGGGCGGCCGCGCGGACGGCCTGCGCATCCAGGATGTCACCGCCGTGGATCGTGACGCGCGCAGCCACGCGCGCGAGGTTCGGATGCGGGGGCGGCTCGACGGAGAAGCCGTGGACGTCGTCGCCGCGCTCGACGAGACGCTCGGCGAGATGGCTCCCGGCGAATCCGGTGATGCCGGTGATGAGGACCCGACGCATCGGGACGCATCGTATCGGGAGGAGCGTGCGCGCGGCGCGCGACCGACCGATACGCTGACGCCGTTATGAGCGATGCCTTGCCTGTCGTCCTCGCCTACCTCGCCATCGCGCTGTCGTGGGGCGGCACCTGGCCGGTCGGGAAGGTCGCGGTGGGCGAGGTCCCGCCGCTCGAGCTGTCGGCGATCCGCTTCGCGCTCGTCGGCCTCGTCCTTCTCGCGGTGTGCCTCGTCCTTCGCATCCCGCTGGGGCGAAAGGATCTCGGCGCCGTCGTCCTCGCGGCCGCCCTCGGGATCTTCCTCTACAACGCGCTCGTCTTCGTCGCGCTCACGATGGCGCCCGCGTCCGACGGCGCGCTCATCGTGCCGACGTCGATCCCCGTCCTCACCGCCGTCGCGGCGCTCACGATCGGCGAGCGCATGACCGGAACGAAGGCCGCGGGCTTCGCCGTGGCGACGATCGGCGGAGCGCTCGTCATCGTAGGGGCGCAGACCGCGGGCGGCGGGTTCTCGGTGCAGCGCCTTCTCGCCGACCTCATGGCGCTCGGCGGCGCGGCGTGCTGGGCGGCGTACGGCGTGGCCGGCCACGTCGCGATGCGCGACCGCTCCCCGATCGCGCTCGTCGCGCTCACCTCGATCATCGGCGCCGCGATGCTCTTCCCC
This sequence comes from Chloroflexota bacterium, assembly GCA_021787445.1. Lineage (GTDB taxonomy): Bacteria > Chloroflexota > Limnocylindria > P2-11E > P2-11E > JACPOT01. The sequence goes on along the minus strand of JAJYLV010000005.1, from coordinate 76,720 downwards.
CTCGGCCTGTCCGAGCACGCCTACCGCGACGTGCCGGCGTGGCCGCTCTCGGCCTGGGCCCTCCTCGCGTACCTCGTCGTCTTCGCGACGATCGTCGGGTTCGTCCTCTTCCAGTGGTCGGTCCGACGCTTCGGAGCGGGCGTCGCGTCGATGGTGAGCTACCTCGTTCCCGTCGCGGCGCTCGCCATCGCCGCGGTGTGGCTCGCCGAGCGGCCGGCGCCCCTCCAGCTCCTCGGCGGCGCGGTCATCCTCGCCGGCGTGCGCGTCGCGACGCTGCGCCGCCCGGCGACGATGGAGGTCGGCGAAGCGGCGTAGCGCGTTACTCGGCCTTCAGCTGCCGCGCCCGCTGTCGCGAGACCCCAAGGAGGTCGCCCGCCATACTGCCTCAGGTGCGCATCGGGAAGTACGACGTCCAGATCTTCAGCGACGGGATCTTCCGCCTCGACGGCGGGATGATGTTCGGGATCGTCCCGAAGGTCCTGTGGTCCAAGGTGAAGCCCGCGGACGACCTGAACCGCGTCGCCATGGACATGAACTGCCTCCTCGTCCGCGACGGCGCCGGGCACGTCGTCCTCGTCGAGACGGGGGCTGGGCCGAAGCTCACCGAGAAGCAGCAGCGGAACTGGGGCATCGACACGCCGCCGGCGCTCCTGGGCGAGCTCGCGAAGCGCGGCGTGCGGCCCGACGAGGTCACGCTCGTGACGAACACGCACCTCCACTTCGATCACGCCGGCGGGAACACGTACCGCGACGGCGACCGGATCGTCCCGACGTTCCCCCGCGCGTCCTACGTCATGCAGCGCCTCGAGTGGCAGGACGCGGTCGAGCCGAACGAAAGGTCGCGCGGGTCGTACCTTCCGGACGACTTCGCGCCGCTGGAGGCGACGGGAAAGCTCGAGCTCATCGACGGCGACGCCGAGCTCCTTCCCGGGCTCCACGTGGAGCGCCTCCAGGGTCACACCCGTGGGACGCAGGTCGTGCGGATCTCCGCCGACGGGACGACGCTGTACTTCACGTCGGACTGGATGCCCGACCGGCACCACCTGCCGCTGCCGTGGAGCAGCGCGATGGACCTCTACCCGCTCGACACGCTGGCGACCAAGAAGGCCATCCTCCCGCGCGCCGCACAGGAGCGCTGGATCGTCGGCTTCACGCACGACGTGCCGCGCTTCGGGCGGATCTCGCTCGTCGAGGGCAGGTACCGCTTCGAGGAGATCGACGCGGCGTGAGCTCCGAGCTCCCGCGGACGGCCTCGACGGTCATCGTCGGCGGGGGCATCGTGGGGGCGGCGACGGCGTTCTTCCTCGGCGACCGCGGCGAGAGGGGTGTCCTCCTCCTCGAGCGCGACCGCCTCGGCGCGGGGACGACGAAGGGCGGCATGGGCGGCATCCGCCACCAGTTCGTCGACGAGATCGACGTCCGCATGTCGCTGCTGGCGACGGCGTTCTGGCGCGAGTTCTCGTCGTTCACCGGCAGCGCGTGGCGCGTCGAGGAGCGCGGCTACCTCTTCCTCGCGACGACGCCGGCCGGCCTCGCGACGCTGAGGGAGCCGCTCCCGCTCTACGAGCGTCTCGGGCTCGACGTCCGCATGCTCGATCGTGCCGACGTCGAGGAGCTCGTCCCTGGGATCCGCACCGACGACCTGGCCGGCGCGCGCTTCGGGTCGCAGGACGGCTACGGCGACGCGCTCGGCGCGCTCGCGGGCTTCGCCGCGAGCGCGGTGCTCGAAGGCGTGCGCGTCGTCGAGGGGGTGACGGCGACCGAGCTGCTGCGGAGGGGCGACCGCGTGGCCGGCGTGCGCACCGAGCAGGGCGACGTGTCGGCGGAGCGTGTGCTGCTCGCGACGGGGTGCTGGACGGCGGAGCTCGCCGCGACCGCGGGCGTGGAGGTCCCCATCCGTCCGTTCCCGCGCTCCATCGCGGAGTCGATGCCGACCCCGGCCCTCGCGACCATCCCCATGGTCATCGAGCACGAGTCGGGCTTCCACTTCCGGCCGGTGGACGGCGCGCAGCACTTCGCGATGCCCGACCTCACCGCGGAGGCCGTGACGGAGCGTGCCGCGTGGCGCCACCCGAGGCTCGCCGGCCTCCGCGTCGCGAGGATCCGCACCTGCCAGTACGAGCTCACGCCGGACGACCACCCCGTGCTCGGCGCCGCTCCGGGCCTGGAGCGCCTCTACCTCGCGGCCGGCTTCTCGGGGCACGGCTTCATGCACGCGCCCGCGACGGCGCAGCTCATCGTCGAGGAGATGCTCGACGGGAAGGCGACGACGCTCGACATCTCGGACCTTTCCCTCGAGCGCTTCCGCACCGGCCGGCGTCCGTTCGCGGGCACGGTCCTGTGATCGAGCTTCCGGTCGCGCGCGGCGTGCCCGCGGTCACCGCGGCGCAGATGGCCGAGATCGACCGCGCCGCGGTCGAGGAGATCGGGATCTCGATCGAGATGCTCATGGAGAACGCCGCGCGCGGCGTCGCGCTCGCCGCGCGCGCGCTGCTCGGCGGCAGCGTCGACGGGAGGCGCGTCGTGTGCCTCGCCGGCGGCGGCAACAACGGCGGCGACGCCCTCGGCGCGGCGCGGCGTCTTCACGGATGGGGCGCCGCGGTGCGCTGCGTCCTCAGCGGGACGCGCGACGATCTGCACGGCGACCTGAACAAGCGCCAGCACGACATCGCCGCACGCGCGGGGATCGAGATCGACGTCGGCGCGGACCATCCGCGTCTCGAGGCGGCGGAGCTCATCGTCGACGGCCTCCTCGGCTACAGCGTTCGGGGCGCGCCGCGAGGCAGCGTCGAGACGCTCATCCGCGCCGCGAACGCCTCGCGCGTGCCCATCCTCGCCGTCGACCTCCCCTCCGGCCTCGACCCCGACACGGGGGCTCCGCTCGGGGCCGCGATCCGCGCGGCGGCCACGGTCACGCTCGGCCTTCCGAAGGCCGGGCTGGTCGGTCCCGGGGCGCGTCCCTTCGTCGGCGACCTCCTCCTCGCGGACATCGCCGTCCCGGCGTACGCGTACGACCGCTTCGGGATCGACGCGCGGCGCTGCTTCGTCGCCGGAGATCTGGTGCGCGTCGCGGGCGCGCCGCGCCCCTAGGATGTGCGCCGCATGGCCCTGAAGCGCATCGCCTTCATCGGCGGCGGCACGATGGCCGAGGCGATGATCCGCGGGCTGCTCGAGAAGCGCATCGTGCCCGCGTCGCGCGTCAGCGTGACCGGACCTCGGCGTGAGCGCCGCGCGGACCTCGCGAGGCGGTTCGGCGTGCGCGCGCTCGCGTCGAACGCCGAGGCCGTGCGCGGCGCGGACGTCGTCGTCCTCTCCGTGAAGCCGCAGGTCCTGGCGTCGGTCATGCGCGAGCTCAACGGGAAGCTCGACGCGGGCCAGCTCGTCCTCTCGATCGTCGCGGGCGCGACGCTGCGATCGCTGCGCGGCGGCCTCGCGCACGGCGCCATCATCCGCTCGATGCCGAACACGCCCGCGCAGGTGGGCATGGGCGTGAGCGTGTGGACCGCGACGCCCGAGGCGACGGCCGAGCAGCGCGAGCTCGCGCGCGTCGTCCTCGGCGCGTTCGGCGAGGTGCTCCACGCCGAGGAGGAGCAGGACGTCGACCGCGCGACGGCCCTCTCGGGGACGGGCCCCGCCTACGTGTTCCTTCTCATGGAGGCGCTCGTCGACGCGGGCGTCCACCTCGGCTTCTCGCGCCGCGTGTCGGAGGAGCTCGTCCTCCGCACCGTCGAGGGCTCCGCGGCCTTCGCGCGCGCGAGCGGCCGGCACCTCGCCGAGCTCCGTAACCAGGTCACCTCGCCGGGAGGGACGAGCGCCGCCGCGCTCTACGAGCTCGAGAAGGGCTCGCTGCGCACGGTGCTGTCGCGAGCCGTCTACGCGGCGTATGTGCGGACGAGGGAATTGGGCGCGGATGCGGATCAGGTCATCGCCTCAGGGAGCGGCGACGCTTAGCGCGCTTCCAGAGCGTACTTAGAGCGTGCTCGGCTGGAGCTGGAAGACCTCCATGACCTCGGGCTCGCTCATGCGCGCGTGACCCTCGACCGCGTTCTCCCACGCGTCGCCCCCGGCGCAGAGCGCCTCGAAGGTCTTCGCGGGGGAGACGCTCGGCCACAGCAGGTGCGTCCGCCCGTGCGGCGCCCCCTGGAGGAGGAACTGCTCGAGGTCGCTCCGCTCCTCGAGGAGGAGGGCCGCGGCGGTGCCGCCCTTCCAGGGCACGCTCAACGTGAGCCGCTGCGAGAGCCACGCCGGGAGCGCACCCTCGTGCTCGACGAGCGCGACGATCGGCGTCGGTCCGAACTGCCACAGCCAGCCCGCGACGTCGCGCGCGACGCGCGCGTCGCCGAGCGGCTCCGAGCCCGGCTCCGCCGCGGGGAGCTGAAGCTCGAACCTGTCGTACGCCACGCGGCTGACCTGCACGCGCCCGACTGTGACTCACCGCTCTGAGCGATCTAATAGGACCCGCCTGGGCCTTTGGGCCCATGACCGGCACGCTACGGACGAGCGCAGCGGGACGACCTTCCCTGGGCGCAGAGCCGATCCGTTCTTCCAGAGGCTGGCACGGTCTTCACGCGATGCGCCGCAGCCGCGGATCGAGGGCGTCGCGGAGAGCGTCGCCGAGGAAGTTGAAGGAGAACACCGCGAGGAAGATCGCGAGCCCGGGCCCGGCGCTCATCCACCAATCGAGGTTCGCGAGGTAGCGCGCCGAGTACGCGATGTCCTGCCCCCACGAGGGCGTGGGCGGCTGCGCGCCGAGGCCGAGGAAGGAGAGGGCGGCCTCGGCGAGGATCGCGTACGCGGTCGAGAGGGTGGCCTGCACCACGAGGGTGTTCGTGATGTTCGGGAAGATGTGCCGCAGCACGATGCGCAGCGGCGAGGCTCCGACCGTCCGCGCGGCGGTGATGAACTCCTGCGATCGCACGCTCAGCACCTGGCCGCGCGTGAGACGCGTGTACCCGGGGATGGCGACGATGCCGATCGCGATCATCGCGTTCTGGATCTGCGGACCCAGCGCGGCGGTGATCGAGATCGCCAGGACGAGCGCGGGGAACGCCAGAAGCGCGTCGATCACGCGCATGGCCAACAGGTCGAACGTGCCGCCGAGGTAGCCGGCGAGGAGCCCGGTCGAGACGCCGATCGAGAACCCGATGGCGACGGAGATCACGCCGACCGACAGCGAGATGCGCGAGCCCCACAGGACGCGGGAGAAGACGTCGCGCCCGAGGTCGTCCGTCCCGAGGAGATGGCGCAGGGTGGGCGGCTGGAGCGAGTCCTGGACGTTCGTGGCGATGGGGTCGTAGGGCGAGATGTAGGGGGCGAGGAGGGCCGCGAGGAGAAGGATGAGCACGACGCCTCCGCCGATGAGCAGGCGCGGATTCCGTCGCAGGAAGACGCGTAGCGAGCCGGCGCCGCTGCGCGGCGCGTAGAGGACGGCGGTCGCGCCCGCGGCGGCGCTCACGACCCGGCCCCCTCGTAGGAGATCCGGGGATCGAGCCAGGCGTAGAGGACGTCGACGAGGAGCGTGCTGAACATGTAGGCGAGCGCCGAGACGAGGACGACGCCCTGCACGACGGGGTAGTCGCCGGAGGGGATCGCCTGCACCGCGAGGAGGCCGACGCCGGGCCAGATGAAGATCGTCTCCGTGATGAAGGCGCCCTCGATGATCGAGCCGACCTGGATGCCGATGAGCGTGACGACGGGGATGAGCGCGTTCTTGAGCGCGTGGCGCACGATGACGCGCCTCTCGGAGAGGCCCTTGGCCCGCGCCGTCCGGATGTAGTCGAGCCCGAACACCTCGAGGAGGCTCGAGCGGACCTGCCGCATGTTCACCGCGATGCTCAGGGTCGAGAGCGTGATGGCCGGCAGGATGAGCCGCTTCAGGTTCTGGCCGACGTCCGTCGTCAGCGGCACGAAGCCGCCGGGGGGCAGGAGGTGGCCGGGGATCACGTACGCGAAGAGGAGGATGAGGATGAGCCCGAGGAAGAAGCTCGGGAACGAGACGCCCACGAGCGTGACGCCGGTCGCGAGGAGGTCGACGGCGGAGTTCCGGCGTACCGCCGAGAGCGTCCCGACGACGAGGGAGACGACGATGGAGATGAGGAGCGCCGCGGCGCCGAGCTCGATCGTCGCGGGCAGGCGCTGCGCCATCGCCTCCACGACCGGCTGGTTGGTCTGGAACGAGCGCCCGAGGTCCCCGCGCACCGCGTGCGACAGCCAGATGACGTACTGGACGGGAAGCGGCTGGTCGAGCCCGTACTCGTGCCGCAGGGCGGCGAGGAGCTGCGGGTTGCGGTCCTCGCCGGCGAACGTGAGGACGGGGTCTCCCGGCTCGAGACGGATGAGGACGAAGATCCCGATGGTCACGAGCAGGATCACCGGGATCATGAGCAGGAGGCGACGGAGGATGTACCTCGTCATCCCGCCGCCTCCCGCGTCACGACGCTGTCGCTACTTCTTCAGCCAGCCGTATTCCAGCCGCGCGATCTGGTCGGGGTAGGCATCGAGACCCTGCACCGCCTTCACCGTGAGGAGGATCGACGCCGCGAAGTCGTACCAGATGCGCGCGGGATCGTCGACGACGAAGATCTGCTGCGCCTTCCGCAGGTCGGTCGTCCGCTTGCTCTGGTCGGTCTCCGTCCGCTGCTGCTTCATGAGCTGGTCGACCTGCGTGTTCGAGTAGGCGGAGTCGTTGTTCGGCTGACCCGTCACGACGAAGTCGTACGTGTTCTGGTCGGGGTCGATGCGCCCGCTCCAGCCGTAGAGGGACATCCCCGGCTGCTGGTGCTGCTCCGAGATCTTCACGATCTGGTTGAAGAGCTCGGTCTTGATGTTCATGGTGATGCCGGCGTTCTTCAGCTGCGACTGGATGAGCTGCGCGAGCTGGAGGGTGTCGGGGCTCCCGGAAGGAACGAGGAGCTCGAACGTGAGCGGACCCTTGCCGACCTCGTCGATGAGCTTCTTCGCGCCCGCCGGGTCCGCCTTCGGGTACGGCTTGAAGCTCGGGTCGTAGCAGAAGTGGCTCGGTGCATAGGGGCCGTAGCCGACGGCGCCCACGCCCTTGGCGGGACCGTCGTTGAGGAGCTGTTCGCGGTCGAGCGCCATCGACACCGCCTTGACGTAACGACCCTCGCTGAAGAGCGCGCCCGGCGACCGGTTGGGGATCATGCTGTCCCAGCCGTACGCGCTCGTCTGCGTGAAGGTGAGCGTCGAGTCGCTCTTCACCGTCGGGATGTCCTTGCCGCTCATGCGCGTCAGCACCTGCGCCTGGCCGGTGCGGACGTTCGTGAGGCGGACGTTCGGATCGAGGATGGGCTTGAACGTGATGCTGTCGAGGTAAGGCAGCGCGTTCCCGGCCTTGTCCTTCTCCCAGTAGTCGGGGTTCCGCGTCAGCGTGTAGTGGTCGCTCTTCACCGCCTCGGTGAGGATGAAGGCGCCCGTGCCCGCCTTGTAGGGGTGGACGGTGAAGTCCTTGCCCATGGCCTCGACGACCTTCTGCGAGACCATCATCCCGGCGCGGTCGACGAGGATCGAGAGGAACGGCGCGAACGGGCTCTTGAGGTCCACCTTGACGGTCTTCGGGTCGACGACGTCGACGCTCTCGACCGGCGCGAGCTCGCCGGTGCGGTGCGAGCCCTTCTGACGGTAGCGGTCGAGGTTCCATTTCACCGAGGCGGCGTCGAACGCCGTCCCGTCCTGGTACTTCACCCCCTGGCGCAGCTCGAACGTGACGCTCTTCCCGTCGCTGCTCGTCGTCCACTTCGTCGCCAGGCCGGGGATGATCTCGCCCTTGGCGTTGATGCGCACGAGCGAGTCGTACATCTGGTAATGGATGTTCCGATCGACGAAGAGCGAGGACATCATCGGGTCGAGGTCGCTGATGTCGCTGTCGAGCGCGAAGGTGAGGCTGCCGCCCTTCTGCGGCGTGCCCGCCGCGCCTCCTCCCGCGGAGGCGCTCGCGCCCGGCGCTCCGGACGTGCTGGGCGCGCACGCGGCCGCGAGGGCGGTCGCCGACCCGAGGATGAGGAACCGACGCCGGCTGAGCTTCGTGGTCATCCGATCTCCTCCCGCGCGAGAGACGTACGCTCCGCCGCGCGGCGAGACCGCCTGGCCCTTCCCGGTCACCGCGGGGCGAGCGCTGATCCCACTCTCTCACGACGGCGGGGCAGGCGCACGCACGCGGAGATCCCGACCGCTGCCGCCTCGTGGAAAGGGCGTGGCGCGGCCCCGATCAGCTCCTCTCGACGCGCGTCTCCGTGACCTCGTCCTGCGGCGCCGCCGAGCGCTCCCCGCCCTTCCGTCCGAGCGCCGGCAGGAGCCGGAAAGTGGGGCGCTCGCGGCGGACGACGCGCTCTTGGACCACCCGATCGGGCAGCACCTCGCGCTCGACGACGCGCTCGCTCGGCACCGCCGGCGTCGCGACGCGTCCGTAGACGTCCGGGGCGAGAAGGCCGCCGAGCCATCCCGCGAAGATCGTCGCGAGGAAGCTGAGGATCGACCCGAACGTCAGCGTGTCGCCGAGGACGCGAAGGTCGAGCTGCCGGATGCCGGGGAACGCGTCGGCGAGCGACCCGATCCCCGAGGCCCGAAGGAGGCCCTGATCCGCGGCCGCCGCGAACAGGAGCGCGAGAAGGGTGATGAACAGTCCGAAGAACGACGTCATCAAGCCGTGCCAGCTGGTGTGGTACCCCGCCATGCGTCCGGCGACGTAGCCGCCGATGAGGTAGGCGATCGTGAGCCCGACGATCACCGGTATCGCGAGCGCGAGCTGGCCGGGGATGACGGGACGCCCCGCCAGGATCGCCGCGACCGCGGGCGCGATCAGCGCCGCGGCGCCGACCGCCGCGATCCATCCGCAGATCACGGCGCCCCACGCGGTCCCCGTCGGAGTGGTCGTTGTCTGCCGCATGCCTCACCTCCTGAGGAACTCAGGGGGCGGGCATGCAAGAGCAGGGCCACCCCGCCGGGCCGGTATCAGCGGGCGGTCGCCACCCCCGGTGCGTGCGCCCCGCGGAGCTTCTCCGCCATGTCGGTGCGCTCCCACGGAAGGTCGAGGTCGGGCCGGCCGAAGTGGCCGTACGCCGCGGTCTGCCGGAACATCGGGCGGCGCAGCCCGAAGCGCTCGATGATCGCGCCGGGGCGGAAGTCGAAGTGCTCGCCGATGAGCGCCTTGATGCGCTCGTCGGATACGGTCCCCGTCCCGAACGTCTCGACGTTGAGCGACACCGGCCGCGCGACCCCGATGACGTAGGCGACCTGGATCTCGCAGCGCGTCGCGAGGCCCGCCGCGACCACGTTCTTGGCGACGTAGCGCGCCCCGTACGACGCCGAGCGGTCGACCTTCGTCGCGTCCTTGCCGCTGAAGGCACCGCCGCCGTGCCGCGCGGACCCGCCGTAGGTATCGACGATGATCTTGCGTCCGGTCAGCCCGGCATCCCCCATCGGGCCGCCGATGGTGAACGCGCCGGTGCCGTTGACGACGTAGGTCGTGCGGTCGTCGATGAGGTCCGCGACGGTCGGGCGGATGACGCGCTCGATGATGTCGTCGCGCAGCCGCGCGTAGGAGACGCCCGGGTCGTGCTGTGCCGCGACGACGACCTTGTCGACGCGGACCGGCCGACCGAAACGGTACTCGACGGTGACCTGGCTCTTCCCGTCCGGACGCAGGTACGTCGCCTCGCCGCGCTTACGGACGTCGGCGAGCTTCTTCGCGACGCGATGCGCGAGGGTGATCGGGAGCGGCATCAGCTCCGGCGTCTCGTCGACGGCGAATCCGAACATCATCCCCTGGTCGCCCGCGCCGAGCTCGTCCGGGTCCTGGCCCTGGCGCGCCTCGAGCGCATGGTCCACGCCCTGCGCGATCTCGCCGGACTGCTCCTTGATCGCGGCGATGACGCCGCACGTCTGGTAGTCGAAGCCGGTCGCCGCGTCGGTGTACCCGATGTCGCGCACGACCTCGCGCACGAGCTTCTGGAGGTCGACGTACCCCTTCGTCGTGATCTCGCCGAGCACGAAGACGACACCCGTCGTGGTCGCGGTCTCGCACGCCACGCGCGAGCTCGGGTCCTGCCGCAGCATCTCGTCGAGGACCGCGTCCGACACCTGGTCGCACAGCTTGTCGGGATGCCCCTCGGTCACCGACTCGCTGGTGAAGAGGAGCTGTTCGGTCGCCATGAAGCTCGTGCTCATTCCTTTTTACGTCCCCGCCTTCCACGATCTCGCGTAGGTCCGCTGCTCGTCGGTCAGCGTGTCGATCCGCATCCCCATCGCCGCCAGCTTCTGCCGCGCGATCTCCTCGTCGAGCTCCTGCGGGACCGGGTAGACGCGATGCTCGAGCTCGCGGGCGTGCGCACGAAGATGCTCGACCGACAGCGCCTGGTCGGCGAAGGACATGTCCATCACCGCGGGCGGATGTCCTTCCGCGGCGGAGAGGTTCACGAGGCGCCCCTCGGCGAGGACGACGATGGCGCGTCCGTCGCGCAGCTGGTACTCGGCGACGAACGGACGCAGCTCGCGCGTCGACGTCGCGAGCGACGCCAGGTAGCGGAGGTCGATCTCGTCGTTGAAGTGGCCGGCGTTCGCGAGGATCGCGCCGTCCTTCGCGCGATCGAGCGCCTCCTTCCCGAGGACGTTCACGTTGCCCGTCGCGGTCACGAAGAGGTCGGCGCGCGACACCGCGTCGGCCACCGTCGTGACCTCGAACCCGTCCATCGCCGCCTCGAGCGCGCGGAGCGGGTCGACCTCGCAGACGAGGGTGATCGCCCCAAAGCCGCGCAGCCGCGACGCGATGCCGCGTCCGACCCAGCCGTAGCCGCCGATCGCCGCCGTCTTTCCGGCGATGAGGAGGTTCGTCGCGCGGATGACCCCGTCGACCGCCGACTGCCCCGTGCCGTAGCGGTTGTCGAAGAGGTGCTTCGTCATCGCGTCGTTGACCGCGACGATCGGATACGAGAGGACGCCCTCCGCGGCCATCGCGCGCAGCCGGTTGACGCCCGTCGTCGTCTCCTCCGTGCCCCCGACGACCTCGGGAAGGAGCTCGCGGCGCTTCGTGTGCAGCTCGGTCACCAGGTCCGCCCCGTCGTCCATCGTGACCTGCGGCTTCGTCGCGAGGACGGCGTTGATGTGTCCGTAGTACGTGTCGCGGTCCTCGCCCTTCCGCGCGAAGACGGAGATCCCCTCGTGCGCGACGAGCGACGCCGCGACGTCGTCCTGTGTCGAGAGCGGGTTGGAGGCGCAGAGCGCGACGTCGGCCCCGCCGTCGCGGAGAGCGAGCATGAGGTTCGCCGTCTCCGCCGTCACGTGGAGGCACGCCCCGATGCGCAGACCCGCGAGGGGACGCTCCTGAGCGAAGCGGCGGCGGATCCCGGCGAGGACGGGCATCTCGCGCGCCGCCCAGGCGATCCGCTTCGCTCCGGCATCCGCCAGCCCCAGGTCCGCGACGTCGTGCGCGCGGCGCGTGGTCGTCACCGTCATGACCTTCTCCAGATGTTCGTGATGCGCTCCCAGGGCGCGCGCCTGACGGCGGGGCCCTCGATGAACGTGGCGTGGGTGTGGTATCCGAGCCTCTCGTAGACGGCGATGGCCGGCGCGTTGTCCTGCCGGACGTTGAGGACGACGTCGGCGTGCTCCCGGAGCGCCTCCTCGGTGACCGAGGACGTCACCGAGGTCGCCAGGCCGCGCTCGCGATGTCCGATCCGGGTGAGGACGTTGCCGACCGCGGCGATCCCGGCGTGCGCGGAGCGGACGTGCGTCCCCGCCGCCGAGACGATGCGCCGGCCGTCGTAGATGCCGTAGTAGATCTCGCGCTCGAGGCGGCGCGCCGAGAAGTAGGAGCGCGAGGCTTCGCCGTAGAGGTCGACGAGGTCCTCGATGTGCTCGGGACCGAGCCGCGTCGTCGGGTGTGGCGCGCCCGGGGCGAAGCCGCGGCGGTCGACGGACATGCGCCGCATGACGTCGACGCGCTCGAAGCGGTAGGTCTGCTCGACGGCGCTCCGGCCGCGCGGCGGCACGGCGAGGATGAGGCGCTGCTCGCGCAGCTCGTGGAAGAGCGACGCGAGCGCTTCGCTTTCCCCCATCGCGAAGCAGGGCCGGAACGGCATGATCTCGACGAGGAGCGCCGCGGCGACGATGTCGCGCCCGCGCCGGGCGACCCACCAGCGTGCCGCGTCGACGTTGTCGGGGTCGAGGTCGGCGAGCGCGTACGCCGCGAGGAGCCGGTCGTGCCCGAAGAACGCGCGGACCTCGTCGGCGGAAGCGCGTTCGTCGACCTGGATGTCGGGCATGAGCGGGGCCGCCGTCATTCGTCCTCCACCGCTGCTGATGGGGACCAAGCGGGCCTCCGCCGGTCGCCGAAGTGGTCGTCTCAAGTGTACCGGCCGCCGTCCACGTGCGGACCCGCGATCGCCTAGACGGCGGCCTCGAGGCCCCCGGGGACGACCTTCAGGTCGAGGAGGCGTCCGCGCGCGATCCACGGCGGCGTGCCGGAGAGCAGGCCGGAGAGGTCGTCGGCGGCGAGAGGCTTCGTGAAGTAGTACCCCTGGACCGCGTCGCATCCGTACCCCGCCAGGGCCGCCATCGTCGCTTGGTCCTCGACGCCCTCCGCGACGACGGTGCGGTCGAGGCTGTGCGCCAGCTCGATCGTCGCCCGCACGATCGCGTTCGCTCCGTGGTCGGCGACGATGTCGGTGACGAACGAGCGATCGATCTTGATCTCGTCGACGGGGAAGCGCTTCAGGTACGACAGCGAGGAATACCCCGTCCCGAAGTCGTCGATCGACAGCTGGATGCCCATCCCGCGCAGGGTCGTCAGGGTGCCGAGGGACCGCGCGGCGTCCGCCATGACGACGGTCTCCGTGATCTCGAGCTTCAGCTGCTCCGCGGGCATCTCGTATCGGCGCAGGACCGTCTCGATATGCGCGGCGAGCTCGGGGTCCTGGAAGTCGCGCGCCGAGAGGTTGACCGCGAGCCGTATCGGCTGCCCCGCGCGGTTGCGCCAGGACCGCACCTGCCGGATCGCCCTCTCGATGACGTGGTTCGTCAGCGGGCGGATGAGGCCGGTCTGCTCCGCGAACGGGATGAACTGGTCGGGCGAGAGCATGCCCCGGGTCGGGTGACGCCAGCGGACGAGCGCTTCGACCGTGAGGACCTCGCCCGATCGCGGCTCGACCTCGGGCTGGTAGTGAAGGACGAGCTCGTCGCGCTCGATCGCCTGCCGGAACTCGCCCATGAGGATCAGGCGGTCGCGCGCCTCGAGCTCCTCGCTGGGCTGGTAGATCGCGGCGCCGCTCTTGGTCCGCTTCGCGACGTACATCGCGGCGTCGGCGCGCTTGACTAGCGTCTGCGGATCCTCCCCGTGCTCGGGGAACATCGTGATCCCGATGCTCGCCTCCACGTTCAGGAGGAAGCCGTCGAGCCCGAACGGCGCCTCGAGCGCCTTCTGGATCCGCCGCGCGGCGGTCACCGCCTTCTCCTCCGAGTCGGCCGTCGGGACAAGGAGCGCGAACTCGTCGCCGCCGAAGCGCGCGACCGTGTCCGACTCCCGAAGGGTCGTTCGGAGGCGCTCCCCGACCGTGACGAGAAGCCGGTCACCGGTCTGGTGCCCGAACGTGTCGTTGACCTCCTTGAACCCGTCGAGGTCCATGACGAAGACGGCGAAGCGCGCCGCCTGGCGGGACGAGAAGTAGACCTGCTGCCGCAGCCGGTCCTGGAACAGGAGGCGGTTCGGGAGGCTCGTGAGCGGATCGTTGAGCGCCTGCACCTGCAGCTCCGCGACGAGCTCGCGGTTCGACTGCTCACGCTGCTCGAGCGCGTGCACCATCGTGTCGAAGGCGGCTTCGAGCGCGCCGATCTCGTGGGGCGCGCGCGGCTCGATCCGCGCCGACAGGTCGCCGGCCTGGATGCGCTGCGCGGCTTGGACGAGCTCTCGCAGCGGCCGCGTCAGTCCGTCGGCCGAGCGGTACGCGAAGAACGCGATCGCCGGAACGAGGAGCGCGATGAGGCCGAGGACGAGCGCGACGACGACCTGGTCGGCGGAGGCGGCGCGCCCGCCTGACGCCAGGTCGACATGGACCGGACGCAGGAGGAGCTGGTCCGTCACGTATCCGACCGCGAGGCCGAGCACGAGGAGCGGGACGAGCGCGACGAGAAGGCTGCGGACGATCAGCGTCCGCAGCAGGCTCGGCCGCGTCACCCGACGAAGCACCGTCACGACCGCCCGAGGAGCCTCACGCCGATCCTCCCATGGTGCGAACAGCCGCCCGCCCCCGCTCCGGCCTAGGAAGATAGACGCTCCGCCTGGTCGTTCGGAACGCTCGCAGGCGAGAGAGAGGCCGGAAAGACGTTTCGGCGCGGTATCGACCGGTACTCGCGGCGACCGGACCTAGTACTCCGGTCCGGGGGGCTAGTACTCGATCAGGGTCGTGATGTCGTAGCCGTCGAGGCGGTCGCGCCCGTGGAGGCCCCGCAGCTCGACGAGGAACGCGAGCCCGACGATCTCGCCGTGGAGCCGCTTGACGAGCTCGATCGTCCCCGCGACGGTGCCGCCGGTCGCGAGGAGGTCGTCGACGATGAGCACCTTCTGCCCCGGGCCGATCGCGTCCTGGTGCATCTCGAGCGTCGCGGATCCGTACTCGAGGTCGTACTCGACGCTCACCACCTCGGCGGGCAGCTTTCCGAGCTTGCGGACCGGCACGAAGCCGACGCCGAGCGCGTACGCGATGGGCGCGCCGAAGATGAGCCCGCGCGACTCCATCCCGACGACGATGTCGACCTGCTTCCCGCGAACGCGCTCGAGGAGCCCGTCGATGGACGCCTTGAACGCCGCCCCGTCCTTGAGGAGCGTGGTGATGTCCTTGAAGAGGATCCCCGGCTTCGGGAAGTCGGGAACGTCCCGGATCTTCGCCGCGAGGTCGTCCCGCACCGTCGCGATCATAGGGCGTTGCCGGAAAGGTGCGCGGCGTCGAAGAGCGACTCGACGCGGTAGGTGATCCCGTCGGTGCGCACGATCGTGACGCTCGTGTTCTCCGTCGTGGTCGCGTGCTCGTACAGACGCGGCAGCAGGCCGAGGAAATGGCTGACGAGGATCCGCGTGACGCCGCCGTGGCCGACGATGCACACCGTCTTCCCCGGGCTCGCGGCGACGATGCGCTCGACCGCGGAGGTGACGCGCGACGCGACGTGCTCGAGCGACTCACCCCCGGGCCACTGCACGAACCGCCCGGCGGCGTCGAAGTTGTCGGTCCTCCGGAGGATCGGACGGCCCGCCGCCTCGCCGACGTCGACCTCGCGCAGCTCGGGGAACACCTCGAGGGCGAGCCCATGCTCGCGGGCGATGACCGCGGCGGTGTCGCGGGCGCGCGAGAGGTCGCTGGAGACGACGCGGTCGAGCGGCACGACGCGCAGCGCCGCGGCGACGGCCTCCGCCTGGCGGCGACCACGCTCCGTCAGCGGGCTGTCGGTCTGGCCGGCGTACCGCCGCTCCGCGTTCGCCTCGCTCTCCCCGTGCCGCACGAAGTAGAGCGTCGTCTCGGCGCTCATAGGCCCAGCTTCTCGCCGAGCTCGCTCCACCCTGACACGCGCTCGATGCGGGGGCCTTCGACATCGCGATTCCAGGGGTGGTCGAACAGGAACACGCGGATACCCCTCTGCGCCAGCTCCTGCGAGATGAGGCGGTCATCCTCGCAGAAGGCGTGGAGCTCGAGCTCCTCCGCGAGCCCCACCTTGTAGCGCGCGGATCCGCTCGGGTCGTACCGCCCGAAGGTCCGCGTCGGCGAGAAGTCCCCCTGCGGCCGGAGGTGCACCGCTTTCGCGTGGTCGAAGATCCCCTTGTCCCGCAGCCACGTCTCGGTGATGACGCGGCGACGCTCGGCGCGCGCGGTCACGAAGTAGATCTCGTGGCCGGCGCTCGCGAGGCGTTCGAGGACGGCCGGGGCGTCGGTGTACATCTCGAGCTCGCCGAAGAACGTGCCGTCGTACGTCCGCTGGCGGAAGCGGACCTTGTCGGCGTCGGACACCTCGGTGATCGCGTCGAGGGTCTGCCACCCCGGCTCCGGAGGCAGCTCGACGCCGAACTCCTCGGCGAACTTCCGCAGATACGGGAGCGCGCACTCCGCCACCACGTCGTCCAGATCCACGCCGAGCCTCATCTGTCCCTCGCTCGGGGGGACCCTTCGCTCGGGCCCCGGTGCTCGATCTCGTCGCTTCGCGCGTCGGTCTGCGCACCGTGGGGACGGTCGAGCAGATCGAGCAAGCGAGTGAGCGCGTCGCGGCGGTCGCCGCGGATATCGACGACGCTCACGCGGATCTGCCGCTGACCGATCTGCGCACGCGTGAAGGCGCGCCGGACCGCATCGCGCTGCGCGGGCGTCGCGTCGGCGCCGAGCGTCACACGCAGCTCGGGCCCGCGCGCGCGCACCTCGACCGCGCCCGCGCGCAGCGCGCGCAGCTTCACCTCGACGCCGTACAGGAGGTTCCGGACGGGCTCGGGCGGCGCTCCGTAGCGGTCGCGCAGCTCCTCGCGCAGCGCCACCAGGTCGTCGAGCTCGCGCAGCTGGGCGATCCGGCGGTACGCCTCCAGCTTGCGCTGCCGGCTCGGCACATAGCCGTCGGGGATGGCGGTCGAGAGCGCGAGGTCGACGACGATCTCCGGCAGCTCCGCGGCCTTCGGCGCGCCGCGCAGCTCCTCGATCGACTCCTGAAGGAGCTGCGTGTAGAGCTCGAAGCCGACGGCGGCGACGTTGCCGTGCTGCTCCGCCCCGAGGATGTTCCCCGCCCCGCGGATCTCGAGGTCCTGCATCGCGATCTTGAACCCGGCGCCGAGCTCGCTCGCCTCGAACACCGCCTGGAGCCGCTTGCGCGCCTCCTCCGAGAGGCGCTCCGGCTTGTCGTAGAGGAGGTACGCGTACGCCTTCATCGCGCTGCGGCCGACGCGGCCGCGCAGCTGGTACAGCTGTGCCAGGCCGAGCTGCCCGGCGCGGTCGATGACGATCGTGTTCACGTTCGGGATGTCGAGGCCCGACTCGATGATCGTCGTGCACACGAGCACGTCGAACTCGCCGTCGGCGAAGCCGACCATCACCCTCTCGAGCTGTCGCTCGTGCATCTGGCCGTGGGCGACGACGAAGCGCGCCGAGGGGACGAGGCGCCGCAGCCGCTCCGCCTCCTGCTCGATGCCCATGACCCGGTTGTGGACGTAGTAGACCTGACCTCCGCGGTCGAGCTCGCGGTGGATGACGTCGCGCAGCAGCTCGTTCGTGCGCTCGACGACGTGCGTCTCGATCGGCTGCCGGTCCTCCGGCGGCGTCTCCATCACGCTGATGTCGCGGATCCCCGAGAGCGCCATGTGCAGGGTCCGCGGGATCGGCGTCGCCGTCAGCGAGAGGACGTGCACCTCGGTCCGCATCTGCTTGAGCCGCTCCTTGTGCTTCACGCCGAAGCGGTGCTCCTCGTCGATGACGAGGAGGCCGAGGTCGCGGAAGCGGACGTCCTTCTGGAGGACGCGGTGGGTGCCGATGACGACGTCGACGTCGCCGGCGCCGATCCGCTCGACGATCTCCTTCTGCTCGGCCGACGTGCGGAAGCGCGAGAGCATCTCGATCTTCACGGGGAACGTCTCGAGCCGCTCGCAGAAGGTCTCGTAGTGCTGCTGCGCCAGCACGGTCGTGGGGACGAGGACCGCCACCTGTGTGCCGTCCTGGACCGCCTTGAACGCCGCGCGCAGGGCGACCTCGGTCTTGCCGTACCCGACGTCGCCGACGATGAGCCGGTCCATCGGGCGGGGCTGCTCGAGGTCCTTCTTCGTGTCCTCGATGGCCGCGAGCTGGTCGGGCGTCTCGGTGAAGGGGAAGGCGTTCTCGAGCTCCACCTGCCACGGCGTATCCGGCGGCAGCGCCGGCGCGTGGACGGTCTCGCGCTCGGCGTAGAGCCGCAGCAGCTCGCGGGCGATGTCCTCCGCGGCCTTCTTCGCCTTGCGCTTCGTGCGCAGCCAGTCGGTACCGCCCATGGCGCTCAGCTGAGGTGGCGTCCCGCCGACGTAGCGGGTGATCTTGTCGATGCGCTCGGTCGGGAGCGACGTCACGCCGTCGGCGAAACGCAGCTCCAGGTACTCGCGTACGACGCCGGCGATCTCCCGCTCGGTGAACCGCTCGAAGAGCGCGATCCCGCGGTCCTCGTGCACGACGTGGTCCCCCGGACGGAGATCGGCGAGGAGCGACCCGATCGCGACGCGGCGGCGGCTCCTTACGGGATGCCGCGGCTTGCGGAAGCCGAAGATCTCGGCGTCGGTGAAGACGCGGAGCGACAGCTCCGGGACCGCGAACCCCTCGGCGAGCGGAGCGTGGAGGAGGACGAGGCCGCCGTCCGCGGGCGGCGCGTCGAGCGCGTCGCGCGGCGCCGCCGCGACGTCGCGCTCGGCGAGCAGGTCAGCGAGGCGTGCCGCCTGCGGGGTCGCCACGATGCGCGTCCCCGTGCCGCCCGCGGCGACCTCGTGGAGGAAGGCGTCCAGCCGCCCCGCGTAGCTGACCGCGCTCCCCCACCCGAGCGCGAACGCCCCCTCGCCGGGGCCGACGCGCAGGCTGCCACGCTCGGCCGCGGCGTGCTCGAGCCGGTCGCGGCCGACGTGCGGGGCGGGGAACGCGCCGACGGGGAGGCCTTCGCCCTGCAGCTCCTGGCGCCGCTCCTCGGCCAGCTGCTCGTGCGTGTCCCACGCGAGCCCGAGCTCTACGCTGTCCTCGAGCACGACGGTCGCGCGCTCCGGAAGATGATCGACGAGCGAGGACGACGCTCCGAGGAAAGGCGCGAAGGCCTCGACGCCGGGAGCATCGGCCATCTGCCGCAGCGGCTCGACGATCGCCGCGTACGCGGCGAGCTCGCCGCCCGGATCGAGCCGCTCCCACCCCGCATCGGCGAGGCGCTCCGCGAGGCGCGGCCCTCCCTCGAGCGACAGCTCGCGCGCGGGAAGGATCACGACACGCTCGAGGGGCTCCTGCGAACGCTGCGTGACCGGGTCGAAGGAGCGGATCGTCTCGACGTCGTCGCCGAAGAGCTCGATGCGGACGGGGCGCTCGTCGCCGGCGGGATGGACGTCGACGATCCCGCCGCGGCGCGAGAACTGCCCCGGCTCGCTCACCTCGGGCACCGGCTCGTACCCGATCGACGTCAGCCAGAGCGCCGTCTCGCGCCATGGCAGCGTGGATCCGGGCGCGAGGACACGTGCGCGCGACGCGAGGTCGTCGGGGGAGATCGTGTGCTGGAGGAGCGCGCGCAGCGGCGCGACGACGGCGAGAGGCGCGCCCTGGTGGATCCGCCACAGCGCGACGAGGCGCTGATGGACCGTCGCCGGGGACGACGCCGACGCTTCGAACGGCATCGCCTCGCGCTCCGGGAACGCGACGACGTGCTCCTCGCCGAGCCACACCGCGAGCTCCGAGCGCCACCGCGCCGCGCGTTCGCCGCTCGGTGCGACGACCAGCACCGCCCGACCGCGCGCCGCCAGCGCGGCCCAGGCGAAGGCGCGAGCGCCGCCGCTCGCCTCCGTGACCGAGATCGACCGCCCGGCCTCGACGAGCGCGGCGAGGTCGCGGAAGCGCGCGCTGCGCTCGGCGAGCGCGAGCGCGCCGCCGAGGCGCATCCCCCTCACTCCGGTGTCGAGCGCGGTCACGCCGGGCCCCCGCCGTTGAAGCGCGTCATCGCCGCCTCGACGCCGTCGCGCAGCGCGACCTCGATCGCCTCCGCAGCCCGCGCGATCATCGCCTCGGCGGCGTCGCGCTCGTCCGCGGCGAACGGCTGCAGGACGTACTCCGCGAGCTCCACCTCGATCTCCTTCGCCGGATCCGCCGGCGCGACGCCGCAGCGCACGCGCGGGAACGCTTCCCCGATCTCGGCAACGACCGAGCGCACGCCGTTGTGCGTGCCCGGTCCGCCCTTCGGGCGGATCCGCACGCGCCCGAGGGGCAGGTCGACGTCGTCGTACACGACGAGCACGTCGGACGGGTCGAGACGGTAGCGGTCGAGGAGCTTCCCGACGGCGCGGCCGCTGTCGTTCATGAAGGTCTGCGGCCTCGCGATCGCGACCTTCAGGCCGGCGAGCGTGCCCTCGGCGATCCGCGCGTCCGCCGCTTTGGTCGCGAACTCGGCGCGCGCGCGCTTCGCGAGCCGCGACGCGACCTGGAAGCCGACGTTGTGGCGCGTCGAGGCGTACCCGTCGCCGGGATTGCCCAGGCCGACGACGAGCCGATCGACGCGCGGGGCCGAGGACCGCTGGAAGAAGCGCATAGACCTCCCAAGCACGCGAAAGGGGCCCACATCGACGCCGATGGGGCCTCCGGGCGCGTGTCCCTCTACGTGTCAGGATACCGGCAGATGCGCTCCGAGCACGGACGAGGTGATCGATGAGACCCCCGCGGTTCGAGATGGAGCGGATGCAGTCCACCTGGGAGCACCGCGTCCGCTACGACCTGTCCGAGTCCGGCGTCGAGCCGCTCACGCTGGGCGAACTGCTCGCCCTGGTGGGCCGCGACCTCGGCGACCTCCGGCTCGGATACGCCGACGGCCGCGGGCGGGAAGCGACGCGCGCGCAGGTCGCGCGCATCCATCCGGGCGCGTCGGCGGACGACGTGCTCGTGACGACGGGGACCAGCGAAGCGAACTTCCTCACCGTGACGACGCTCGTGGAGCGCGGCGACGAGGTCGTCGTCGTGCTCCCGAACTACATGCAGGTCCATGGGCTCGCACGGGGGCTCGGCGCGACCGTGCGCGAGGTCTGGCTCGAGGAGGACGGGGGCTGGGGCCTCGACCACGACCGCCTCGCCGCGGCGGTCAACGCGCGCACCAAGCTCGTCTGCGTCTGCACGCCGAACAATCCGACGGGGCAGCTCCTCTCCGCCGCCGACCTCGACGCGGTGGCCCGGCTCGCCGAAGGCGTCGGGGCGTGGGTCCTCTCGGACGAGGTCTACCGCGGGACGGAGCACGACGGCGTGGAGAGCGCCTCGATGTGGGGGCGCTACGAGCGCGTCGTCGTGACGGGCGGGCTCTCCAAGGCGTACGGGCTCCCGGGGCTGCGCATCGGCTGGATCGTCGCGCCGCCGGAGCGGATCGAGGCGGCGTGGGCGCAGAAGGACTACACGACGATCGCGACCGCGACGCTCTCCGAGGCGCTCGCCGAGGCCGCGCTGGCGAAGCGGGAAGCGCTCCTCGCGCGGACGCGCGGTCTCGTGGCGGAGCGCTGGCCCGCGCTCGAGAGGTGGGCCGTCGGGCACGGCCGGAAGCTGCGCTGGACGCGGCCGCGTGCCGGAGCGATCGCGTTCTTCGGGTACTCCTACGACGTCGACTCCGGTCCATTCGTCGACCGCCTGATCCACGAGCGCGGCACGATGGTCGTGCCGGGCTCGCAGTTCCTCGCCGAGAGACACCTGCGCATCGGCTACGGCGGATCGGTCGCGAAGCTGCGCGCGGGGCTGGCCGAGGTCGACGCCGCGCTCGCGCGGCTGGGCGAGAAGGCGGCGGTCTGAGCGCGTCCGACCCGCGGAGGATCGCGCTCCTCGGCTTCGGCAACGTCGGCCGCGCGCTCGCCCGGCTCCTTCTCCAGCGCCGCTCGGACGTGCCGTTCGTGGTCGCGGCCATCGTGACCGCGCGGCACGGCTGGTGGGTCGACCCTGGCGGGATCGACCTCGCCGATGCGCTCGCGCGCGATCGCCTTCCGTCGAGCGGTCCCGCGCCCGCCGTGCGGGACCTCGCGTGCGACGTCCTGGTGGAGCTGACCACTCTCGACGCGCGCAGCGCGCAGCCGGCGCTCGACCACGTCCGCGACGCGCTGCGCGCGCACAAACACGTCGTGACCGCGAACAAGGGACCCATCGCGCGCGCGTACCGGGAGCTGCGCGACCTCGCGCGCGCGAGCGAGCGCGAGCTGCGCTTCGAGGCGACCGTCGCCGACTGCCTCCCCGTGTTCAACGTGCGCCGCGCCGCGCTGCCGCTCGCCGAGATCCGCGCGATGCGCGGCATCGTCTCGAGCACGACGAACCACATCCTCACCGCCGCGGCGCGCGGCGTGTCCTTCGCGGCCGCGCTCGCGGAGGCGCAGCGCCTGGGGATCGCCGAGGCAGACCCGTCCAACGACCTCGAGGGCCACGATGCCGCGGCGAAGGCGACGATCCTCGCGAACGTGCTCATGGACGCCGACATCTCCGTCGAGGACGTCCGGCGCGAGCCGGTCGACGAGCGCGCGGCGCGGGACGCGGCCGCCGCGGCGCGCGATGGTGCACGCGTCCGTCCGCTCGTGACGGTACGCCGCGACGCCGGAGGCGTCTCCGCCTCGACCGGACCGCGCCGTCTGGATCCGCTCGACCCGCTCTACGCGGTCGACGGCTGGTCGATGGCGCTCGAGCTCGACACCGACCTCGCGGGCACGGTCGTCGTGCAGCTCCACGATCCGCACGTGGAGCAGGTCGCCTACGCCGTGCTCACGGACCTGCTCGAGATCACGGGCTTGACGTGATCAGCGCGGCCGGCACGGGTTCCGCCGGTCCGCGATGGCCGCGGGCCTACCGGCCGGCCGCTGACGCGCCTACGATGCGCGCGGTGTCACCGCCGGTGCACCTGATAGAAGCCGGTATCGCCACCGAGCAACGGTACCTGGGCATGGCCGAGGCGCCGTCCGCGCTCGCGCCGGAGATGGCGACGGCGCTCCGCCCCGGCAAGCGTGTGCGGATCCCCTTCCTGCCGCGCGACCGCTACCTCACCGCGGCGCGCGAGTCCTGCCGGACGCTCTCCGACGCCGTCGCCGCCTCGCTCCGCGAGGGCGCGCGCTGCGTGATCGTCGGCGGCGAGTGCACGCTCGTCGCCGGATCGATCCCCGGCGCGCTCGCGGTCGAGCCCGACCTCGTCCTCGTGTACTTCGACGCGCACGCCGACTTCAACACGCTCGCGTCGACGCCGTCGCACTTCGTGGGCGGCATGTGCCTCGCGCATGTATGCGGGCGCAGGATCGCGCCGCTCCTGTGGCCGGGCGTCCGATCGATCGCGGACGATCGCGTGGCGCTGGTCGGCGCGCGCGCTCTCGATCCGGGCGAGGTCGGCGTCCTGGGCGGGTCGAAGGTGCGCCGGATCCCGTTCGATCGCGCGCACGCCGACGCGCCCGGCCTGGTCGCTTTCGCGCGGCGGAAGCAGGTCTGGGTCCACGTCGACGTCGACGTCATCGACCCGCAGGAGGTCGCCGCGGTGGACTTCCCGGTCGCGGGAGGTCCCTCGCTCCGCTCGCTGGTGGACGTGCTCGCGGCCCTCGCGAGGGCCGCGAGCGTGCGGGGCATCGAGGTCTGCGCCTACGACCCGCGGAAGGACAACGGGCCGCGGCCGGTGGCGCCTTCTCTGGCGCGCATCCCGGCCGCGGCCCTCGGTCTCGCCGCGGCGCTCGTCTAGGCCTTAGTCGCCGGCGGCGGCCGCCGCCATCTCGCGGGACTTGCCCTTCGCTCCGCTCGCCGCGCCGCACACCGTGTCGGTGATGAGCCGCGTCACGACGTAGGGGTCCATGTTCGCGTTCGGGCGACGGTCCTCGAGGTACCCCTTGCGGTCCTTCGCGACCTGCCACGGGATGCGCACGGACGCGCCGCGGTGCGACACGCCGTAGCTGAACTCCCTGTACGAGGCCGTCTCGTGGAGGCCGGTGAGGCGCTCCTCGATCCCGAAACCGTAGTTCGCGATGTGCAGGTCGTGCTTCGCCTCGAGCGCCTCGATGGCCGGCATGATCGCGTCGTAGTCCGCCCGCATCTGCTTCGTCGAGAAGTTCGTGTGCGCGCCCGCGCCGTTCCAGTCGCCGCGGACCGGCTTCGGGTACAGCGTCGCCGAGACGCCGAACGGCTCGCCGACGCGGTAGAGGAGCCAGCGCGCGAGCCACAGCTGGTCGCCGATCTCCGGCGGGTTCAAGGGGCCGACCTGGAACTCCCACTGGCCGGGCATGACCTCGGCGTTGATGCCGGAGATCTTGAGGCCCGCGCGCAGGCAGGCGTCGAGGTGTGCCTCGACGACGTCACGGCCGAACACCTCGTCGGCGCCGACGCCGCAGTAGTAGCCCCCCTGCGGCGCGGGAAAGCCGCCGCTGTCCGGGAACCCGAGGGGACGCGCGCCCTTGAAGAACGTGTACTCCTGCTCGATCCCGAACCACATGTCGAAGTCCGCGTAGCGCTTCGCGGTCTCGGCGCAGGCACGGCGCGTATTGGTCGGGTGCGGATCGCCGCTGACGAGCATCACCTCGCAGAGCACGAGCTTGTCGTCGCCGCGGCGAATGGGGTCGGGGCACACGAACACCGGCTGCAGGACGCAGTCGGAGCGGTCGCCCGTGGCCTGCTGGGTGCTGGACCCGTCGAAGCCCCAGATCGGCGGCTCCTCCCCCGACGGGACGATCTTCGTCTTCGAGCGCAGCTTCTTCGTCGGCTCCGTGCCGTCGATCCAGATGTACTCGGCGCGATACACGTTCACGGTCGATCCCCTCCAGTGGTCTTCACAAAGGTCATCGTCACCGACAACGCTGCCCATCCGCTCAGCGCCGGACAACAACGCCAGGGTCGCGGAACGGTTGCGGAACGGTGCCGGCGGCGCTACCGGAACACGACGCCGCTCCCACCGAGGCGCTGCTGACCGCCACCTCGGAGATGACTACGTTCGTGCCGCCGCGGGGACGGATCCGCGTATCGGGAACGGAGTGAGTGAATGGACAAGATCAGCGCCGGAGACACCGCCTGGCTCCTCGCGTCGGCGGCCCTCGTGATGCTCATGACGCCCGCCCTGGGCTTCTTCTACGGAGGGCTCGTCCGCCGCAAGAACGTCCTCTCCACGATCATGCACAGCTTCTTCATCCTCTGCCTCATCAGCGTCCAGTGGGTGCTGTGGGGCTACACGCTCGCGTTCGGTCCCGATCACGGCGGGCTCATCGGTGGGCTCGACTGGGCGGCGCTCAAGGGGGTGGGCGAGGCGCCCGGCCCATACGGCGCGACGGTCCCTCACCTCGCCTACATGGTGTTCCAGATGATGTTCGCCGTCATCACGCCGGCGCTCATCACCGGCGCCTTCGCCGAGCGCAAGCGCTTCAAGGCCTTCGTCGTCTTCACGCTCCTCTGGGCGACCTTCGTATACGACCCCGTCGCGCACTGGGTGTGGGGCGGAGGCTGGCTGGGGCGGCTCGGCGCGCTCGACTTCGCCGGCGGCACGGTCGTGCACATCACGAGCGGCGTGTCCGCCCTCGTCGCCGCGCTCGTCCTCGGGCGGCGCGTCGGCTACGGCTCCGAGCCGATGGATCCGCACGATGCGACGATGACCGTCCTCGGCGCCTCGCTCCTCTGGTTCGGGTGGTTCGGCTTCAACGCCGGCAGCGCCATCACGGCCGGCGGCCTCGCGGCCAACGCTTTCGTCGTCACGAACACCGCCGCGGCGATGGCCGGCCTCACGTGGATGACGGTCTCGTGGATCCACAAAGGCGCGCCGAGCGTCCTCGGTGCGGCGACCGGCGCCGTCGCCGGCCTCGTCGCGATCACCCCCGCCTCCGGCTACGTCGACGTCTCGGCCGCGATCCTCATCGGCCTCGGCGCCGGGATCATCCCCTACTTCGCCATCCAGCTCACCCGCCGGCTGAAGGTGGACGACGCGCTCGACGTCTTCGGCTGCCACGGCATGGGTGGGACGTGGGGTGCGCTCGCGACGGGCATCTTCGCCACGGTCGCCGTCAACCCCGGGGCGGCGAACGGCCTGGTCGCGGGGAACCCGGCGCAGCTCGGTATCCAGGCCATCGCCGTCGCTGCGTCCATCACCTACTCGGCGGTCATGACCTTCGTGATCCTCAAGGTCATCGGTCTCTTCGTGGGGCTGCGCGTCCCCGAGCACGAGGAGGTCCTCGGCCTCGACGCGAGCCAGCACCGCGAGTCGGCATATCAGCTGTGAGCGGGGACGGCCAGGGCGACCGAACGGTCACCCTGGCCGTCACCATTCCGCGACCTTTCGCGGCGCCGCCGCGCTACTGACCCCCTCCGCGCCCCGCCGTACGGTCTGCGCAGCTCGGAGCAGAGAGAGCGACAAGGAGTAACGGAAGATGCCAGCGCTGGACGGGACCACGATCCTCGCGATCGCGTCGTTCCTCGGGCTCGTCGTCGCGTGGCTCGCCGCCCCGAGCACGTCGTCCGCCGAGGCCGCGCCGCAGCTCCAGCCCGCCGCCGCGTAGCGCGCGGCCGCGGGGCGGGCGGACCCCCGCCGCTTAGAGGGCCGTCCCCAGCCGATAGCCCACGCCGCGGACGTTCACCGGCAGCGGCCCGCCGGCCGCCTCGAGCTTCGAGCGCAGCCGCGCGAGGTGCGCCTTGAGCCACTCGGGATCCGGGTCGCGCTCGTCGGGCCACGCCGCGCGCAGGAGCGCCTTCCGCTCGACGACCTCTCCCGCCCGCGCGGCGAGCGCCGCGAGCAGGCGGAACTCCGTCGGCGTGAGCGCGAGCGTGCGCCCCTCGATGGTCACGCTGTGCGTCCGCGGGTCGACGACGAGGTCGCCGATCTCGACGGGACCGGCGGCGCCCTTGGTCCCGCGTGCCCGGCGCAGGAGCGCGTGGACGCGCGCGACGAGCTCGCGTCGGTCGAACGGCTTCTCGAGGTAGTCGTCCGCGCCGACCTCGAGCAGCTTCGCGCGCTCGGCGCTCCCCTTCTCCCCCGTGAGCATGAGGATGGGCGTATCCGACGTCGCCCGGATGCGGCGGCAGACCTCGTCGCCGTCGAGGCGCGGCAGCCGCCGGTCGAGGATGACGAGATCGGGCGGGTCGTCCGCGTGGCGCCGGAGGGCCTGCTCGCCGTCGTACGCGGTGACCAGGTCATAGCCCTGATCGCCGAGGAGGGCCGCGACCATCCCGACCATCGCGCGGTCGTCGTCGACGATGAGGACGCTCGTCACGAGCGCGACCTGGGGATGGAGAAGGCGAACGATGCTCCGCCGCCGGGCGCGTCCTCGTACCACAGTCGACCGCCCTGCGCTTCGACGATCCGGCGGCAGGCGTAGAGACCGATGCCCGTGCCTGGGACTCCGCGCGCCGCGCCGTCGCCGCGGACGAACGGGTGGAAGATGCGCTCGCGGTCCTCCTCCGGCACGCCCCGGCCCTCGTCCGAGACGCGCACGACCGCGGTGTCGCCGTCCTTCGAGAGGCTCACGGTGATGGTCGTCCCCTCCGGCGCGTACTTCGTCGCGTTGTGCACGAGCCCGGAGACGACCGCCGCGGTCTTCGCGCGGTCGCCGCGCACCCACACCGGTGCGCCCGCGCGGGGCGCGCGCAGCGTGTGCAGGCGCAGCACCGGACCGACCTCCTGAAGGGCCTTGATCGTCGTCGCGCGCGCGTCGAAGCGCGCGCGTCGGACGGCGAGCTCGGGGCGGTCGTCGCGCACGCTCTCGAGGATGCGATCGACGAGCTCGTCGAGGCGCTTCACCTGGGTCGCCGCCTCCGCCGCCTCGCGCTTCGCCCCGTCGCGTTCGCCCATGAGGTCGAGATGCCCGCGGATGATCGAGAGCGGCGTCCGCAGGTCGTGCGTGACGACGGCGACGAACTCGGAGCGCGCGCGCTCTAGCTCGCGCAAGGTCTGCGCCGTCTGTCGCTCGAGCTCGTAGAGGGAGGCCTTGTCGATCGCGAGCGCGGCCTGGTTGGCGAGCGCGCCGACGAATGAGACCTCCTCGTCGAGGAACTCCCGATACCCCGGCACCTGCAGCCCGACCGCGCCGAGGAGGCGGTCGCCGACGAGGAGCGGAACGGCCAGGTGGTCCGTCGCGACGATGGGCCGCGCTTCCGCGAGCGCCTGCTGCGTGGCCTGCAGCGCTGCCTTGCCGAGGTCGCCGCTGCGCGCACGGACGCGCGCGCCGCCGTCCTCGTCGCGCAGGAGGAGCGCGCCGGAGGCGCCGGGGTACGCGCGCACGAGCCGGTCGACGACGAGCTGCAGCACCTCGTCGAGGTCGAGCGTCGAGGTGAGGACGTTGGAGACCTCGAAGAGCGCCGAGACCTCCCGCAGCTTTCGCTCCGCCTCGCGGTGGAGGCGCGCCTTGTCGATGATGCCGGCGACCTGGTCGGCGACGGTCTGGAGGAACTGGACCTCGTCCTTGCTGAAGTCCCGAGGCGCGACGGTCTGCACGTTCATGACCCCGACGAGCTCGTCGCGGACGACGAGCGGGACCGACAGCATCGACTTGAAGCGCGGCTCGTCGATGCCGGGGATCCACTTGAAGCGCGGCTCCTTGCGCACGTCGCGGGCGGCGAGGGGGACGCGCGCCGCGGCGACCCATCCGGTGATGCCCTCGCCGACGCGGAGCTCCGCGCGGCCGATCCCGCGGCGGTCGAGGCCGTTCGTGGCGACGAGGCGCAGCCGCCCCTCGCGCTTGTCGACGAGGTACAGCGACGCCACGTCCGTGTGCATGGCGTCGGTCGAACGGTCGATGACGATCCGGAGCATCTCGTCCCAGTCGCGGGTAGAGGAGGCGAGCTGGGTGATCTCGTGGAGGAACGAGAGCTCCTGGATCTTCCGATCCACGTCGCTCACACGTTGATGATGGCATGCCATGTAGGCTCCCGGCGTGAGCGTCGTCCTGCGGACGGACGGTCTGACGAAGCGTTTCGGGAGGCTCCTCGCGGTCGACCGCCTCGACATCGAGGTGCACGAAGGCGAGGTCTTCGGCTTCCTCGGACCGAACGGCGCGGGCAAGACGACGACGCTGCGCCTGCTCTGCGCCCTCGTCGCGCCGAGCGCCGGCGGCGCGGAGGTCGCCGGGCACCGCCTCGGGCGCGACGACGCGCGCATCCGCGCGTCCGTCGGGATCCTCACCGAGCACCCCGGCCTCTACGAGCGCCTCTCCGCCGCCGACAACCTGCGCTTCTTCGCCTCGCTCTACGGGCTCGACCCGCGCACCGCGGAGGCGCAGGTCGACCGCTTCCTCCGCCTCATGGGGCTGTACGACCAGCGCGACGACGCCGTCGCGACGTTCTCGCGCGGTATGAAGCAGAAGATGGCGATCGCGCGCGCCGCGCTCCACGAGCCGCGCATCCTGTTCCTCGACGAGCCGACGACGGGCCTCGATCCGGACGCGGCGCGCACCGTGCGCGAGCTCATCGTGTCGCTCGCGAAGGAGGGCCGCACCGTCTTCCTCTGCACGCACAACCTCGACGAGGCCGACCGCCTCTGCGACCGCATCGCGTTCTTCCGCCGCAGCCTCATCCGCATCGACACGCCCGACCGCTTGCGCGCCGAGCTCTACGGCCGCACCGTCGAGCTCCGCGTGCTCCCCTCGCCGCGTCCGGAGCACCTCGCGTGCGTCCAGGCCGTGCCGGGAGTGCGCGAGGCCTGGCTCGAGAACGGGTCGATCCTGGTCCGGACCGACGACCCGCTCCGCACCGACCCGGCGCTGGTGCGGACGCTCGTCGCCGCCGGCGCGGAGATCGCGTTCGTCAGCGAGCGGCGCGCGTCGCTCGAGGACGTCTACCTGCGCATCGTCCACGACGAGGCGCGCGAGGTCGGGACGTGACCGTCGTCGCCGGCCGCGCGACGCGCGGCACGATCGTCGAAGCCGTCTGCGCGCGGGAGTGGCACGAGGCTCTCGGGAACAAGCTCCTCGTCGGGATGACGCTCTTCCCGCCGCTCGTCATCCTGGCCGCGGGCATCCTGGCCGTGTACGTCGCGGCGCTGTACCCGCCGAGCGCCAAGGACGTGCAGGCGCTCTACGCGTCGGCGCCCGCCGCCGCCGGGCTCGATCCCACCGAGGCCGTGCAAGGGTTCATCGCCACGTACTTCCTCGTCCTCTTCATGCTCATCCCGACCGTCGTTCCGCTGACGATCGCGATCTACTCGGTCATCGGCGAGAAGGCGGCGCGGACGCTCGAGCCGCTGCTCGCGACCCCCGTCGGGGTCGGCGAGCTGCTCCTCGCGAAGAGCATCGCGTCGACCGTCCCCGCGGTCCTCGTGACGTGGGCCGCCTACGCGATCTACCTCGCCGCGGTGATGGCGATCGGCAGTCCCGCCGCGGCGCACGCGGTCACCGCGCCGCGCTGGATCCTCGCGGTGCTCATCATGGTCCCGCTGCTCACGGCGCTCTCGGTGAACCTCGGGATCCTCATCTCGACGCGCGTCAACGACATCCGCGTCGCCCAGCAGATCGGCGGCCTCGTCGTCGTCCCCGTCGTCGCGCTGGGGATCGCGCAGGTCACGGGACGCGTCGTCCTCGACAACTCGTCGTTCGCCGAGACCGGCGTCGTCCTGATCGCCATCGACGCTCTCGTCTTCGTCGCCGCGCGCGCCGCCTTCCAGCGGGAGAACATCCTCAGCCGCTGGCGGTGAGGCGAGCTAGCGCAGGCCGGTCCCGATCCGCGACGCGCTCACCGCGTCGCGCCACGCCGCCGGAAGGTCCGGACCGGGCCCCGCCCCGTCGCCGTAGGTCCGCTGCGGCCCGACCTGGACGTTCTCGCGCTCGGTGACGCTCGCACGGTAGACGGCGGACGCGAGCCGCGCGATGTAGTCGTCGGCGACCCCCTCATCCGCGTCCCACGTCATCGCGACGACGACGCGCGGGCCGCGCGGCGTGAAGACGATCCCCGCGTCGTGGACCAAGCCCACGAGGTTCCCGGTCTTGTGCGCGACGACGGTGCCCTCGGGGAGCTGAGCCGGGATGCGGTCGTTGATCTGCTGGCGCTCGAGCCGTTGGAGCATGCGCGCGGACGCCGCGGCCGAGACGAGCTTCCCCTCGGCGAGGAGCGTGAAGTAGGTGCCGATGGCGCGCGGCGTCGCGACGTTGTCCTCGTCCTCGTTCAGCGCGACGTGGAAGCCGTGGATGCCGTTCTCCTCCAGCGTCGCGTTGATGTTCGCCGGCCCGAGCACCCGCCACAGGTGCATCGCGGGGCCGTTGTCGGACACGGTGATCATCGCCTCGAGCGCCCGGTCGAGCGTCATCTGGGTGCCCGGCCCCTCGAACGCGCCGTCGGCGGTGATGTCCTCGGGATCGATCTCGACCGTGTCGCCGTAGCGCAGCTTCCCGAGGTCGACGAGGCGCTCGGCCTCGGCCAGGACGCCGAGCTTGTACAGCGAGGCCGTGACGACCGGGGTGTCGGCGTTCTTCGTGTACAGCGGGTCGCCGAGGGCGGGATCGCCGATCCACACCCCGGCCTGGCCCGCGAAGGCGACCGTGAGATCGCCGAGCTGCGAGGGCAGGGTCGCGGCGGCGGCCGGCGCGGCGCGCAGCGGCAGGGTCGCGATGGCCAGAACGATGGCTAGAGCGATCCGCACGATCCGCATATCGGCCGCGTGTTGTAACGGGCGGCAGCGCGGGAAAGTGCCTTCGCTTACAGACTTCTCACACGGGGGGCCGGATATCCACCGCCTTGGTACCCAGGCGGACCATCTCGCGGTATCCGTCGGGTGTCTCGTCCTCGTAGCCCACGAGGTGGAGGGCGCCGTGCGCGGCGAGGAAGGCGAGCTCCCATCCGAGGGCGCGGCGCGCGCGCGTGGCCTGCCGCCGCGCCTGCGCGACGCTGATGACGATGTCCCCCAGCTCGAGCGTGCCGTCGGCCTCGCGGCGTAGCAGGGGGCGTGCCGCTGCTCCCTTGACCCCCCGCGGCAGCGCTTGCCCGAAGGAGAGGACGTCCGTCGTCCGGTCGATGCCGCGATGCGTCCGATCGAGGCGCCGCATCTCGGCATCGCCGACGAAGGCGAGGCCGACCTGCGTGTCGCGGGGGAGGCGGTAGGGCCGCAGCGCGGCGCGCACCGCGCACCGGATCCGGTCGAGGTCCACGGGCGCGTCGCCGCTCACGCTGATGCGCACGGCGCCGGCTACTGCGACGCGGCGGGCGGGTGCAGGTCGCCGATGCGGGCGATGCGGTCCTCGGGGTACGGGATGCGCTCGTGGTAGACGCCCAGGAGCAGCTCGCAGAACGCGTCGCGGATGCGGTGGATGTCGCGCAGCGTGAGGTCGCACTCGTCGAGCTGGCCGTCGTTGACGCGCTCCTCGACGATGCGGTCGACCATCGCCGAGATGGTCTCCGCATCCTTGTGCGCGAGGGACCGGACAGCGGCCTCGACGCCGTCGGCGAGCATGACGATCCCCGCCTCGCGGCTCCGCGGCTTCGGCCCGGGGTGGCGGAAGGAGGCCTCGTCCACCTTCTGGCCGCGCTCCTGCGCCGTCTGCCAGAAGTACTTGATGAGCGAGGTGCCGTGGTGCGCGGGGATGACCTCGCGGATCTTCTCCGGCAGGCGGTAGCGCTCCGCGAGGACGAGCCCGTCGCGCACGTGCGCCGACACGATCTGCGCGGACACGAGCGGGTCGAGGTCGTCGTGCGGGTTGCCGGCGGTCTGGTTCTCGATGAACGCGAGCGGATTCCGCATCTTGCCGATGTCGTGGTAGTAGGCGGCGACGCGCGCGGTGAGCGGGTCGGCGCCGATCACCTCGGCGGCGCGCTCCGCGAGGTTCGCGACGAGGAGGGAGTGGTGGTACGTGCCCGGCGTTCGCAGGAGGAGCTGCCGGAGGAGCGGATGGTCGGGATCGGCGAGCTCACGCAGCTCGAACACCGTCGTGATGCGGAACAGGTGGCCGAGCAGGACGCTCGCGCCGAAGGCGAAGAGCCCGGAGAGCGCTCCGCTCGAGACGGCGCCGACGCCGAGCTGGACCAGCCCGATGACGTCGGTGGGCCGCGAGACGAGGAGGAAGGCGCCGATGACGCCGAGGCTCCCGCCGGCGACGTTGAAGGCGCCGGCGACGAACTCGCGTGCCGTGGTCGCCCGGCGGATCGCGGCCATCCCGAGCAGCGCCGGCACGAGGACGTAGGCCACGAGATCGACGCGCCCCGACAGGATCCCGACATGGAGCGCGCCCGCGATCTGGGTCGCGAGCGCCGTCCGGCCTCCGACGAGGACGGTGAGCATCATGGCGACCGCCGCCCACGGGACGTAGTAGACGCTGAGGCTGTGCGTGGGCACCAGGACGCGCGCGACCGCCACCAGGAAGGTCAGCGAGAGCCCGACGAGAACGAGCTTGTGGTCGTCGGCCCAGGCCTCCTCGGCGTAGCGCTCGACGAACAGCGCGAGCACGCCGGCGACGAGGAACGCCCAGCCGGCCAGGCCGATGGCGAGGGCCCAGTCGGGTCCGCCGTCGACGAGCCCGAGGGCGCGCAGCTTCTCGACGTCCTGGGCCGTCACCACGCTCCCTTCGCGGACGACGACCTCACCCGCGGCGACCTGCACCTGGACGGGCGCGACGGCGGCGCGCGCGGCCGCCTGCGCCGCGACCGTCGCGGCGGGGTCGTACAGGTCGTTCGCCGCGACGTGCTGCTGCACGAGCGCGCCCGCCAGCCGCTTCTGCGCGTCCGTCCACGACGCGGGAAAGGCCTTGACGACGTCGGCCACCGCCGGAGCGACCTGCTCCTGGCGCAGGCCCTGCGCGTAGAGGTCCTGAACGGCGCGGTCCGCGGCCTGCGCGACGGCGTTCCACTCCGGCGTGGACATGCTCAGCGCGTCCGTCGCCAGCTGGCCGTTCAGATCCGACTCGGGGATGCGCGTCACGGCCACGATGCGCATGTCGGGCGTCAGGCTCTGGTCGGCGCGGATGCGCGCGATGCTCGCGATCGTCGCCGAGAGCTTGCCCGAGCCAAGGACCGAGACGGACGGGTCGCGTGTGTACTGCTTGGGCACCGCCGCGGCGGCGCGCTCGCGCGCGTCGTTGGTGAGCGACTCGGACACGAACGAGACCGAGCCCTGCGCCTTGAGGGAGCGGTCGGCGACGGTGCCGACCTGATACGTGCCGGTCGCGGGCGGCGAGAGGAGCATCGCGACGGCTGTCGCGAGGCCGACGAGGATGACGAACGCGGCGAGCCGCGCTCGCGGCTCCTGGTGCAGGAGGCCGCGCAGCCGATCGAGCGCGAGGCGCGGGCCCGTCGACCGCCGGAAGCGGATCACGTGGCGCCCCTGCCCTTCTCGTGGCGCTCGTACGCGCGGACGATCCGCGCGACGAGCTCGTGGCGGATGACGTCGCGCTCGTCGAAGTCGACGAAGGAGATCCCCTCCACGCCCTCGAGGACGCCGCGGGCGACGAGGAGGCCCGAGGGCTGCCCGTGCTCGAGGTCGATCTGCGTGACGTCGCCCGTCACGACCGCCTGCGAGCCGTAGCCGAGACGCGTGAGGAACATCTTCATCTGCGCGGGGGTCGTGTTCTGCGCCTCGTCGAGGATGATGAACGCCTCGTTCAAGGTACGGCCGCGCATGTAGGCGAGCGGCGCGACCTCGATCTCGCCGCGCTCCATCGCGCGTGCCGAGCGCTCGGGCGGCATGAGGTCGTAGAGCGCGTCGTACAGCGGACGCAGGTACGGATCCACCTTCTCGCGCAGGTCGCCCGGGAGGAACCCGAGCCGCTCCCCCGCCTCGACGGCGGGGCGAGTGAGGATGAGCCGGTTGACGCGGCGCTCGCGCAGCGCCTGGACACCCATCGCGACCGCGAGGTAGCTCTTGCCGGTCCCGGCGACGCCGATGGCGAACACGAGGTCGTTCCCCTTGATGGCCTCGACGTACCGGCGCTGGTTGGCCGACTGCGGCTGGATGCGCTTGCCCGTCGTCGTCGTCGCGATGTGCTCGCGCAGCTCCTCGGGCGCCACGACGGGACGCTCCTTCGCGTCGCCGATGAGGCGCTCGAGCGCGGGCTTGCGCAGCTCCTCGTCGCGCGTGGAGATCCCGCGCATGGCCGCGACGAGATCGCTCACGCGTGCGACGGCCGCGGGATCGCCGCTGATCCGCAGCTCCGCGCCGCGCGAGATCACCTTCACTCCGAACTCCCGCTCGATGCGGTCGATGTTCTGGTCGTTCATGCCGGTGACGAACATCATCTCCTCGGGGTCGGGGATGAGGATCGTGATCTCGTACGCGTGCGCCATCAGGACGCTCCGCGCAGGAGCGAGGCG
Source organism: Chloroflexota bacterium (assembly GCA_021787445.1). Classification (GTDB taxonomy): domain Bacteria; phylum Chloroflexota; class Limnocylindria; order P2-11E; family P2-11E; genus JACPOT01. Next base: position 41,807 of record JAJYLV010000005.1, on the reverse strand, counting down.
ACGACCTCGGCGACGACCTTCCCTTCGGCGCGGCCCTTCAGCTGGGGCATGAGCTTCTGCATGACCTTGCCCTGCTCTTGCGGCGATGCCGCGCCCGTGTCGGCGATAGCGGCACGCGCGAGAGAGGCGATCTCGTCGCGACCCATCTGCTGCGGCAGGTAACCCTCGATGACGCGGAGCTCGGCGGTCTCCTTGGCGACGAGATCGGCGCGGCCGCCCTTCCCGAAGGCCTCGATCGACTCGCGGCGCATCTTCGCCTGCTTGGCGAGGACCCCGACGATCTCCTCGTCCGTCAGCTCGCGCCGCCGCTCGACCTCCTCGTTGTGCACGGCGGCGAGCGCGAAGCGCAGCGTGTCGCGGCGCACGACGTCCTGCGCCTTCACCGACGCGCGCATATCGCTCTCGATCCGCGCCTTGAGCTCGGCTATGGAAGGACCTCGCGGGACGTGCTAGCGCTTACGGCGCTTCGCTTCCTTCCGCTTGCGCTTCGCCGCGGGCCGCTCGTAGTACTCACGGCGGCGGGCCTCCGCGAGGATGCCGGCCTGCTGGATCTTCTTGTTGAAGCGGCGAAGAGCGGCCTCGAAGGACTCCCCGTCGCCGATGATGACCTCGGTCAGTTCCCTGTCACCCGCCTCTCGTTCGTCCCCCTGAGATAGAACGACGGCGGTCTCACGGGCCGCCGCAGTGGGCATAGTACCGGGGCCCGGCGCCGCACGCCCGTGAAAGATACGCGCATTTGTAGCTAGGGGTCAGCCGGGAGGCCACCCCAGCGGGCGTCCGGCGAGGACATGGAAGTGCAGGTGGGCGACGCTCTGCCCGGCGTCGGGGCCGACGTTCGCGACGACGCGGTAGCCGCTGTCGGCGTATCCCGCGTCAGCGGCGGCCTTTGCGGCGGCCGCCGCGACCGTGCCCGCCAGCGCGGGGTCGGCCTCCGCGAGCGAGGCGACGTGCGTCCTCGGGATGACCAGGAGGTGCAGCGGCGCCTGCGGCCGTCGGTCCGTGAAGACGACCACCGCGTCGTCCTCGTGGACGATCGTCGCGGGCACCTGGTGGGCCGCGATGCCGCAAAAGAGACAGCCCGGCACGTCGTGCAGAGTACGACGCGTGGACCTGCCCCTCGTCGTCGCCGCCTACCTCCTCGGCTCGGTCTCCTTCCCCTGGCTCATCGCGTGGTGGCACGGCGTCGACCTGCGTGAGGCAGGGTCGCGCAAGCTCGGCGGGAGCAATCTCGCGCACGTCCTCGCGGCGCGGTGGGGGCTGGCCGGCGGCGCGCTCGACCTCGCCAAAGGCAGCGTCGCCGTCCTCCTCGCGGCGGCCTTCGGCCTCCCGGTCGAGATGCGCGCTTTCTGCGCGCTCGCCGTCGTCGCGGGGCAGATGTGGCCGATCTTCCACGGCCTCGACGGGGGCCGGGCGAACGCGACCGCCTGGGGCACGATCGTCGTGCTCGATCCGGTCGCCGCGATCCCCTGCGCGATCCTCATGCTCGCGGCGGCGGGCGCGCGCTTCGCTCTGCGTCCGCACCCGAGCCGCCTCGTCCCGCTCGCCGCGATCCTGAGCTTCGTCGTCTGGCCCGTCGCGGTCCACGTGACCGCGGGTCCGCGCTCGCTCGTCGTCGGCGGCGGGCTGATCTTCGCGCTCATCCTCGTGCGGCGCGTCACCGCCGGGCTGACCGACGACGTCGCGACGGGCGCGCCGCTGCCACGGATCCTGTTCGACCGCGCGCTCTTCGACCGCAGCCAGCTTCAGGAGCGCGGGGTGGTGCCGATCTAGTCGGATCCGACCAGCACGAAGGCCTGCGCGACCGCGGCGACGGCGGCGGTCTCGCTCCGCAGATTGCGCGGCCCGAGCGTGACCACCCGGGCGCCGCGCTGCCGCGCCGACGCGATCTCCTCCTCGGTGAGGCCGCCTTCCGGCCCGATGACGAGGGAGAGCGACCGGAGCGAGGGCGCGAGGGCGCTCGCGAGCGGGCGCTCGCGCTCGCCCTCCCAGGCGATGACGATGGGCGGCTCGAGCGCATCGAAGAGGCGGGGCCACCCGACGGCCTCGGCGACGTGCGGAACGCGTCCGCGCCGCGCGGTCTCCGCCGCCTCCCGCGCGATGCGCTGCCATCGCTCGCGCTTCGCGTCGGAGAGCTCGCGCACGACGCTCCGCTGTGAGACGAGCGGGACGATGCGCGAGACGCCGAGCTGCGTGACGGCCTCGACCACCTCCTCGCTCCGATCGCCGCGCAGGAGCGGCAGCGCGAGCGTCAGCGCGACCGCCGGCTCGGTGGCGGCGGCGCGCCGCGCGACGACGGCCCCTTCGACGAGCCCGCGCCCGACGGCGTCGAGACGCACCGTGATCTCGTCACCCGCGCTCACGAGGACGACCTCGTCCCCCGCTGCGAGGCGGAGCACCAAGGCGATCTGCTTCGCCTGGTCGCCGCGGAGCCAGGCGCGCTCGCGCGTCACCGCGCCGTCGTCGACGAAGAAGCGGTGCGGCGCGCTCACGCGAGGTCGAGCCGCACCCAGTCTTCGCGCTGGTCGCGCCGGCGCCGCGCGAGCCCGGCGTCCGCGAGGGCACGTACGACGAGCGCCTCCTTCTCCGCCACGATCCCGGCGCATACGAGGACGCCCCCGCGCGCGACGCGCGCACGCAGGTCCGCGGCGATGCGGACGAGGACGTCGGCAACGAGGTTGCCCAAGACGACGTCGAACGCCCCGGGGACGTCGGCGGCCGAGCCGAGCGCGACCTCCACGCTCACGTCGTTGCGCCGCGCATTCTCTTCGGCGGCGCGGACCGCGAGCGGATCGACGTCGACGGCGACGACGCGTCCGGCCCCGCGCTTCGCCGCGGCGACGGCGAGGATCCCCGAGCCGGTGCCGACGTCGAGGACGCTCCGGCCCGCGAGGTCGAGGCGGCCGACCGCCTCGAGGCACTGCCGCGTCGTCGGATGGAGACCCGTGCCGAACGCCATCCCGGGATCGAGGACGATCTCGATGCCCGCGGCCGACGCCGTCGACCAGCTCGGCCGCACGAAGAACGGCCCGATGGCGATCGGGGTGAACTGCGACTTCCACGACTCCAGCCAGTCCTCGTCGGCGATGCGGCGCAGCGCGACCTCGCCGACGGGTCCGAGGCCGAACGCCCGCAGGCGCCCGATGGCCTCCTTCACCCGCCGCACCTTGACCCGCGCGGCGTGGTCGTACACGACGTACGCCTTCACGATGTGCGGTCCGCCCTCGAGCGGCACGTCGACGGCGATGCCGTTGTAGCCGACGCGGTCGAGGATCTCGCTGACGGCCTCGACGGCCTCCGGGTGCGCGGGGACCGCGATCTCGATCCAGCGGATGGGCGCGGCGGGCTTCTCAGCCGCCGAGGGCATCCCTCACCTTGCCGAGGATGCCCTCGTCCTCGGCCTTCTCGGGCGTGTGGCGCAGCGCCCTCAGCTTCTGGTACAGCGCGCGCTCTTCCTTGCTGAGCGACCGCGGGACGACGACGTCGAGGTACACGATCTGGTCGCCGCGTCCGCTCGCGTGCAGCCGGGGCACGCCCTTGCCGCGCAGCCGCACCGACTGGCCGTGCTGGGACCCGCCCGGGATCTTCACCGACGCCTCGCCGCCGTCGATGGTCGGCACGCTCAGCTCATCGCCCAGCGCCGCCTGGGCGGGCGAGATGCGCAGGACGTGGACAAGGTCGTCACCGTCGCGGCGGAAGAGCGCGTGGTCACGGAGGCGGACGAGCACGTAGAGGTCGCCCGGCGGGCCGCCGCGCATGCCGGACTCGCCCTGACCGCCCACGCGGATCTGCTGTCCGTCGTCGATCCCCGGAGGGAAGGCGACGCTCACCTCGCGCTCGGCGTGGACGCGCCCTTCGCCGCGGCAGTCGCGGCAGAGCCGGTCGACCGTCTTGCCGGAGCCCCCGCAGCGCGGGCACGTGGCGACGCTCACGAAACGACCGAAGAGCGACTGCTGGACCTGCCGCACCTCGCCGCGGCCGCCGCACGTCGCGCAGGACGACGTCTTCGCGCCGGGCTCCGCGCCGCTGCCGTGGCAGCGGTCGCACGTCTCCTGGCGCGGGACGCGCACCGCCCTCTCGGCGCCGGTCACCGCCTCCTCGAGGTCGAGCTCGACCTCGAGGCGCAGGTCGGCGCCGCGGACGGGTCCGCGCTCCCTCCGACGCGTGCCGCCGAAGAAGGTGTTGAAGAGGTCGTCGATCCCGAACCCGGCCATGCCGCCGACGTCGCCGTCGCCGAACATGTCGTAGCGCTGGCGCTTCTCGGGGTCCGAGAGCACCTCGTACGCCTGCGTGATCTCCTTGAAGCGCTCCGAGGCGTCGGCCGCCGAGCTCACGTCGGGGTGGTACTGACGCGCGAGCTTGCGGTAGGCGCTGCGGATCTCGTCGACGCTCGCATCGTGCGCAACGCCGAGGACGGAGTAGTGATCGACCTTCGGCACGCCTCTAGTGTCTCAGGGGCTCGGAGGCGAGGCCTCTCGGCCCCGCCCCCACAGCTCAGCTGGGCTTCTCAGTGAACTCGCCCTCGATGGTGTCGTCCTTCTTCTCGCCCTCGGGCGCGCCCGCGGCCGCGCCGGCCGGCTCGCCCTGCGGCGCACCCTGCGCCTGCTGCGCCTGGTACATGACCTCGCCGATCTTCGTCGCCGACGAGCGCAGCTCCTCGAGGGCGCCGCGGATGCGCTCGGTGTCCTCCGTTGTGAGGGCCTCGCGCACGGCCGTGATCTTGCCCTCGACGTCCGTCTTCACCTCCGCGGGGACCTTGTCGGCGTTGTCCTTGAGCGTCTTCTCGATCTGATAGGCGAAGCTGTCCGCCTCGTTGCGCAGCTCGATGCGCTCGCGCTTGCGCTTGTCCTCGTCGGCGTGCGCCGAGGCCTCCGTCACGAGGCGCTCGACCTCGTCCTTCGCGAGCCCGCTCGATGCCGTGATCGTGACGTGCTGCTCGCGGCCCGTCGCCTTGTCGCGGGCCTTGACGTTGACGATGCCGTTCGCGTCGATGTCGAACGACACCTCGACCTGAGGCACGCCGCGTGGAGCGGGCGGGATCCCGTCGAGGATGAAGCGCGCGAGGCTCTTGTCGTCCCCCGCCATCTCGCGCTCGCCCTGCACGACGTGGATCTCCACCTGGGTCTGACCGTCCGCCGCCGTCGTGAAGACCTGCGACTTCGAGGTGGGGATCGTCGCGTTGCGCTCGATGAGCTTGGTCGCGATGCCGCCCAGCGTCTCGATGCCGAGGGACAGCGGCGTCACGTCGAGGAGGAGGACGTCCTTCACCTCGCCCTTGAGCACGCCGGCCTGGACCGCCGCGCCGAGCGCGACGACCTCGTCGGGGTTGATGCTCTTGTTCGGCTCCTTGCCGAAGAGCTTGCGCACGGTCTCGACGACGAGGGGCATGCGCGTCATGCCGCCGACGAGGATCACCTCGTTGACCCTGTCGGCGCTCACGCCCGCGTCGGCGAGGCACTGCTTCACGGGCCCGACCGTCCTCTCGACGAGGTCGCCCGTCAGCTGCTCGAGCTTCGCCCGAGTGAGCGTGATGACCATGTGCTTCGGACCGCTCTGGTCCGCGGTGATGAACGGCAGGTTGATCTCGGTCTGCTGCGTCGAGCTGAGCTCGATCTTGGCCTTCTCGGCGGCCTCCTTGAGCCGCTGCAGCGCCATGCGGTCGCTGCGCAGGTCGATGCCCTGGTCGCGCTTGAACTCCTCGACGAGCCACTCGATGACGCGCTGGTCGAAGTCGTCGCCGCCGAGGTGGGTGTCGCCGTTGGTGGCCTTCACCTCGAAGACGCCCTCGCCGAGCTGGAGCACCGAGATGTCGAAGGTCCCGCCGCCGAGGTCGTAGACCGCGACGAGCTCGTCCTTCTTCTTCTCGAGGCCGTACGCGAGCGACGACGCCGTCGGCTCGTTGACGATGCGCAGGACCTCGAGGCCCGCGATCTGTCCCGCGTCCTTCGTCGCCTGCCGCTGGCTGTCGTCGAAGTACGCCGGCACGGTGATGACCGCCTGGGTGATCTTCTCGCCCAGGAACGCCTCCGCGTCCGTCTTCAGCTTCTGGAGGATCATCGCGGATATCTCGGGCGGCGAGAGCTTCTTGCCGCCCTGGAGATCGACGACGATGCCGTGCTCGGCCTCCTCGATCTTGTAGGGGACCATCTTCATGGTCCGCTGCACCTCGGGATCCCCGAATCGGCGCCCCATGAGCCGCTTGATCGAGTAGATGGTGTTCTCGGGATTCGTGATGGCCTGCCGCTTCGCGACCTGCCCGACCAGGCGCTCGCCGCTCTTGGTGAACGCGACGACGGACGGGGTGACCCGGCCTCCCTCGGCGTTCGGAATGATCGTCGGCTGTCCAGCCTCGACGTACGCGACAGCGGAGTTGGTGGTACCGAGGTCGATACCGATGACCTTAGGCATGACCGTTCCCCTTTCCGGGTGTGTGGATGTCGTTGTCGTGATCGCCCTCGCGCGGCCCCTTGGCGACGGTCACGAGGGCCGGCCGCAGGACGCGGTCGTGGAGCTTGTAGGCCTTGCGCACCTCGTCGACGACGGTGCCCTCGGGCTCCGAGGAGTCGACGTGCGCGATCGCCTCATGCACGTAGGGGTCGAAGGGCTTCCCCACCGAGCCGATCGCCTCGAGCCCCTCCGCCGCGAGGATGTCGCGCAGCTTCCGCTCGACGAGCCAGATGCCCTCGACCCACGACTCCTCGCGGTACGTCGCCGGCACCGTCTCGAGCGCGCGGTCGAAGCCGTCGAGCACCTCGAGCAGCTTCTCGATGAGCTCCGCCTTCGCGAAGCGCGCGAAGTCCGAGCGCTCCGCCTCGTTCCGGCGGCGGTAATTCGCGAAGTCGGCCGCGACCCTCTGCAGGTCGCGGGTGAGCTCGTCCACCTTGTTCTGGAGATCAGCCGCTTGCGCGTCGGCGGCGGGTGCTCTCTCGGGCGCGCGGTGAGAGCGCTCCTCGAGGAGCTCCTCGGCGCGGCGGGTGCGATCGTCCATCACGCACCTCCGATGGCGCTCACGAGGTCGCTCATGAGCTCGCCGATGTACCGGACGGCGCCGATGGTCCGGCGGTAATCCATGCGGCGCGGCCCGACGACGCCGACGTAGCCGGCGGGATGCTCCGGCGCGCCGTACCGCCCGACGACGAGCGCGAACGCGTGCAGCGTCTCGATCGCGAGCTCGCCCCCGATCGTCACGGCGACGTCCCCTTCTCCGAGCGAGACCGGCAGGACCTGCGCCAGCAGCGCACGGTCGTTCAGGAGCGACATGACCTCGCGCACGTGGTCGCGGCGCTCGAACTCCGGCTGCTCCAGCACGCGCTCGATGCCCTCGTAGTGGATCTCACGCGTCCACGTCACGCGCTCGGCCTCCGGCGCGCCGTCGTAGGTCGCGAGGGCCGCCTCGGCCGTGAGGTGCGCGAGCGTCGAGGCCGCCAGGCGGAGGCGGTCGGCGATGTCGATCGACGCCTGCCGGAACTGGTGGCTGAGCGTGACCCGTTCGTCGGCCTCGATGTCGGGACGCGGCATGAGGCTCTCGATGAAGTAGCGGTAGCCGAGGTCGGTCGGTACGCGCCCGGCCGAGGTATGCGGGTGGGTGAGCAGGCCGAGCTCCTCCAGCGTCGCGAGCTCGTTGCGCACGGTCGCCGAAGACAGCGGGAGGCGGTAGCGCCGCACCAGCGTCGCCGACGCCACCGGGTGCGCGCTCGCGATGTGCTCGCGTATGACGGCATGCAGGATGTCCCGCTGTCGCGGCGCCAGCTCGGGCAGGCCGTAGCGTGTCGTATCAGGCATTAGCACTCTCCCCTCGGGAGTGCTAATGAGGCTATCAGGCCCTCGGCGTCAGCGTCAAGACGTCGGCTCGCCGCGCTCGGACGCCTGCTCCCCCGCTCCGGCCGGGCGCGCGTCGGCGGGAAGCAGCCCGACGATCCGTGACAGCAGCTCGTCGAGCTTGAACGGCTTCGTCACGTAATCGGCGGCGCCGAGCTCCGTCGCGTAGAGGCGCTCCGAGAGCCCGAAGATCGCCGTCACCACGATCACCGGCAAAGCCGCGATGCGCCCGTCGGAGCGGAGCTCGCGCAGGACGCTGAAGCCGTCGCGCCTGGGCATCATGAGGTCGAGCACGACGACCGCCGGCGAGAGCGCGTCGACCATGCGCATCGCCTGGTCGCCGTCGCGCGCGAGCTTCGCGTCCAGCCCCTCGTCCTTCAGGTACTCGACGATCGAGAGCCCCAGGTCCGCGTCATCCTCGACGATGAGGACGAGCGGCCTCTTCCTGGGCATCAGTAGCGGATCTCCTTCGCCAGCCGGTCGGCGTCCTTGATGGCGATCCGCCGCCGACGCACGGCGACGATCTCCCGCCGCTCCAGGTCGCCGAGCACCCGGTTCACCGAGACGCGCGACGCACCGACGAACGCCGCGAGCTCGTCCTGCGTGAGGCTGAGCTCGAGCACGGCGGCGGCCGGAGCGGCGGCGGCGGCGGCCGGAACGGCGGCGGCGCCCGCCGGAACGGCGGCGTTCGCCTGCGCGAGGTCGAGGAGGTACTTCGCGACGCGGCTCGGCACGTCGAGGAAGGTCAGGTGCTCGACCCGGTCGGAGAGCCGCCGGATGGTGCGCGCGAGCGTCTCGAGGACGACGCGCACGGCCGTCGGATGCCGCTCGAGGAACCCGAGGAAGTCGTCCCCCGCGAGGAGCGCCGCTCGCGAGTCGTCGAGCGCGACCGCGCTCGCGGACCGCGGGCTCCGGTCGAAGAGCGCGAGCTCGCCGAAGAAGTCGCCCGGGCGCATGATCGCGACGAGCGCCTCCTGCCCGAACTCGCCCGGGAGCGAGATCTTCACCGCCCCCTCCAGGACGAGGTAGAGGTGCGTTCCCGGGTCATCCTTCCGGAAGATGACCTCGGACCGGCGATACGGGCGCAGCCGGATGCGCGCGGCGAGATCCGCGAGCTCCTCGTCGGAGAGCCGCGCGAAGAGAGGCAAGCGCCGCAGCCGTTCGGCGATCGCGGCGTCGGGCATGCGGCGAACGGTACCGCCGCTGGACACACGGTGCATCATTGGGCGCCCCGTGGACGACGTCGTCGGCGCTTTCCTCGACAAGCTCGGCGCGATCCGCCGCCTCCCCGATGGAGAGGTGGCCGCGCTGCTGCGCGTCGCGGACGTCGACGGCGACGCCGCCGCCGCGATCCGCGCCGGCATCGCGAGCGGTGGGCTGTTCGGCGCGGGGCTGCGCGAGCTCGTCGGACGGCATGCCCTGCGCGGGCAGGACCTCACGCTCTTCGTCCTCCGTGAGGTCCTCGAGCGCTCGCACGCCGCGGCCTGCCGGATCGCCGGCGTCGACGAGCGCACCGGCCGCAAGCGCCTCGCCGCGGTCCGCGCGAAGCTCGGCCTGCCGCCCGATGCCCCACGCTCGGCCGTAGGACAATGGCTGGTGACGGAGCTCATCGCGCCCCCCACGCGCGTCCTGCAGCTCCAGCTCTTCACGATGGAAGGTGGCGCGGATGGGCAAGGGTCAGAAGAAGCGCAAGACGACGGGCAAGCTCGGCTGGCGCTCGAAGCGCGCGAATCACGGCCGGAAACCAGGGATGGGTAGGGGCAAGAGGAACTAGCCGGATCTGAAAAAGCCCGCCTGGTCGGCGGGCTCCTTCAGCTCTTCGGCTCGATGGGGCTACGTCCGCCGGCGACGGGTGCTCTTACGCGTCGACTTCCGCGTCCCCTTGCGGGCCGTCGCCCGGCGCGCCGTCTTGCGTGTCGTCTTGCGCCCAGCGCTCGTGCGTGCCGCGGCCTTGCGCCGCCCCGTGCTCTTCCGCGCGGTCGTCTTCTTGCGCGCGGTCGTCTTCTTGCGAGGGGTGGTCTTGCGCCGCCCCGTGCTCTTCCGCGCTGTCGTCTTCTTGCGCGCGGTGGACTTGCGGCCCTTGGGCCGCGGCGCGGGCGACGCGGGCATCGGCGGGGTCGGCAGCGGGGGCTGCGGCGCGGGCCATATCGATCCGGGCTCTTGCGCTCCTTGGCCCCAGTTCGTTCCGCTGGTCTCGTCCTGCATGTCGCCTCCCACAATGAGCATCGGTGCCGTTCAGCGCGCAAGGCATAACGCGTCCGCGCGACGCACGCAAGGGACGATGAGGAGGCTCCGCCTCGACGGATGCCGCCGTCACGGGATCAGCTGAACGAACACCTCGCTCGCGAGGATGCGGCCCCGCGGCGTGAGCGTCACGCGGTCGCCCGACCAGCGCACCAGGCCGACGACCCCCGTCGCGCCGAGCGCCCGCGCGACGCGCTCGCGCGCGTCGGCGCCGCGCCTCAGGGCGAAGCGCGCGAGATCGATCCCGGTGTCGAGCCGCAGCGCGAGGATCGCCGCGTCGACGGTCTCGTCGGCGCCCTGGTCGACGATGCGCGGAGCGTCCCGCTCGATGTCGCCGATGTAGCGCGCGAGCGAGACCGGCCGGCAGGAGCGGACGCCGCCCAGGTGCGAGTGCGCCCCCGCGCCGACGCCGAGCCAGGGCCCGTTGCGCCAGTAGGTGCTGTTGTGGAGGCAGATGGAGCCCTCTCGCGCCCAGTTCGAGATCTCGTAGTGGCGGTAGCCGGCGCGAGCCAGGTAGCGCTGGGCGACCGCGTAGAGAACGGCCAGGCCGCGGTCGTCGGGCTGGCAAGCCGCAGCGGTCCTCCTCCAGCGTTCGAGCCCTTTCCAGCCCGCGCCGGGCCAGTTCGCGATGCTCGCCTCGGGCTCCAGCTCGAGCTCGAGGGGGTAGCACGACAGGTGGTCGGGCCCCAGGGCCACCGCCGTGTCGAGGTCCTCGCGCCACTCGCCGACCGACTGGCCGGGCCAGCCGAAGATGAGGTCGATCGCGACGCGGAGGCCGAGCGACCGCGCGGCCTCCACCGCCGCCGGGACGTCCTCCGGCTGGTGCGTGCGCCCGAGCGCGCGCAGGCCGCGCGCCGACAGCGACTGGGCGCCGAGCGAGAGGCGCGTGACACCGAGCTCGCGCCAGGCCTCGAGGCGCGCACGATCGAGCGTCGCCGGGTTCGCCTCGACCGTGACCTCGCGCGGCCGCGGCCGATGGGCGAAGCCCGCGCGGAGCGCCGCGTCGAGACGCGCGACCTCGGGCGGATCGAGGAGGCTCGGCGTGCCGCCTCCGACGAAGATCGTGCGCAGGCGCGGCCGTCCGAGCGCCGCCCCTTCGCGCGCGATCTCCGTAGCGAGGGCCCCGAGGTACCGCGCGCGGAGCGCCGACGACGCCGGCGCCGTCGCGAAGTCGCAGTACGGGCAGCGCGCGGCGCAGAAGGGCAGGTGGACGTAGAGCGAGATGCCCCTCACGCGACGCTTCCCAGGGGATCCGGGAGCTCCGCGTCCGCGGAGAGCGCCGCGGTGCGCTCGAGGTCGACGACCCACTCCGCTCCTCCGGGGCCGCCGCGGGCGCTCGACTCCTGCACGAAGGCGAGAAGGTGCGCGGGGCGCCAGTCCTCGGGCCGCAGGAGGCCCTCCTTCTCGACGTCGGGAAGGAGGAGGACGTATGCCGTGTGCCGGTCCACGACGCGCGCGCCCGATACGCCGAAGCGGCCGATCCGCTCGACGCCGCCGAGGGTCGCGACGACGGACGCGCGCAGCGGCGCGACGACCGCCGCGACGTCGCGGTCCGAGGCGAGCACGCCGCCGCTGCGCGCGGCGTGCAGCCCCTCGAGCAGCCCGCGCGTCCGCTGCGACAGCCGCTCGAAGACCGCGACCGCGTCGTCCTCGGCGATCGCCCGGAGGAACGCCGACGCGATGCCCTGGGCGGGATGCTCGAGCTGCGGCCTGATCCTCACGGCGCGTCCTCGTCCGCGCGCAGGACGGCGAGGAAGGCTTCCTGCGGGATCTCCACCTGGCCGACCATCTTCATGCGCTTCTTGCCGGCCTTCTGCTTCTCGAGCAGCTTGCGCTTCCGCGTGATGTCGCCGCCGTAGCACTTCGCGAGGACGTTCTTCCGCAGCGCCTTCACCGTCTCCCGCGAGACGATCTTCCCGCCGATCGCCGCCTGGATGGGGACGTCGAACTGCTGCCGTGGGATGAGCCCCCGCAGCTTCGTGACGAGGTTCCGGCCGGCGTACGCGGCGCGTTCGCGGTGCACGATGGTCGAGAGCGCGTCGACGGGCACGCCCGCGACGAGCACCTCGAGGAGGACGACGTCCGCCGCGCGGTATCCGGCCATCTCGTAGTCGAGCGACGCGTACCCCTGCGAGCGGCTCTTCAGCTGATCGTAGAAGTCCACGATGACCTCGCTGAGCGGCATGTCGTAGCGCAGCATCGCCCGCGTCGGATCGACGTACGTCATCTCGACGAGCGTGGCGCGCTTCCCCTGCGCCAGCTCCATGACGGGCCCGACGTGCTGTGACGGGACGATGATCGTCACCTTCATCCACGGCTCGCGCACCTCCGCGGTCGTCGTCGGGTCGGGGAGCATCGCCGGGTTGTCGATGGGGACCTCGGCGCCGCGCGTGGTGAGGACCTGGTACTCGACCGACGGGGCGGTCGCGATGATGTCGAGGTCGTACTCGCGCTCGAGCCGCTCCTGGACGATCTCCATGTGCAGGAGGCCGAGGAACCCGCAGCGGAATCCGAAGCCGAGCGCCTGTGACGTCTCGGGCTCGTACACCAAGGACGCGTCGTTGAGCTTCAGCTTCTCGAGCGCGTCGCGCAGCGCGGGGTGGTCGTCGGACCGGGTCGGGTAGATGCCGGCGAACACCATCGGCTTCGCCGGGCGGTAGCCGTGAAGCGGCTCGCGTGCCGGAGCGTCGGCCGACGTCACGGTGTCGCCGACGCGGCAGTCCAGCACGGTCTTGAGGCCCGTCGCGAGATACCCGACCTCGCCGGTGAGGAGACGATCGCGCGGGCGCGCGTCGGGAGCGAAGATCCCGAGCTCGAGGAGCTCGCTCGCCTTGTCCGTCGCCATGAGCAGTGTCCGGTCGCCCACGGCGACGCTGCCGTCCACGACGCGGACGTGCGCGACGACGCCGCGGTACTGGTCGTAGTGGGAGTCGAAGATGAGCGCGCGCAGGGGCGCCGCACCGTCCCCGCGCGGAGGCGGGACGCGCGTCACGACGGCGTCGAGGATCGCGCGCACGCCGAGGCCGGTCTTGCCCGACGCGAGGAGGATCTCCTCGTCCTTGAAGCCGAGCGTCGAGCGCAGATCCTCGCGCACCAGCTCGAGGTCTATGTTCGGCAGGTCCACCTTGTTGATGACGGGGATGATCTCGAGGCCCTGCTCGACCGCGAGGTACGCGTTCGCGAGCGTCTGCGCCTCGATCCCCTGTGACACGTCGACGAGCAGCACGGCGCCTTCGCACGCCGCGAGCGAGCGGCTCACCTCGTAGTTGAAGTCGACGTGGCCGGGTGTGTCGATGAGGTTCAGCTCGTACGCCTCGTCCGCGTACGTCCAGCTCATGCGCACCGCGCGCGCCTTGATCGTGATGCCCTTCTCACGCTCGAGGGGCATCGAGTCGAGCATGAGCGGATGCATCTCGCGCGCGGCGACGGTGCCCGTGAGCTCGAGAAGGCGGTCCGACAGCGTCGTCTTCCCGTGGTCGACGTGCGCGATCACGCAGAAGTTGCGGATGCGCTGCTGCGCGTCGCTCACGCGCCAGGCGCGAGGCGTTCGCGCAGCCATGCGCGGAGCTCGTCGGCCATGTCGGGCCGCCCCAGGGCGGCGGCGATCACAGCCTTCACGTAGCCGGCGCGGTCGCCGGCGTCGAAGCGCTCGCCCTCGAGCTCGTACGCGTAGACGGGCACGCGTTGCGCGAGCACGCTCACCGCCTCGCTCAGCCAGATCTCTCCCCCGCGCCCCGCCGGGTGCGACGCGAGCACGTCGAAGATCTCCGGCTCGAGCACGTACGCGTGGACGGCCCCGAGGTCGGTCGTCGGATGCTCCGGCTTTTCGACGATCCGCCGCAGGCGCCACGTCCGGCCGCCGAGCGGCTCGCCCTCGACGACGCCGTACTTGCGGACCTGCTCCTCCGGCATGCGGATCACGGCGGCGACGCTCCCCCCGCCCTGGCGCTCGCGCGCGCGGATGAGCTGCGCGGCGACCGGCTCGCCCGACAGGACGATGTCGTCCCCCCAGATCATGACGAAGGGGCGGCGCCCGACGGCCTCGCGCGCGCAGAGGACGGCATGGCCGTTCCCGAGCGGCCTCTCCTGGTGCACGACGGTGACGCGCGCCATGGTCTCGCCGCGGCGCGCGAGCGCGAGGTCGGCGTCGCGCCTCTCCGCTCGAAGCCGTTCCTCGAGCCGCGCGTTGCTCGTGAAGTACTCGTCGAGAGGGCGCTTGCCCGGCGCGCTGACGACGACGATCTCCTCGCATCCCGCGGCGACGGCCTCGCTCACGACGTTGTCGATGATCGGGACGTCGACGAGCGGGAGGAGCTCCTTCGGGACCGTCTTGGAGACCGGGAGAAAGCGCGTGCCGAGCCCCGCGGCGGGGATGACGGCGACGCGGACGGGCGTGACGGCCATGCGTCTGTCACGCTACAGCGGATCTGCTTCGTGCCTCAGGGGAGAGCGTCGCCCAGCGCGCCTCCGGACGGTACGAGGATCCGCGCGTCGAGGCCGGTGCGCTGCTCGTACTCGGCGACGGCGAGGGCCGCGGCGTGATGACCCGCGCCGGCGTCCGCGACGGCGACGACCGATCCGCCGGACCCGCCGCCGGTGATGCGCGCGCCGTAGACGCCCTCCTGCTCGCGGACGAGGCCGACGAGCAGATCGATCTCGGCGGTGGAGACCTCGAAGTCGTCGCGCAGCGAGCGGTGCGAGCCGTCCAGGAGCTCGCCGAGCGAGGCGAGGTCGCACGTCGCGAGCGCCGCGACGGCGCCGAGCACGCGCGCGTTCTCCGAAACGACGTGGCGCGCGCGGCGGACGAGCGGCTCGGGCAGCGCACCCATCCGTGCCTCGTCGGCGGGCCCGAGGTCGCGCAGCGCCGCGACGCCGAGGAGGCGCGCGGCCTCCTCGCACTGGGCCCTGCGCTCGTTATACGCGCCGGCGCTGTTGCGGTGGACGACGCCGGAGTCGACGACGACGAGCTCCATCGCCTCCGGCAGCGCCACGCGCTCGTAGGCGAGCGAGCGGCAGTCGAGGAAGAGCGCCTCGCCCGGCGCACCGACCGAGGCCGCCATCTGGTCCATGATCCCGACGTTCGCGCCGACCATCTCGCGCTCGGCGGCCTGCGCGACGCGCGCGACGGCGACGTCGTCGAGGTCGAGCGCGAAGCCGACGCGGATCGCCCGGAGGAGCGCGACCGCGAGGGCGGCGCTCGACGCGAGGCCCGCGCCCATGGGGACGTCGGACGACACACGCGCTTCGAAGCCGCGCTCGAGGAGGCCCTCACGCGCGAGCGCCCACGTGACGCCACGCACGTGGTCGGTCCACATCCCGGTCGCCTCCTCGGTCCCGATCTCGTGCTCGTGCCAGGTCCCCGCCTCGACGTTCTCGCTCATGACGCGGACGATCCGGTCGCGCCGCGGCTCGAGCTCGACCGTGGTCGCCTGAGGAATGAGCACCGGCAGCACGAAGCCCTCGGAATGGTCGGTGTGCTCACCGATGAGGTTCACCCGGCCGTGAGCGGACGCGGAGACGGTCATCTCAGGTCGAGGCGGGCGCCTTCTTGGCGAAGGGACCGCGGGTGCGCAGCGCCGCGACGATCTCGTCGAGCTCCCCGACGCGGAAGAGCGTCGACGCACCCAGGTAGACGAGCCCGCCGAACGCGACCGCGATGAGCGTCTGCAGCAGGAGCAGCGGCTTGGGCGGGTTCAGCGCTAGGTCGAGCGGGATGTTCGTCACGCGGATGAAGACGAACATCGCGACACCCATCGTGAGGCTCGCCGCGAGATGCCGGAGCGTGGAGACGCTGAGCGTTCCCACGCGCAGACGCGCGCGAGGAGCGAGGACGAACAGCAAGAGCGCCGCTTCCGCGAGCGTCGCGATCGAATTCGCGAGGGCGAGGCCGTTGATCCCGAGGCCGGGCGCGAGGGCGAACGACAGCGCGACGTTGACGACGATGGCGACGAGCGTCATCGCGACGGGCGTCTTGGTGTCCTTCACCGCGTAGTACGCCCGCGCGAGGATCTGCACTAGGGAGTGCCCGATGAGGCCGATGGAGTAGAAGAGAAAGGCGAGCGCGGTGGCCTCGCGTGCGGCGGCGCCGAACTCGCCGTACTGGAAGAGGAGGTTCACGATCGGGCGGCGCAGGACGATCATCACGATGACCGTCGGGAGCGTGAGGAACACGATCCAGCGGATCGCCTGCTCGACGGTGTCGCGCATGCGGCCCTGCTGCCCGAGCGACGCGTAATGCGTGAGCGCGGGGAAGACGGCCGCGGAGATCGCGATGGAGAACACGCCCAGCGGCAGCATCGTCAGCTGGAAGGCGTAGTAGAGCGAGGTATACGACCCCGGCGCCATGAACGACGACAGGTAGACGTCGACGAAGAACACGAGCTGGACGGAGCCGAGCGCGAGCGTGCGCGGCCACGCCAGGAGGGCGACCTCGCGGACCCCGCTGTGCGCGAGGTCGAGGACGGCCTGGTATCGCGTGCGCCGGAACGTCAGCTCGGGGACCTGGACGAGCCACATCATCGCCGCGCCGACGACGACGCCGATCGCGACCGCGTGGATGCCGAAGATCGGTGCCGCGAAGAGCGCGAAGAAGATGATCACGGCGTTGTAGATGAGCGGCGCCGTCGCCCCCGAGAGGAACTGCCGGTACGAGTTGAGCATCCCGGTGAAGAGCGCGGAAAGGCCCATGAAGATCGGACTGAGGAGCATGATCCGCGTCAGGTCGGTCATGAGCGAAAGCTGCTGCGCGTCGTAGTCCGGCGCCATGAGCGGGACGAGCCACGGCGTGACGACCCACATCACTCCGGAGAGCGCGACGAGCGACACGAGCATGGCGTTCATCACGCTCGACGCGACGTGCCAGGCCTCGTCTTCGCGCTCTTTCGCGAGGTAGCTCGAGATGACGGGGATGAACGCGCTCGAGAGCGCCCCCGCGACGAGCAGGTTGTAGATCGTGTCGGGGATGCGGAACGCCGCCCAGAAGGCGTCGAGCGACCGCGGATCGCCGGCGAACTGGGCGCCGATGACCGAGAGACGCAGCCATCCGAGGATCCGGCTCGCGATCAGCGTCCCGATCATGACGATCGAGGCCTGCGCGACGCTCATCCGCACGTGTCGAGCATGACACGGAGCGACCCATTACAGTCACCGCCATGCCGAAGAAGAAGAGATCAGCCCTCAAGCGCATCCGACAGACGCGCCGCCGGACCGAGACGAAGACGCTCGCGCGCTCGTCCGCGCGCACGGCGGCCAAGGCCGCGCGCGACGCCATCGCCGCCGGAGCCGCCGACGCGGAGATGCTCGTCCGGAAGGCGGCGAGCGCGCTCGACAAGGCGGTCAAGCGCGGCGGCCTGCACAAGAACGCGGCACGGCGCCGCACGTCGCGGATCGCGCGGCGCGCCGCGAAGAAGGCGTAGCGCGGAGCTATCCCCTCCGGCTGCGGGGGAACGCGTCGCGCCCGGGATAGCGAGCCGCCTCGCCCAGCTCGAGCTCGATCTCCATCAGGCGGTTGTACTTCGCGACGCGCTCGCTGCGTGAGAGCGAGCCCGTCTTGATCTGGCCGGTGTTGAGGGCGACGCAGAGGTCCGCGATCGTGGTGTCCTCGGTCTCGCCGGAGCGGTGCGAGATGACGGCGGCGTAGCCGGAGCGGTGCGCGAGGTCGACCGCCTCGATCGTCTCCGAGAGCGTGCCGATCTGGTTGAGCTTGATGAGCACCGCGTTCGCGATGCCCTCGGTGACGCCGCGGCGGATGCGGTCGACGTTCGTGACGAAGATGTCGTCGCCGACGAGCTGGAGCCGGTCACCGAGGCTCTGCGTGAGCGAACGCCATCCTGTCCAGTCGTCCTCCGCGAGGCCGTCCTCGACGGAGACGAGCGGGAACTTGAGGTGCCACTCGGCGTACAGCGCGCACAGGTCATCCGCGGTGAGGTCCTTGCCGTCGCGCGCGAGGTGGTACGTCCCGTCCTCGAAGAACTCGCTCGCCGCCGGGTCGAGGGCGACCGCCACGTCCTCGCCGGCGCGGTACCCCGCGCGCTCGATCGCGCGGACGATGAGCTCGATCGGCTGCTCGTTGCTCTTGAGCCCGCTCGGCGCGAATCCGCCCTCGTCGCCCACGCCCG
Source organism: Chloroflexota bacterium (assembly GCA_021787445.1). Taxonomy (GTDB): domain Bacteria; phylum Chloroflexota; class Limnocylindria; order P2-11E; family P2-11E; genus JACPOT01. The sequence continues at coordinate 23,631 of JAJYLV010000005.1, read as the reverse complement.
TCCCCATCCCGCGGTCGTGCAGCTCCGCCTTCAGGGCGTGGAACACCTCGGATCCCGCGCGCACCGCCTCGCTGAAGGTCGGCAGGCCGAGAGGGACGATCATGTACTCCTGCATGTCGGCGGAGTCCGTGGCGTGCTTGCCGCCGTTCAGGACGTTCATCTGCGGCACCGGCAGCGTGCGCGCGAGCGGCCCGCCGAGGTACCGGTACAGCGGAAGCCCGACCGCGTTGGCCGCGGCGCGCGCGCACGCGAGCGACACGCCAAGGATCGCGTTCGCGCCGAGCTTCGACTTGTCGGGCGTGCCGTCGAGCTCGCGCAGCATGCTGTCGATCGCCGACTGGTCCGACGCGTCCTCGCCGATGAGCTCCGGCGCCATGACGTCGTCGACGTTGCCGACCGCCGTCCGGACGCCCTTGCCGCCGTACCGCTTCGGGTCCTTGTCGCGCAGCTCGAGCGCCTCGTACTTCCCCGTCGAGGCGCCCGAGGGGATCATCGCCGTCCCGATCGCGCCTCCCGCGAGGAAGACGTCGACGGCGACCGTCGGGTCGCCGCGCGAATCGAGGATCTCGCGCGCCCGGACCATCTCGATCGTCGTGTCCACGGCTGGCGAAGCCTAGCCGTTCCGGCTCGGGGTCACCGGTCGGGTATCGCGGCCACCCCCGGCAGTGTCTTCCCCTCGATCAGCTCGAGCGACGCGCCGCCGCCCGTCGAGACGTGCGTCAGCTTCGACGCCAGCCCCAGCTCCTCGACCGCCTGGACCGACTCGCCCCCGCCGACGACCGTCGTCGCTCCCGAGCGCGCGAGGAGCTCCGCGACCCGGCGCGTCCCCATCGCGAAACGCGGCACCTCGAACACGCCGACGGGCCCGTTCCAGAAGATCGTCTTCGCGCGCCCGATCGTCCTCGCGTAGAGATCGATCGTCTTCGGCCCGACGTCGACGATCATCTGGTCCGCGGGCACGTCGGAGACGTCGTGGGCGCTCGCGACCGCGGCGCCCGCGTCATCGGCCGAGGGCGCGCAGACGACGTCGGTCGGGAGCACGATCTCGCCGCCGCGCTTCGTGAGCGTCTCGATGACATCGCGCGCCTCGCCCTCCTTGTCGGCCTCGCGCAGCGACGTCCCCACCGCGACGCCGGACGCCGAGAGGAAGGTGTTCGCCATGCCGCCGCCGACGGCGAGGCCGTCGACGCGCGACGCGAGCGAGCGCAGGACGTCGATCTTCGTGCTCACCTTCGCGCCGCCGACGATCGCGAGGAACGGCCGCGCCGGCTCCGCGAGGAGGCTCCCCAGGGCTTCGAGCTCGCGCTCGAGGAGGAACCCGGCGTACGCCGGCAGGACGTGCGCGACGCCCTCCGTCGAGGCGTGGGCGCGGTGTGCGGCGGCGAAGGCGTCGTTCACGTACAGGTCGAAGCCGTCGGCGAGCTGCTTCGCGAACGCCGGATCGTTCTTCTCCTCCTCGGGATGGAAGCGCGTGTTCTCGAGGAGGAGGACGTCGGCCTCGCTCATCGCGAGGACCTCGCCCTTCACCGCCGGGCCGACGCACTCGGGGAGGAGGCGAACGGTCGACTCGAGCAGCTCGGTCAGGCGCTGCGCGACCGGGGTGAGGCTGTACTTCGGGTCGACGCCCTTCGGCCGCCCGAGGTGGGAGCACAGACCGAGCATGGCGCCGCGGTCGCGCAGGTACTGGATCGTCGGGATGACCGCGCGGATCCGCGTGTCGTCGGCGACCCTGCCGTCCGCCAGGGGAACGTTGAGGTCGACGCGGACGAGGACCCGCTTCCCGCGCGGGTCGACGTCGCGGATGGTGCGCTTGCGAAAGGCGCCGGCTATGAGCGCGCTCCGACGGCCTCGCGCTTCGGCCCGCTCACCTTCGAGGCCACGAGCGCGGTCATGTCGGCGAGCCGGCACGCGTAGCCCCACTCGTTGTCGTACCAGGAGATGACCTTGATCATGTTCCCGAGCACGAGCGTGTCGAGGCCGCTCACGATCGTCGAGTTCGGGTCGCCCTTGAGATCGCTCGACACGAGCGGCTCCTCGGTGTAGGCGACGATCCCCTTGAGCTTCCCCTCCGCGGCGCGCCGGAGCGCCGCGTTGACCTCGTCCTTCGTCACCTCGCGCTTGAGCGTCGCGACGAAGTCGACGACCGAGACGGTCGGCGTCGGGACCCGGAAGGCCATGCCCGTGAACCGCCCCTTCAGCTCGGGGATGACGAGCGCGACGGCCTTCGCCGCGCCGGTCTCGGAGGGCACGATGTTCTCGGCGGCGGCGCGCGCGTCGCGAGGGTCCTTCGCCGCGAGGTCGAGCGTCCGCTGCGAGTTGGTGTACGAGTGGACCGTCGTGAGGAAGCCGCGCTCGATCCCGAACTCGTCGTTGAGGACCTTGGCGATCGGCGCGAGGCCGTTCGTCGTGCAGGAGGCGTTCGAGATGACGTGGTGCTTCTCGGGGTCGAACTCGTCCTCGTTCACGCCGAGGACGATCGTCTTGTCCTCGTTCTTCGCGGGGGCCGAGATGATCACGTAGCGCGCGCCCGCGTCGATGTGGGCGCGCGCCTTGTTCGCGTCGGTGAAGCGCCCGGTGGACTCGACGACGACGTCGACGCGGAGGTCGCGCCAGGGGAGCTTGGACGGATCCGTCTCGGCGAGGACCGTGATGTGGTGGCCGTCGATGACGAGCTCGTCCGCGGTCGCGGAGACCTCGCCCTCGAACGTCCCGTAGTTCGTGTCGTGCTTGAACAGGAACGCGTTCATCTGGGGGTCGACGAGGTCGTTGACGGCGACGACCTCGAACTCGCTCGCATGCTTTTCGAGGGCCGCCTTGAGGAACTGGCGGCCGATCCGGCCGAACCCGTTGATCCCGACACGCACCGCCATCGTCACTGCCTCCTTCGTGGTCCCGCGGGAGCCTACCGCCTCGACGCGGCGCGGGCGCGGGACCTTCAGACCGACAGCGGATCCCGTCCGGCCGCGCGCTGGCGGGCCGTCACCACCGCACCGATCATGCCGACGTCCGCGCCGAGCGCGGCGGGGACGATCCGCACGGCCGCGGACGCCACGGCGAACGCGCGCTCGCGTGCCCCACGCCGCATCGGATCGAGCACGTGCCGCGGCTCATGCTCCGCGATCCCGCCGCCGACGACGATGAGGCTCGGGTTGAGCACGTTGACCAGGCCGACCGCCAGCGCCTCCATCGCCGACTCGAGCCCGGCGACGAGGCCGCGCGCGCGCTCATCCCCCTCGTCCGCGGCCCGGAACACGTCTCCCGCATCGCGGGCGCCATAGCGCTCGGCGAGGCTGTGCCCGCCGGCGAAGGCCTCGACGCATCCGAACGAGCCGCATCCGCAGGGTGGGCCGTCGAGCGCGACGGGCCAGTGGCCGATCTCGCCCGCGGTATTCGTCGCGCCGCGCACGATGCGCCCCCCGGCGACTATCCCTCCCCCGACGCCCGTGGAGACCGTCACGTACACGAAGTCGCGCACCCCGCGCGCGGCGCCGACGGCGCCTTCGCCGATCGCGGCGATGATCGTGTCGCGGTCGACGAACACGGGCACGCCGTCGAGGCCCGCCGCGAGGCGCGCCGCGAGGGGCACGTTCTCGAATCCGGGGATGTTCGGCGCGACGTGCACGACGCCGCGCTCGTGGTCGAGCGGTCCCGGCGCAGAGCAGCCGACCGCCGCGATGTCGCGCAGCGTCCGCCCGGCCTCGTCGAGCGCCGCACGCGTCGAGGCGACGAGAGCGGCGACGACATCATCCGCACCCGTCGTCGGCGTCGGGCGTGCGGAGTCGGCGAGGATGCGAGGACGCTCGTCCTCGGTCCCGACCACGGCGCGGACCTGCGTCCCGCCCAGGTCGAGGCCGACGTAGAGGCTCAGACCTTCGGCATGCGCCCGGCCACGTCGGGCGCGCGCAGGACGGACGCGTCCTTCCCGAACACGCGGTCACGCACGTCGCGGAATCCGCGGCGCGCCTTGTCCTTGCCGAGCACGCGCTCGGCGTCGTCGTAGACCTGCCGCACGAGCGCCGCGAGGTAGGGCACGGACTGCGCCTCGGGGACGGCGCCGTCGTCGATCGACGCGACGTCGATGCGGTCGTTCACGACGGGGATGGGGCGGTCGATGGGGTCGGCTTGCTCGTCGACGCGCATGAGCAGCCCGATCATGCGGTCCTCGACACGGCCCTTGCCGTATCGCCCGCTGTTGTACCCGGCGATCAGCTCGTTCGCCAAGAGCGCGAGCCGACCGGCGTCGGTGCGCGCGAGCGAGCCCGTCGCGGGCGTGGCCGCGGCCTTCCCGCCGAACAGCCCACCGAAGAGTCCGCCCCTCTTCTTCTCGGGCGCAGGCGCGACCGCCGGCGCGGGCTCGACCGGCGGCATCTCGGGGAGCGGCCGCCCCGCGACCGGCTCGGGACGCGCGTGCGCCGCTTCCGGCCACTCCAGCGGGGCGGGCGGCTCCGGCTCGACGGGCGCTTCGGGCGCGGAGGGAGCGGCGGTCTCGGCCGGAGGCATGGCCAGAGCGGCGTAGCGCGGGTCGATCTCGCTCGGCTCCTCGGGAGGCGGCGCCTCCTCCGGTGCGGCCTCCGCCGGCGTCTCCCACGTCTGCCACTGCGGCGGCGCCTCGAGCTCCTGCGGCGCGACCTCGGGCTCCGCCGACGCGATCCCGAACGCCGCAAGGCGCGGGTCTATCTCAGCGGGCGGCGCAGCCTCTTCCGCCGGCACTTGCGGCGCTTCGGGCTCGGCCGGCGCGGACGCGAACGCGGCCGCCGTCGCGGCGGCCGCGGCAGCCTCCGCCTCGCCGATGGGGGGCTCCCACGCGGCGGGCGGCGGCGCGGGCTCGGCCGGACCGAACAGTCCCGAGAGCGCGCTCAGCCGGTCGTCCGCCACGGCCTCCGCCGCTTCGCGGTCGATGGCCGTCTCCTCGAGAGGCTGCTCGACCTCGAGCGGCGCCGCGGGCAGCTCTTCGGATAGCGCCTCGGCCGCCAGGGCTTCGGGCGCGGGCTCCTCGACCGCGCGCGCCTCCTCCTCGGCCTGCTCCTCGGGCGCTCCGGCGCGCTCGCCGCCCGCCGGCGCGGCGGCCCAGGGCGCGCGACGGCGCTCGACGTACGGCCACGAGAGCTCCGCTTCCGGCGGGACGACGTCGATGAACCCCCCGCGAATGAGGTCGGTGAGGAGCATGAGCGTCGGGAGCCGCCGCATGCGCAGCTGGTCGGCGACCATGGCGACGTCCCGCTGGGGGTGGACCGCGAGGAGCACGCGCCACTGCTCCGGCGTGAGCGTGATCTCGGGGTTGCGCGTCGCGCGGTCGGACAGCGCGAAGCGCGACCGTTCGTTCGGGATGAGCGTGCGGACGGCGGCGATGCGATCGCGCAGCGCGGCGGCGCGGTCGATGATCTCGTCGAGCTCCCCGGAGACGTTCGCCGCGGGCGCCTCCGGCATCGGGACGAAGTCGAACTCGCCGTCGCCGATGGCGAATGCCGCGCCGAGCGCGAGCTCGCCGTCCTCCTCGGCCGCGGTCGCGGCGACGAGCGCTCCGCCAGAGAGCCCGAGCGTCGCGCTCTCCGCGCCGGCCGCGATCTCGAGGCGGCCGGTCTTCTTCGTCGCCGCGAGGAGCTGGACGACCGTCTCGAGCGGGAAGTCGGGGAGGGTGCCGCTCAGGACGACGGCCTCGCCGGCTCGCGTCGGCGCGATCGGCTGCACCGGCGGCAGCCGGCGATACGCGCCCTGCTCCGCCGGCGTCGCGGACGGCGCGAGCGTATCGACCAGCCCGTCGCGGACGAGCGTGGCGAGCAGGTCCTCCGCGGCGAGGCGAGAGAGGCCGACCTTCTCGGCGATGGCGGAGACGTCGCGCTCGCCGTCGACGGCCAGGAGCGCGCGCCACTGCTCCGCCGAGAGCGTGATCTGGCCCTGATCCGCGGCGCGCTCGGACAGGGAAAAGCGCGTGCGGTCCGTCGGGATGACCTCGCGGATGCGCGCGATGCGGTCGCGTTCCTCGACCGCCTGATCGAGCAGCTCGTCCAGCTCGCCGCTCAGGTCCCCGCCGAGCGTCGTCGCCTCCAGGGGCAGGAACTCGAGGTCGCCCGGGAGGATCGTGAAGATCGCGCCGAGCGCGCGTCGCCCCTGCTCGCCCTCGTACTCCGCCGAGACGAGGCGTCCGTTCGACACCCCGAGCGATCCGCCGCGGCCGTCGTCGCCGCGCACCTCGAGCCGTCCGGTCTTCTCGGTCGCGGCCAGGAGCTGGAGCACCGTCTCGAGGGGGAACGCCTCCAGCTGCGCGCGAAGGCTCACGCGGCGATGGCCTCCTCCGTGGATGTATCGAAGAGGTGTGTCTTGCGCAGGTCGAAGCCGACGCGCAGCGATGCCCCCGGCTGCGTCCGGGTGTCGGTGGGGACGCGCGCCACGAACGTCCGCCCACCCGCGGCGAGGTGGAGCTGGAGCTCGTTCCCGAGGAACTCGACGACCTCCACCGTCGCGTCCACGGGCAGCGTCCCGCCCTCCGGCTGGCGCGAGAGGTCGCGGACGTCCTCGGGGCGGATGCCGACGATCACGTCCCGCCCCGCGGCGGCCTTGGCGTTGACGGGGACCTTCGCGAAGCCCGTGTCGGCGGTGCCCTCCGGGGTCAGCGTCGCGGGGAAGAAGTTCATCGCGGGCGAGCCGATGAAGCCGGCGACGAAGAGGTTCACCGGGTGGTCGTGGAGCTCCTGCGGCGATCCGATCTGCTGCAGGAGGCCATCCTTCATCACGACGATGCGGTCGCCCATCGTCATCGCCTCGACCTGGTCGTGCGTCACGTATATCGTCGTCTTGCCGACGCGCCGGTGGATCTTCTCCAGCTCCGCGCGCGTCTGGATGCGAAGCTTGGCGTCGAGGTTCGACAGCGGCTCGTCCATGAGGAACACCGCGGGCTCGCGGGCGATGGCGCGGCCGACGGCGACGCGCTGACGCTGTCCCCCGGACAGCTCCTTCGGCTTCCTCGCGAGGAGCTCGCCCAGACCGAGCACCTCGGCGACCTCGCGCACGCGGCGCTCGATCTCCGCCTTGGGCATGCCGCGCAGCTTGAGACCGAACGCGATGTTGTCGTACACGCTCATGTGCGGGTACAGCGCGTAGTTCTGGAAGACCATCGCGATGTCGCGGTCCTTCGGCGCGACGTCGTTGACGCGGCGGTCGCCGATGTAGATGCCGCCGCTCGTCTCCTCCTCGAGGCCGGCGACCATCCGCAGAGCGGTCGTCTTGCCGCAGCCCGACGGCCCGACGAGCACGAGGAACTCGGCGTCGCGCACCTGCAGCGAGAGGTCGTTCACCGCGACGACCTCGCCGAAGCGCTTCGTGACGTGGTCGAACGTGACGGTCGCCATGTCGCCGGAAGTATGTCAGGGGCGGCGCCCGGAAAGCGCGGGCCGTATGGATGTCGTGTGGCGTGCGTCCCTCGTGGCGTCGGCGGCGCTCCTGGCGGCGTGCGCGGCGCACGCCGCCGCCACGGCGCCCGCATCGCCGCCGGCGGGGCGGGCGGGCGGCAGCGTGCCGGCGACGCGGCTCGTCATGGAGACCCGCGCGCCGTTCCGCGACCTCGACTGCGCCGATCTCCCCGACCAGCCCGCCGCTCAAGACGTCCTGCGGCGGGACACGAGCGACCCCCACCACCTCGACGCCGATCGCGATGGCGTCGCCTGCGAGGACCTACGACGCTAGGGACACCCTCCAGGTACCGATCTCGTATGCGGCGAGGCGCGCGACCGCGGAGCCGTCGGGCAGGATCTCGAGCGGCGGCGCGGTGCGGAGGACGTCCAAGCCGGTGTGGCCGAGCGCGAGGTCCCCCTCGCGCAGGTCGGTCGCGCGCGCCGAGCGAAAGGCGCGGTGCGCGCGGACGGTGACGGCGGCGGGCTCCTTCGACAGGGACGCGATGCGCAGGACGACCTCGCCGCCGGGTGCGGAGCGCAGCGCCGTGACCTCCGCGAGCGCGTCGGCGGGATCCGTCTCGACCCGCAGGAAGGTCCGCTCGACCCCTTCGCCGCGCGCGACCCACGGCGGCGACAGGAAGGACCGCACCGCGCGTGCGGCGGCGCCGAGCGAGCGACGGGCATCGAGGGGCACGAGGCAGTAGCGGAAGCGCAGCGCGCCGAGGCACTGCGCGCTCGGCGTCTCCAGAGCCGGGCCGGCATGGACCTCTCGCTCCGGCAGGTCGCCGCGCGAAAGCCACCCCACGCAGCGGACGAGGGTGATCGAGATCGCCGCGCCGTCGCGGAAGACCGCGTAGTCGCGGATGCCGTCGACGCCGACGGCGAGTCCCGCCGTCGCGCCACGCACCGCGACGAGGTCGTGCACGCAGCGCTCGGGCGTGGGCGGCTCGACCCAGCCCGGGCGCGGCGGAACGCGATCGGGCCGCTCGAGGATCGCGAAGGCGGCGCCGACGTGGTGGGTGAGGGTCCGCGTCCGCGTCTCGAACTCCGCGCGCAGCCGATGGTCGCGCGCGCGGTTGTCGAGCTCGCACACGACGTCGACGCGGTCCGTCTCCGCGTCCAGGGAGACCGACACGCGGAGCGGGCAGTCGACCGTCTCGGGCACGCGCGCGAAGCGGTCGTCCCGGAGACGGGAGGGGACGCGGACGAGCGTCTCGACCGTGACCGTCCCCCGGTCGCCGGCGACGCGCGTCGCACGCGTTCCCGGGAGCGCCGCCCCCGCGACCGTGGGACCCGCATAGGAGAAGGTGTATCCGTCGCCGCGGTCGCCCTCGTCGACGAGCACGTTCTGCCGCTGCCAGCGCGCGCCGGTCGCGAGGTCGACCAGCGTGAAGGTCGCATCCGCGGCCACCTCCACGCGCAGGCGGCCGTTCTCGAGGACGCCGTCCGCGGGCGACGTCACCGGCCGCCCCTCGGCGCGCGCGAGCGGCGCGACGCCCAGCCCCGCGCAGCGGACGAGCGTGGCCGCACCGTCGACGTCGACGACGGCGTGGCGCTCGTACGGCAGCGAGCTCCAGACGACGGTGCCGTCGCCCGCGCCGGCGAGGCGCGACGCGAGCTCGGCCGCGATCTCGAGGCCTTCGCGCCGGACGCGGTCGAAGCGCGGCGGCATGTCGACGTCGTGGACGGCGTCGATGCCGCAGCCGCAGATCGAGTCGTGCGGATGGTTCTGCAGGAGCGTCCGCCACAGCGAACGGATGCGCTCGCGCGCCACGCCGCCGGCGAGCGCGTCGAGCGGCTCGCAGCGCTCGAGGAGGAGCCGCTCGCACTCCGCGTTGGCCTGCTTGATCCACACCCGCGTCGAGTTCACGCCGCGGAGGATGGGGCGGTACTTCCCCGCGATCATCTCCCCGCTGAGGATCCCCGGCGGGCGCCTGATCGCCGCCGCGAACTCCTCGAGGCCGGCGATGCGTGCCTGCGAACGTGGCTGCGCCGCGTGGATGGCCGCGACCGCCTCGGGCAGCCGCTCGTACGGCTCGACGTGGTCGTCGCCGGCCATGAAGAGCAGCGACGAGCTCTGCGCGTACGGCACGGTCGCGGACATGAGCGCGGGCAGGACACGCCGCACGCGCAGGCGCAGCGAGGCGGCCGTCTCGTCGCCCTCGCCGACGAGCGCGATCGCGTTCGAGTAGTGCGCGACCTGATGCGACGCGACGACGCGATCTCCTGACGGCGCCTCCCACTGGAACTCGCTCCCGAGCTCCTCGCCCTCGTCTCCGACGCCGCGAGCGAAGACGTACGTCGAGTAGCCGAAGCCGCGGACGATCTGCGGCATCTGCGCCGGGTGGCCGAACGGGTCCGCGACGTAGCAGACGCGCATCGCGCGCCCCAGCTCGCCGGACACGCGCAGCCCCTCCTGGAAGTTGCGCACGATCGACTCCCCGGAGACGAGCAGGTAGTCGGCGAGCACGTACCACGGACCGAGGAGAAGGCGGCCGGAGCGCACGAGGCGCTCGATCCGCGGCCGGTCCTGGGGACGGACGGCGAGGTGGTCCTCGGCCCAGATGGCGTGGCCGTCGAAGGTGAACGCGGTGAAGGCTTCGTCGCGCTCGAGAAGGTCGAGGAGCTTCCCGACCATCCGCACGAGGCGCGCGCGATACGCCTCGAATCGGTCGTACCACTCGCGGTCCCAGTGCGTGTGCGGGACGACGTAGATCGTCCACGGGAGCGCGCGCAGGATCCGCGAGGCCGCACGGGGGGCGGCGACGCCGAAGGCGGTGCCGACGAGCGCGCCGGCGAGAACGTCGCCCACGTAGTGGACGCCGACGGCGACGCGCGCGAGCGCGATACCGGCCGCGATGACGATCGCGGGCCAGCGGAGCCTCGGGAGCGCGTATCCCAGGGCCACCGCCGCCCCGAACGCGGCCGCCGCGTCGCTCGAGGGGAACGACGGATCGTGCGGGCGCGGGACGAGCGTGACCACACCGGATATCGCGTCGAACGGCCGCGGCCTCCGGAGCGCGAGACCGAGGAGGCCCGCGGCGATCCGCGCGGGCACGAGGCCGAGCGCGATGGTGAGGACGATCGTCCAGCCGCGCCGGCCGAGCCCGCGGGCGCGGAGCCCGGCCAGGCCGATGGCCCACCACACCGCGCCGAGCGCGTTCGCCGCGACGAGGCCGACCGCGAGGATGGCGGTCGCGGCGCTGCGCGACACCTGCACCGCGAGGAAGAGGCGCGTGTCGAGGTCCCCGAGGAGCGTGAGGATCCGCGCCACGCTACGCCCGCTTCAGGTGGCGCCACACGAAGAGAGCGACGAGCCCGACGATCGCGGCGGCGACGATGTAGTCGAGCCCGCGCATCGCGTTGCGCAGCGTCTCCCAGTTCGCGCCGAGGACGGTCCCGCCCCAGACGAGGAGCATGATCCACGGCAGCGCGCCCGCGACGGAGAAGAGAAGAAAACGCCACAGGGGCATCCGCGCGACGCCCGCGGGCACCGAGATGAAGGTGCGGACGACCGGGAGCATGCGCGAGAAGAAGACGGTCGCTTCGCCCCAGCGCCCGAACCAGCGGTCCCCCAGGTCCAGGTCGTGCCGGCTGATGAGCACATACCGGCCATACCGCTCGAGCAGCGGGCGTCCGCCCGCGCGCCCGATCCCGTACGACGCGAGCGAGCCGATCGTGTTCCCGACGATACCGGCGGCGACGACGGCCCAGTACGACCACGGGGCCCCGGTCGCGGGCTCGATCGTGCCGCGGGCGACCATCCATCCCGCGAACGGAAGGATGACCTCGCTCGGGAGAGGGATCGCGCAGCTCTCGATCGCCATCGCGACGACGACGCCCGCGTAGCCGGCGCTCGTGTACAGCGACTCGAGGAACGGGATGAGGACCGCCTCGAGGGCTTGGAGCACTGCGCTCGTATCATCGCGGAGCGCGCCAGTGCGCGCTCACGCGCGGGGAAGAGGGTCGGGGAACGTTCGCTCGGAGGCGCGGATGCCGAACGCGACCGGACTCGACAGGCGCATGACCGACGCGATCGACCGGATCGGGCGCGCCGACCTGCTCGTGGGGATCCCCAGCTACCGGAATGCCGCCACGATCGGGCATGTCGCGCGGACCGTCGTCGAGGGCCTGCGGCGCTCGTTCCCGCGGCTGCGCGGCGTCGTCGTCAACGCGGACGGCGGGTCGGACGACAGGACGCCCGACCGGCTCAGCGAGGCCCTCGACGGCATGCCCGCGGTCGTCGGGGCGTACGTCGGGCCGCCGGGAAAGGGCTCGGCGTTCCGGGCCGTGTTCGAGGCCGCGGAGATGCTCGGAGTGCGCGCGTGCGCCGTCGTCGACAGCGACCTCCGCAGCATCACGCCGGAGTGGATCGAGCGGCTGCTCGCGCCCGTCGTCGCGGGCAGCGTCGACTACGTCACGCCCCTGTACGCGCGCCACAAGCACGACGGCACGATCACGAACACCATCGCCTATCCGCTCACGCGCGCGCTGTACGGCAAGCGGGTGCGCCAGCCCATCGGCGGCGAGTTCGCGTTCTCGGGGGACCTCGCCCGTCGGTTCCTGGGCGGGGGTGCCTTCGTCCCCGCGGACCAGGTGTGGTCCACTGACATCGCGAGATTCGGGATAGACATCTACATGACGACGACGGCGCTCGTCCGCGGAGCGCGCCTGGCGCAGGCGTATCTCGGCGCGAAGATCCACGACCCGAAGGACCCCGGCGCGGACCTCGGCCCGATGTTCCGTCAGGTCGTCGGGACCGCCTTCCGCCTCGCGCGGTCGAATACGCCGGCGTGGCGAGCGGCCACCGGCTCGGTCGAGGTGCCCGTCGTGGGCGAGGCGCGCGCCGTCGAGCCGGAGGAGGTCCGCGCCGACGCCGCGCTCCTGGTGCGCAAGCTGCGCGCGGGCGCGGCGGAGCACGCCGGGGTATGGCGCGATGCGCTCTCGCCCGAGGCGAGTGCGGCGGTGCGGCGAGCGCTCGACGAGGACGTGCCGCACTCGCTCGCCGGCGAGATGTGGACGACGATCGTGTACGACCTGCTCGCCGCGTCGGCGCGCCGTCCGGAGCGAACGGACGCCGTCGTGCTCGCGCTCGTCCCGCTGTACTTCGGGCGCGTCGCGGCGTTCATCGCCGACGCTCGCGACATGACGACGTCCGCATCGGAGCGGCTCGTCGAGGAGCAGGCCGTCGCGTTCGAGGAGCGCAAGGCGTACCTGGTGGCCGCCTGGCCCGCCGCATGACGGTCTCGCTCAAGGAGGACTCTCTCGTCCTGGTCACGGAGGACGACGGCAGCATCCCGATCGGACGGCGGACGCCGCTCGGCCTCTACTACCACGACACGCAGTACCTCTCGGGGTTCACGCTGCGCGTGAACGCGGAGCGCCCGCTCCTGCTGTCGACCAACCACGAGCAGAACTACGTCGCCGCGTTCCAGCTCATGCAGGCGTCCGGCGCCCAGATCGGCACGGCGCGCCACGCCCAGGACACGCTCTCGATCCGGCGCACGCGCTACCTCGCGGACGGCCTGCGCGAGCGGATCGGGATCCTCAACGCGACGCCGAAGGAGGTGCCGCTCGAGCTCGAGCTGCGCTTCGAGGCGACCTTCACGGACATGTTCGCGGTCCGCGGCTACCGGAGGATCGGCGACGCCGACGTCGTCGCGGCGCCGTCCCGCTGGGAGGACGACCTTCTCGTCTTCGAGCGGCTCGGGCGCGACGGCGTGCGCCGCACGACGGAGATCTCTCTGCGCCCGGGCCCCGACGAGCGCGACGCGGAGTCCGTGCGCTATCGGCGCGTTCTCCCGCCGCAGGGCGTCCTCATGATCGAGCTCAGCATCGTGCCGAAGGAGAACGGCACCGGGGAGCGTGCGGGGCCGCCCGGATTCGACGAAGCGCTCGACCAGCTGAACGCGCGCTACCGGCGCTTCCTCCGCGGATGCACGCGCATCCGGACGAGCTCGGAGACGCTGAACGAGGGTCTCATCCAACGCAGCGCGCTCGACATCCGCGCCCTGCTCGAGTTCGACGACACCGGGCCGTTCCCGACCGCGGGCATCCCGTGGTACGCGGTGCCGTTCGGACGCGACGCCCTGGTGTGCGCCTATCAGACGCTGTCGTGGTGCCCGGACATCGCGCGCGGGACGCTGCGCCTCCTCGCCGCGTGGCAAGGCACGAAGGTCGACGAGGCGACGGAGGAGGAGCCCGGCAAGATCTTCCACGAGCTGAGGCGCGGCGAGCTCGCGCGCCTCGGCGAGATCCCCCACCGCCCCTTCTACGGCTCCGTGGACGCGACCCCGCTCTTCGCCCTCCTCGTCGCCGAGACGGTGAAGTGGACGGGCGACCGCGACCTGTGGCGCGAGCTGCGTCCCGCGGCCGAGCGCGCCCTCGAGTGGTGCGACGGCGAGTACGGCGATCCGGACGGCGACGGCTACGTCGAGTACGGCCGGCAGCAGAGCGAGATGCGCAACCAGGGGTGGAAGGACTCGGCGCTGTCGCTCTCGTACGCCGACGGCCGCGCGGCGGATCTCCCGGCCGCTCTCGTCGAGGTGCAGGGGTACGTGTACGCCGCGAAGACCGCGCTCGCATCGCTCTACGAGCGTGACGGTGACCGCGCTCGCGCCGAGCGACTGCGCGGCGAAGCGCGCGAGCTCGCCCAGCGCTTCGAGCGGGACTTCTGGATGGAGGACGAGTGCTGCTACGCGCAGGCGCTCGACGCGCACAAGGAGCAGGTGCGCGCCGTCACGAGCAACGCGGGGCACGCCCTGTGGTCGGGCGTCGCCAACGCCGACCGCGCCGGCATGGTCGTGCGACGGCTCATGCAGCCCGACCTGTTCAGCGGCTGGGGCATCCGCACCCTCTCCAGCCGCTACACGACGTACAACCCGATGAGCTATCACAACGGATCGGTGTGGCCACACGACAACGCGCTCATCGCGGAGGGCTTCGCGCGCTACGGATACCGCGAGGAGGCGACGGCGGTCATCGAGGGGCTCTTCGAGGCCGGGAAGCGCTTCCCGGACGCGCGCCTGCCGGAGCTCTTCTGCGGGTTCCCGCGCGACCTGCGCTTCTCGTCGCGCCCGGCCGACTACCTCGTCGCGTGCATCCCACAGGCGTGGTCGGCGGGCGTCGTGTTCCTCTGCCTGCGGACCCTCATGGGTCTCGAGCCTCGGCTCGACGGCAAGCTCGTCGTCGATCCGGCGCTCCCGGGGTGGCTGCCGTGGATCACCGTGGACGACATGCGCGTCGGCGACGCGAAGCTGAGCTTCCGGGTGTCGCGGACGCGGAGAGGGGTCATCGTGCAGGGCGGAGGACAACGCCTCGTTCGCGCGGAGAGAGAGCGTGAGAGATCGGAGCGGGAGCTCGCCAGCGCCTAGAGGCATGACGGCCCGCACCCGCGTCCTCCTCCTCCACTACACGTCGCCCTCCGTCCTGGGCGGCGTCGAGCAGGTCATGGCCGCGCACGCGCGCGGGCTGCTCGACGCCGGCGCGCGCGTCACGATCGTCGCCGGGCGCGGGCGTGCCGTCCCGCCGGGCGTGCGGCTCGTGCGCATCCCGGAGGTCTCCTCGACGCACCCGGCCGTGCTGCGCGACCTGCGTGCGCTCGCCGCGGGACGCGTGACGGCCGAGCACGCGCGCCTCGTCGCGCGCCTCGTCCGTGCGATCGCGCCGCACGTGGCGGCTGCCGACCGCGTCGTCGTCCACAACGTGCTCACCATGCACAAGTCGCTGGCGCTCGCGGAGGCGATCGCCGCGCTCGCGCGGCCGAAGCCGGGTCAGGTCGTCGCCTGGACGCACGACATCGCGTGGCTCGACCCGCGCTACGCGGCGGAGCGTCACGCGGGGGATCCATGGGACCTGGTCGCGCGACGGATCCCGGGCGTCCGCTACGTCGCCGTCTCGGAGGAGCGCGCGCGCCAGCTCGCGCGGCTCTTCCGCGTGCCGCGGCGCGGGATCGGCGTCGTCCCGAACGGCATCGACATTCCCGCGCGGCTCGGCCTTTCGGCCGCGGGGGCGCGCCTCGCGGAGCGGCTGCGCCTGCTCGAGGCGGACCCGCTCCTGCTGCTTCCGGCGAGGCTGACGCGCCGGAAGCGGATCGAGGTCGCCATAGACGCCCTCGCCGCTCTCCGATCGACGCATCCGTCCGCGGCGCTCGTCGTGACCGGCTCGCCCGGACCGCACAACGTCGCGAACCGCGAGTACGCGCGCGAGCTCGCGCGGCGCGCCCGGCGCACGCGGGGCGTGCACCTCCTCCACGACCTCGGCGTCCGGGCGAGCGACCGGGTCATGGCCGACCTCTACGCGCTCGCCGACGCCGTCGTCCTGCCCAGCGAGAGCGAGGGATTCGGCATCCCGATGCTCGAGGCGGGCGCGCACGGCGTCCCCGTCGTGTGCAGCGACCTTCCCACGCTCCGCGCCGTGGCCGGCGCGTCGGCGACGTACGTCGATACGGCGGCCGACGGACGCGCCTTCGCCGCGGCCGTGGCGCGGCGCCTGCGATCCGATCCGGTCGCGCGCCTGCGCCGCCGCGCGAAACAGCACGCGTGGCCGCGCGTGCTGCCAGCGGCGATCCGGGCGATGCTCGGATGAACGTCCTCGTCCTGCTCGCCGACCTCGAGCGCGACCGGCACCTGGCCGACCTCGCCGTCGCGATGGCCGGCGACGGCGAGGTCACGCTCGCGTCGGTCATCGAGGTGAGCGTGGGCCGCTCGCTCGCGACCGAGCAGCCGCGGGTGCGGGCGCGCCGCCGCGAGCTCGACCTCATCGCCTCCGAGACGCGCGGCGCACCGCGACCGCCGCGCACCCTCGTCACCGTCGCGCGCCGCGGCTGGGACGCCGTCGTCGAGGCCGTCGGCCGCGGCGCTCCCGACCTGCTCCTCATCGGGTGGCGCCGCTCGGGCTGGGACCTCCTCGGCACGACCCTCGACGCGATCATGCGCGAGCCGCCCTGCGACGTGGCCGTCGTGCGCGGCTCCTTCGCTCGCGCGCGGCGTCTCCTGGTGCCCGTCCGCGGCGGCCGCTACGCGCAGCTCGCGGTCAAGCTCGCCGTCGGGCTGGCACGCGGGCGGAACGCCGCCGTCACGCTCCTGCACGTCAGCGATCCAGGCCGCCGGAGCACCCTCGGCATCTACCGGAGCGTCGGCGACCTAGCGTTCGACGAGCGCGTGGAGCAGCTCGTCTCGCGCAGCGGCGACCCCGCGGCCGTCATCGCCGAGGAGCTCGAGCGGCACGACGCGATCGTGTTCGGCGCGACCGCGCGCGAGGGGGCGAACGACCAGGTCGGCCCCGTCGGCGCGGCGATCATGCGCGCCGGCAAGCCCGCGGTCATCGTGCGCACGCGCACGCCCGTCGCTTCCACCGCCTTCCTCCCCCACGTCGAGCTGCCGGTGGACCGCACGCAGCGCAGCCGCGCGATCGGCGAGATCGTCGACCGCTGGTTCGCCGAGAACACGTTCGCCAGCGCCGAGTTCGCGGACCTGCGACGGCTCGTCGACGCGAAGGAGAGGCAGGGCCTCCGGATCTCCGTCGGCCTCCCCGCCCTCAACGAGGAGGCCACGATCGGGCGGATCATCCGTGCCATCCGCTCCCGGCTGGTGGAGCGCTTCCCCCTGGTGGACGAGCTCGTCGTCATCGACTCGGACAGCACCGACCGCACGCGGGAGATCGCTCGGGCGGAGGGCGTCCCGGTCCACGTGCACCAGCGCGTCCTTCCGGAGCTCGGCGCGCATCCCGGCAAGGGCGAGGCGCTGTGGAAGAGCCTCTACGTGCTGAGCGGCGATCTCATCGTGTGGGTCGACACCGACGTGACGGGCTTCCACCCGAAGTTCGTGTACGGGATCCTCGGTCCTCTCCTCCTCCGCCCCGAGATCCAGTTCGTGAAGGCCTTCTACCAGCGGCCGCTGCACGTGGGGACAGAGATCCAGGCCGCGGGTGGCGGCCGCGTCACCGAGCTGACGGCCCGCCCGATCATCAACCTCTTCTTCCCGGAGCTCTCGGGGATGGTCCAGCCGCTCTCCGGCGAGCAGGGCGGGCGTCGGAGCCTCCTCGAGCAGCTGCCCTTCTTCGGCCACTACGGCGTCGAGACGGGCCTGCTCATCGACACGCTCCAGCGCGTCGGCCTCGAGCGCATCGCGCAGGTCGACATGAAGCAGCGGATCCACCGGAACCAGAGCCTGTACGCGCTGTCGAAGATGGCGTTCGAGATCCTGCAGGTGGCGATGAGGCGCGTCGGGGAAGCGCGCGGCGAGCGGCTGTGGGAGGATGCCAACTCGACGATGAAGCTGATCCGTCCTGAGGACGGCGGGATGCACCTCGAGGTCCACGACATCGCGGCGATCGAGCGGCCCCCGATGATCACGGTCCCCGCGTACCGCGCCAAGCGCGGGCTCTAGTTGATCCCTCGGTCCGCGCTCCCGGGGTGCGCACCGTGGAGGTGATCCGCACGATCGCGGCGGTGCGCGAGTGGCATCGCGCGGCGGGCGACGTCGGGCTCGTCCCGACGATGGGCGCGCTGCACGGCGGTCACCGCGGCCTCGCGGAGCGCGCCGCGCGCGAGGGCACGGCGATCGCCTCGATCTTCGTCAATCCGACGCAGTTCGGCCCGAACGAGGACTACCGGACGTACCCGCGCGCGGAGTCCGCGGATCTCGAGCTCCTCGCGGCGGCCGGGTGCGCCGCGGTGTTCGTCCCGACCGTCGAGGAGATGTATCCGCCGGGCGACGACACGCGGGTCGTGCCGGGCGACGTCGCGTCGCGCCTCGAGGGCGCGGCGCGCCCGGGTCACTTCGCCGGCGTGTGCACCGTCGTCGCGAAGCTGTTCGGGATCGTGCGGCCGGCGCGCGCGTACTTCAGCCACAAGGACTTCCAGCAGCTGCGGGTCATCCAGACCATGGTCCGCGACCTCGCGATGGGGATCCGCGTCGTCCCCTTCGAGATCGTGCGCGAGCCCGACGGCCTCGCGCGCTCGTCGCGCAACGCCTACCTCACGCCCGATGAGCGCCGCCGCGCGGTGGCGCTCTCGCGCGGGCTCTTCGCCGCGCGCGACGAGTGGGCGCGGGGCACGCGCGACGCGGCTCGGCTGCGCGCGACCGTGCGCGTCGTCGCGAGCGATGCCGGGACGCCCGAGTACGTGTCCGTCGCGGACCCCGTGACGCTGCGCGAGATCGACGGGCACGCCGAGCGCGCCGTCGTCTCGCTCGCGTGCCGCGTCGGGCGCGCGCGGCTCATCGACAACGTCCTCCTCGGCATGTCGCTCGAGGAGCTCGCTCGGCTGTGAGCGGGATCGGCCCCGCGCCGGCCGAGATCCTCGCCGACGGCACACCCGATCTGCTGCGGATCCGCGGCGGACGCGGACGCGCCCTCGTCGCCGGCTTCTCCGTCGCGCACTTCATGCAGCACGTCGTCACGACGCTGCTCAACCCCCTCCTCCCGCTCATCCGCGACACGTTCGCGCTGTCGTACGCGCAGTCCGGCTTGGTCGTGTCCGCGTACACGATCAGCCTCGGCCTCGCGAACGCGCCGCTGGGCATCCTCGCCGACCGCCTGGGCTCGCGCGTCGTGCTCGCTGCCGGCCTCGTCCTCGTCGGCGCGGCGGCGGTCGCGCTCGCCCTCGCCGGGCAGTACTGGCAGGTCCTCGCGCTCTTCGTCGGCATGGGCATCGTCGCGGCCGCGTACCACGCGCCGGCGGTCGCGATCCTGTCGCGCGCCTTCCCCGACCGGACCCGCGGCACCGCGATGGGCATCCACACCGCCGGCGGGAGCCTCGCGGTGTTCGCGTCCCCCCTCATCGCGGCGTTCTTCGCGAGCGCCCTCGCGCCCGAGCAGGCGTGGCGCTCGGCGTACCTGTGGACCGCGGCCGTGCCCATCGTGTGCGGGATCGCCGTGTGGATCGTCGCCCCCGCGGGGATGCCCGCGGCACGCGTCGGCCGCGGGTGGCTGGCCGCGACGCGCGAGGTCTTCGACGTCTTCCGCGCGCTCGGACGCGTCGTCACGCTGTCGGTCGCCTTCCAGGTCGTGTACGCCGCGACGCTCGCCTTCCTCGCGATCTACCTGGTGGACGCGCGTGGCCTCGACCCGGCGGCGGCGGCGGCGCTCTTCGCCGTCCCCCAGGCCGCCGGCGTCGTCGGTCCCTTCCTCGGGGGATGGCTCTCCGACCGCATCGGGCGGCGGACCGTGATCGCGATCGGGCTGGGCGTCCTGGGTCCGGCGATGTGGGTCTTCACCGCCACGCCGACCGCGCTCGTCGCGCTGCCGCTCGCGGTGATCGGCCTCACGGCCGGCATCCGCACCACGGTCACCGAGGTGCTCGTCGCCGAGAGCTCGCCGCACGCGCGGCGCGCGACGGTCCTCGGGACCTACTACCTCCTCGCGGCCATCGGCGGGGTCGCCGCTCCCGCCCTGGGGGCGCTCGCGGGCGCCGTCGGCATCGCGGCCGCGTTCGCGTCGGTCGGCGCCTTCCTCACCGTGCTCTCCGCGCTCGCGGTCGCGCTCGCGGCGATGCGCAAGCTCTGATACGGAGCCGTCAGCCGCGATACCGCGATGACGCCGCCCACCGCCGCGGCCGACGCGGCGGCGAGGAGCGCGAGGTCGACGTCCGGCAGCCTGCCGTGCCCCACCCCCGCCACTCCGTGGACGGTGAGGATCGAGACGCAGGCGACGACCGCCGTTCCGCCGCGCGGTCCGTAGCGGAGCACGGCCCCGGGGAGCTCCCGCGGGGCGCGCATCGACGGCACGCCGCTCGCCCACGCGAGCAGGAGCGGTGCGACGACGAGACCGCCGGCGGCATCGCCGATCCACCACGTCGTCCACAGCGGGAGCGCGCTCGGCCAGGGGGCGTGGCCGGTGAGGACGAGCGTGAGGACACCGGTCGACGCGCCGACGAGCGGCGCGCCGAGGGCGACGGCGCTGAACCGGAGGATCGACCCGACGCGCATCAAGGCGCGCCTGCCGCTCGCGAAGCGCACGACGAGGAAGGCCGCGGCCGCCGCCTCGAGCGTGCTGCCGGCCGCGATGATGAGCGAGGAGTAGGAATCGCCGGTGAGCGCGACGTTGACGGCGAACGCGCCGGCGAAGACGCCCAGCCAGACGCGCGGGCCGAAGAGGATGAGGGCAGCCAGGGCGACGCCCGCGGGCGCCCACACCGCGGTCGCGCTCGCGCTCGCCGGCGCCAGCTGGAGGCCGAGCTTCCCGCTGACGACGTAAGCCGCGAACACGCCGAGGCACGCGAGCAGGTAGTTCCGCTCCTGCCGCATCCGGGCGCCCTCTGTCCGCGGGAAAGCCTAGCCCCCGGCTGCTCCGAAAGGAAGAGGGCCGGGGAACCCGCGGAGGCCCCGGCGCGTTAGAGGGGTGTGGAACGTACGGGCACGGAAGGCGGCGTCCGCGCGGCGCTGCTCGCCCTCTCGCTCGTCCTCGCGGCCTGCGGCGGCGCGGCGTCGGGCGGCCCCGCCCCGACGGCGACGGCCACGCCGGCCACGACGCCCGCGCCGACCGCCCACGTCGTCATGGTCACGACCGCCGACGACAAGCGCACGGTCACGGCTCACGTCGGCGACCGCGTCCAGATCGCCCTCGGCGAGCAGTACGCGTGGACGCTCGAGGCGCCCGACGGCGTCGTCCTGGCGCGGCATCTGCCCGAGAACTACATGCTCGTCCGCGGCACCCAGGCGATCTGGGACGCCAAGTCCGCCGGCACCTCGACGATCCACGCCACCGGCACGGTGCCGTGCCCCAGCGGCAAGGCCTGCATCCAGATCGCGGTGCCCTTCACCGCGACGGTCGACGTCCTCCCCTGACCCGGTAGCGGATCGGTAGCGGTCGGAGCGCGCGCTCAACGCGTCACGGAGCGCGCCGTTAGGCGGCCGGTGGGTGACGACATGTGCCTCGACTGCCTGCCCCTCGTCGACGAGTGCGGCGCCGCATTCGACCTCATCCGCTCGCTCGGGCTCCCGATGGGCGTCTGGCGCGTGCCGTCGGCGGCGGAGCTCGGCGACGTGAGCCTCATGCCCCTGGTGATGCTCGCGGTCTACTCGCGCGCCGACATCGACGCCGCGCGCGCGCTCCTGCGCGACACGCCGACGCTCGTCCTGGGCATCGGGACCGGTCCGCGGGAAGGCTCGCGCGCGCTCGGCCTCGGCGCCGTCGGCTACATGCACGACGCGCTCGATGCGGTCGAGCTGCGCGACACCATCGGCGAGTCGATCGTGCGCGCGCACTGGCGCCGCTCCCGCGCCGCGAGCTGAGCGCTCTTTCAGCCGCGCGGTAGCGCGCGTCAGCGCGGCCGCCGCGTCGGAAGACAGCAGCGCTTGTACTTCTTCCCGCTGCCGCAGGGACACGGATCGTTGCGCGAGGCCGCCTGCCAGCGGACCTCCTCGCCGGCCTCGCGCTCGCGCAGCTCGTCCATGAGGACGGCGACCTTGCGCCCCGCCCGCGCGAGCTCGGCCATGCGCTTCATGTACGGAGCGGTGTGCTCGTAGAAGGCGCGGTATCCCTCGCAGAGGTAGTTGAGGCCACCATCGCCGTCGGCGGCCGCGACGAAGCGGTCCTTGGGGCAGCCGCCGTTGCACAGCGGACGGACGGCGCACTCGCGGCACTGGCGCGGCAGCGCGTCCCGCTTCGCCGCGCCGAACGCGAGCTGCGCCGGCGAGCGGACGAGGGCACCGAGGTCGTCGGTCATGACGCTGCCGAGGCGGTGCGCCGGGTCGACGAAGTGGTCGCATGAGTACACGCTCCCGTCGTGCTCCATCGCGACGACGTTCCCGCAGACCTCGGACATGATGCAGATGTTCGCGGAGTGTCCGCTCCACACGAAGAGGCACTCGAGGAAGTTCTGCACCCCGACGTGGCCGACGTCGTGGCGCACCCACTCGTCGAAGACGGTGCACAGGAACTCGCCGAACGCTCGGGACGAGACCGAGGCCTCGGACACGCCGCGATCGGGCGCGCGCTGCACGACCGGGAGGAACTGCAGCCAGCGGACGTCGTTGTCGAGAAAGAAGCGGTAGACCTCGCGCGGCCGCGCGGCGGTCGCCGCGTTGAGCGTGCACAGGATGTCGGGATCGACGCCGTGCTCGCGCAGCACGCGGAGCGCGTTCATGACGCGGCGGTGCGTCGCGTGCCCGCCCTTGTCGCGCCGGTAGACGTCGTGGACGTCGGCGGGGCCGTCGAGGCTGAGGCCGACCGCAAAGTGCTCCTCCGCGAAGAAGCGCGCCCACTCGTCGTCGATGAACGTGCCGTTCGTCTGCAGATCGTTCGCGCACGTCCAGCCGTCGGGCAGGTGCCGCCGCTGCAGCTCCACCGCGCGCCGATAGAAGGGGAGGCCGCGCAGCGTCGGCTCGCCGCCGTGCCACACGAACTCCACCGTCGGGCCGGGGCTCGCGGCGATGTACGAGCGGACGTACCTCTCGAGGACCTCGTCGGTCATCGCGAACGCGGTCGCACCGGGGAAGAGATCGCGCTTGGACAGGTAGTAGCAGTAGCCGCAGTCGAGGTTGCACAGCGGACCGGGCGCCTTCGCCATGACGAGGAACGGATCCATTCCCACTCCGGGATCGTGTTATAGAACACGCGCCCCGCACGTCCGGGCCGCGAGATCGATCGTGGGAGGGTCACAAAGCATGGCCGACCGGATCGTGCGCCGCGACGGCGTCGAAGCACACCTCTTCGAGCCGTCGGGGACCGCGAAGGCGCCCGCGCTCATCTTCCTGCACGAGCGCTACGGGCTGGTGCAGCACACCCTCGACCTCGCCGCCAAGGCCGCGACGGAGGGCTACGTCGGCGCGGCGCCTGACCTCTTCTCGACCTGGACGGGCGACAAGGAGGCGCTCCGCCGCGGTGACGTGCGCGCGACGCTGCCCGACGGCGACGTCGCCCGCGTCGTCGGGACGACGATCGACGCCCTCAAGGAGCTCCCCCGCGTCGACGCGCGGCGCATCACGCTCGTCGGCGTGTGCCAGAGCGGGCGCTACGCCGCGGTCGTGAGCGCGGAGCGCAACGACCTCGCCGCGTGCGGCGTCTTCTACGGGGCCTCGCAGGACTCGGACTGGGCGGCCGGGGCGCTGCAGCCGCGCGGCATGCCGGACCTCGTGCGCGACGCGCAGGCGCCGTTCTTCTTCGCCTTCGGCGAGGCCGACCACGTCATCTCGATCGACAACGTGCGCCGCATCCGCGGCGCGTTCGAGGACGCGCGCAAGAGCTACCGCATGCGCGTCTTCGCGAGCATGCCGCACGGCTGGCTCAACGACACGATGCC